>CAZNJJ010000075.1:0-7797 GCA_964573335.1 uncultured Oscillospiraceae bacterium | reverse complement strand
GTTGAGGCTCCCGTAGCTGACGCTGTTACCAACCCCACCACCGGCGCTAACGCTTAATTTTAAGCTGTTACAAGCCAAATCTTAAAGCAATTTAAGAACTGATAAACACCGCCCGATTCTCCTTAAAGGCGGTGTTTTTATTTTGCCCGAAAAAGCATATCGAAAAGGCCCGCCTTTTTCCAAAAAAACGGAAAGGCGAGCCTTTTTTGGCTTTAGATTCAGTTGTTAGCCATATTGTAAATATCGGAAATCTCTTTTTCGCCCAGCACCATGAGATTGCCTATGGTGCGCTTGCCGAAAAAGGTGCATTTCACCGAAAGCTCCTTTATCTCCTCCTCGGTGAGAGTGCGGTTCATCAACTGAGGAATGGATATCGGCATACCGAGCTTGACAAAGTATTCCTCGGTGGCTTCTATCGCGCGCAGAGCGGTTTCGGCGGGGTGGTCGTAGTCCATATTCAACCCGAGAACATTCACGCCGTATCTGGCAAAGCGCATAACATCGTTTTTGTAAACATATCTCGCCCAGGAGCCCCAAACGGCGGTGAGTCCCGCGCCGTGAGCCACATCGAACATTCCGCCCAGCTCATGCTCGAGCTGGTGGGTTGCCCAATCCTGATTGCGGCCCAGTCCGGTGAGGTGGTTGTGCGAGAGACTGCCTGCCCACATTATCTCGGAGCGCGCTTGATAGCTGCAAGGGTCTTTGAGACATTCGATGCCGTATTGCATGGTCGTGCGGAGCAGAGCCTCGGCTATACGGTCGGTCATTTCGTTTTCGCCGCTGGTGGTGAAATAGCGCTCAAAGGTGTGCATCATTATATCGGCAACGCCGCAGGCGGTTTGATAGGGGGGAAGGGTGTAAAGCAGCTCGGGGTTCATAAATGTTACCTTGGGGCGAATAAACGCGCTGTTGTGACCGCGCTTTATCATGCCGTCTTCCTTGGTGATAACACTGCTGGAGCTGGTTTCACTTCCCGCGGCGGCTATGGTGACGATATTCGCGGTGGGAACTGCGGCGGTGGGCATAGCCTTTCCGCTGTAAAAATCCCAAACATCGCCGTCGTAGGGTACGCCTATCGAAATGGCTTTCACCGTGTCGATAGTGGAGCCGCCGCCTATCGCCAGCAGAATATCTATCCGCTCACGGCGGCAAATCTCTATTCCCTCATAGACCGGACCGAGACGGGGATTGGGGCAAACTCCGCCCAGCTCGGTGAACCAAAGTCCGCTTTCTTTGAGGGAATTTTCAACACGTTGGAGCAGACCGCTCTTTTTAACACTTCCCCCGCCGTATACCACGAGAACACGACTGCCGCCGAGGGCTTTCAGTTCCTCGCTGACGCGGCTTTCGGCGTTCTTGCCGAATATAACCTTTGTGGGAGAGTAAAATTCAAAACTGTTCATATAAAATCCTTTCAGCCGTTTTCTTTGTCGAAGACCGCGCTCGGCATTTCCCAGCCGAAATGATCGGTGTGAAGCAGTTTGTGCGACTTTTCGGAGAGCGGAGCGGTGAAATATTCCTCATAGAGCTTTTGCACATCGGGGTTTTCATGCGAGAATCGTATTTCCGCCTGCTCATCAAGTCCGCGCAGTTTTTGGCTGCGATGTCCGGCAAGCTCAAAGCCGTCTTTTATCGGCTGTCCGCCGCCGCCTACACAGCCGCCGGGGCAAGCCATTACTTCGACAAAATCATATTCTACCTCATGGCGCTTAATCGCGTCAAGCAGTTTTCTGGCATTTCCCAAACCGCTGACCACCGCAACTTTGAGAAGATTGCCCGCGAGCGGAAATTCCGCCTCTTTCCACCCCTCCGAGATGCGTATATTGCAAAAGAGGTCGGGGTCGGGGTTTTCGCCTGTCGCGAGGTAGACACAGCTTCGCAAAGCAGCTTCCATAACGCCGCCCGTTGTTCCGAATATGACCGCCGCACCGGTGGAGGTTCCGAGAGGACTGTCAAATTCCTCCTCGGAAAGGCTTTGCAGCATGATATGCTCGGAGCGCATCATGCGCGCCAATTCGCGGGTGGTTATAACGATGTCAACATCACGACCGGTGGCGGTGTCGTTCATGGTGGGGAGGGCGCTTTCGTGCTTTTTGGCAACGCAGGGCATTATTGAGATACAGCATATTTTTTCGGCGGGAACGCCCAGCTTTTCGGCAAAATAGCTCTTTGCCACCGCGCCGAACATCTGCTGCGGCGATTTTGCGGTGGAAAGGCAATCGGTGAACTCGGGGTAGCGCGCTTTCACAAAGCGAACCCAGCCCGGGCAGCAGGAGGTGAACATCGGCTTATCCATGAATTTCGGGTCTTTGAGCCGCTCCAGGAACTCGCTTCCCTCCTCCATTATGGTGAGGTCGGCGGCGAAATTGGTGTCGAAAACGTAGTCGAAGCCCATTCTGTGCAGGGCGGCTACCATTTTGCCGACGGTGGCTTCTTCTTCCGACAGGTCGAGCGATTCCGCCCAAGCTGTTCTCACGGCGGGGGCAACCTGCACCACGGTTATCTTTTCGGGGTCGGCGAGCGCCTCAAACACCTGATGGGTGTCGTCGCGCTCACGCAGGGCGCCGACAGGGCAGTGGGTTATGCACTGACCGCAGAGAGCGCAGTCCGATTCGGCTATTCGGCGGTTGAAGGAGATGTCTACCGTGGTGTGAGAGCCGGTGCCCTCAACGTCCCAGACGTTGAGCGTCTGCACCTTGTCGCATATCTGAACACAGCGCATACATTTGATGCACTTTGCCGCGTCGCGATAGAGCGGGAAGGTGGTAGTCCAGTCGGTAGGGGCGTATTCCAGCTTGTAGGGCATATCGAAGATGCCGAGGTCGTTTGCCACCTTTTGCAGAGAGCAGTTTCCGCTGCGAACGCAGGAAGCACAGCGGCAGTCATGCTGAGAGAGGATAAGCTCTACGTTTATTCTCCTCGCTTCTCTCACTCTCGGACTGCTGGTGAAAACCTCCATTCCCTCCATGACGGGGGTGTTGCAGGAGGCGACAAGGGTGTTTACCCCTTTCACTTCCACCACGCATACGCGGCAGGAACCGATTTCGTTTATTCCCTTGAGGTAGCAGAGACTGGGTATGCCTATTCCGACAGAGCGTGCCGCCTCTAAAATGGTGGTTCCCTCGGGAACTTGAAGATGTATTCTGTCTATAATGAGATTTACCATCTTGCTGTTCTGCCTCCTTTGAAAGCGCCGTAGCCGAAGTGGTCACAGCGCAGACAGCGCCGTGCTTCCTGCATGGCTTCCTGATGTGTCATCGGGCGCTCGATAAGCTCCATGTCGCGGCGGCGCTCCTCGGCGGGGCGCTCGCCCGGGCTGACTCTGCCGCAGGGAGTTTTGTCTGTCACGCTGATAGCGGGTATCTCAACATCAACGGTTATCTCATGGTGATAGCCGAGGTATTCGTCTATATTGGCGGCGGCTACCTTGCCTGCCGCTATCGCCTTTATCGCCGAGGCAGGCCCGGTAACGCAGTCTCCGCCGGCGAAAACGCCTGTTATGGTGCCAACGTCGCCGGAGCTCATCGCGTCTATGATTCCGCGCTTTATCGGAATACCGTATTGCTCAAAGGGGGCGGTTTCTATGCCCTGACCGATAGCTACAATTACGATGTCACATTCGATTCTCTTGGGCGGCTCGTCTGCCTTGGCGGGGCGGGGTCTGCCGGAGGAATCTACGGTGGAGATAATCTGCGGCTGAGTCCAGAGAGCGGTGACGGTTTCGCACTTGTCGCTCTCTATCCGCATGGGAGCCTGAAGCTCGAGAATTTCACAGCCCTCCTCAACAGCGCCCTCAACCTCCTCGGGAAGCGCCGTCATATCCACTCTGCGGCGGCGGTAAACCACCGTTACACGCTCGGCGTTGAGACGCTTGGCACTTCTGGCACAGTCCATTGCGACGTTGCCGCCGCCTATGATAACCACCCTCCTGCCGAAGAAATCGGGCAGAGAGCCGTCGCCTATTCCGCCGAGAAGCTCTACCGCCGAGATAACTCCGCGGGAATCCTCTCCCTCTATGCCTACTGTTTTATCAGCCTGCGCGCCGATTGCGATATAAACGCAGTCAAATCGGCGGCGGAGTTCTCTTATCGTTATATCCTTGCCGACATTCACTCCCAGATGCGCCTTGACACCGGTGGAGAGTATCGCGTCAATATCTTCCTGAAGACGTTCTCTCGGCAGGCGGTAGCTGGGGATTCCGTATCTCAACATTCCGCCTAGGCTCTTGTGCTTTTCAAACACCTCTACCTCATGCCCCATCAGTGCGAGGAAATAAGCGGCGCTCAGACCGCCGGGTCCGCCGCCGATAACCGCTACCTTCTTGCCGGTAGGCTCGGCGGGAGCGGGGGTGGGAACAACGCCCGCATTGTCAACCGCAAAGCGCTTTATCGCGCGGATATTGATAGCGTCATCTATCATACTGCGGCGGCATCTTGCCTCGCAGGGATGCTCACACACCATCGCGCAGGAAACGGGAAAGGGGTTATCCTTTCTGACAAGGCGCACGGCATCGGCATACCGTTCGTTTGCCACAAGCGCTATGTAGCCGGGAATATCCACTCCCGCGGGGCAGAGTGCCACACAGGGAACAGGCTGGTTCAGATTGCAGAGACAGCGGTGCTTGGTGACGTGTTCAACATAGTCCTCACGAAAGCCCTTAACACCCTTTAAAACCATATCAGCCGCCTCGCGCCCGATAGCGCAGTCGGCGGTGTCTCGGATAACGGTGGCGGTGCGTTCTATCATGTCTATTTTGGAGAGGTCGCTTTTTCCGTTTAAGACATCGTTTATCAGGTTGGAAAGCTGTCCGAGTCCTATTCGGCAGGGAACACATTTGCCGCAGGTCTGCGCGTGGCAGAGATGCAGAAACGCCGCCGAAAGGTCAACGGGACAAAGTCCGGGAGGGCTGGCGGTTATTCGCCGCTCAATATCCTTGTAAAGACCCTCGACCACCGTTTGGGCGCGGTTGGGGGTGCGTATTTCGAGTCTGCTCACCTTTTATCCTCCTCACTCTCTTAAAAAGCATAAAAACTGCAAGATGGGTTTCATTTATTGCTTTTTGATTTCTGCAATAGATACTATTATTGTAATAATGTTGCATTGTGTTGTCAACCTTTGGCGAAATGCGTTATTATTTAGTCAAACTTAACAATTTATTCGATTTTGCTTTTAGGACGAGCGGTATTCAACGCGGTTGAAATTTGCTTTTTGTGGATATATAATAACAATATCGGCTTGTTAAAATATATTTTCCGGGAGGATACCAAAATGAGCTACGAAGAACTTTACAAATCAAAGCTGGTCAGCCCAGAAAAAGCTGTCAGCGTTATTAAATCGGGCGACTGGGTAGACTACGGCTGGACTACCTGCCACCCCGTAGAGCTGGATAAGGCTCTCGCCGCAAGAATGAGCGAGCTGACCGATATAGGCGTTCATGGCGGAATTTGTATGTGGACACCCGAGATATTCAAGATAGAGAATCCCGCCGCTCATTTCACATGGAATTCCTGGCACATGGGCGGAATAGAGAGAAAGGCTATCGAGCAGGGATTTGCTTTTTACGCGCCTATCCGTTATTCCGAGCTGCCCAGATACTATCGTGAGCATATAGCTCCCCCCGATGTTGCCATGTTCCAGGTAGCTCCCATGGACGAGCACGGATATTTCAATTTCGGACTCAACGCCTCTCACCTCATGGCGGTTTGCGAGACAGCCAAGGTGGTTATACTCGAGGTCAACGAGAATATGCCCAGAGTTGCGGGCAACAGCGAGACAGAGATACACATTTCGCAGGTTGATATGATAGTGGAAGGCTCCAATCCTCCCATTGCCCAGATGGGTGCCGCAGCCGCAAACGATGTGGACCAGGCGGTAGCCAAGCTGATAGTTGACGAGATACCCAACGGTGCCTGCCTCCAGCTCGGAATCGGCGGTATGCCCAACGCGGTAGGCTCGATGATAGCACAGAGCGATTTGAAGGATCTCGGCGTTCACACCGAGATGTATGTTGACGCTTTTGTTGACATTGCCGCGGCGGGAAAGCTCAACGGCTCCAAAAAGACTATCGACAAGGGCAGACAGGTGTTCGCTTTCGGCGCGGGCAGCAACAAGCTCTATGAATATGTCAACAACAACCCGAGCATCATGGCGGCTCCCGTAAACTACACCAACGATGTGCGCGTTATCGCCCAGATAGACAACTTTATCTCGATAAACAACGCAGTTGACCTCGACCTCTTCGGTCAGGTGAACGCCGAGTCCTCGGGAATACGCCACATCAGCGGCGCGGGCGGTCAGCTTGACTTTGTTCTCGGCGCTTATCTTTCCAACGGCGGCAAGAGCTTTATCTGCTGTTCTTCCGCTTTCAAGGGCAAGGACGGAGTTCTCCGCTCGAGAATAGTTCCCACCCTCAATCCCGGCTCGGTTGTTACCGACACCAGAACCAACGTCCATTATCTCGTCACCGAGTACGGCAAGGTCTGCCTCAAGGGACTTTCCACATGGCAGCGTGCCGAGGCGATAATCTCCATCGCTCACCCCGATTTCAGAGAGCAGCTGATAAAGGATGCGGAAAAGATGAAGATTTGGAGAAAATCCAACAAGTAAATCCGATTTTCAAAGGCATTTTGCCGCCGGGGAGAGATTCTCGGCGGCTTTTGCGTTTCGCGGCGGTTTCGATTGTTGAAATTCGATTTCCGCTTATGCCGAGCGGGGAAATGCGCCTCGGAATAGGCGGATTTTTAAGGATTCTTTTTCGCCTAAATGGTGTAGAGTGAGACAACAAATTTGTGTAGGCTGACGAAAGTTCCGTAAAGTGTTACAGAATTAACAATTTCACTTGAAATCATTTAACGGTCGTGTTAAAGTTATAATGTTATAGTCACTAAAGGGAGTTTTGCGCCCTGTGTGACTATGAGCAGCGTATCCCATGCAATTCATAACCGCAAAAAGAAGATGCGGCTATGATTTACTCTACAATAGGAGGAGAAAAGAATATGGACTTTGTACTGAGCAAAGAACATCAGATGCTCCGCAAAATGTATCGTGAATTTGCGGAAAACGAAGTAAAGCCCCTCGCGGAAGAGGTTGACGAGACCGAAGAGTTCCCCATGGAAACCGTTAAGAAGCTCGGCAAGCTCGGCATGATGGGTATTTATTTCCCCAAGCAGTACGGCGGCGCCGGCGCTGACGTTCTCGCTTATGCTATGGCAGTTGAGGAGCTTTCCAAGGTTTGCGCTACCACCGGTGTTATCGTTTCCGCTCACACCTCTCTGTGCTGCGCTCCCATCTTTGAGAACGGCACCGAGGAGCAGAAGATGAAGTATCTGCCCAAGCTGTGCTCCGGCGAGTGGATAGGCGCTTTCGGACTCACCGAGCCGGGCGCAGGCACCGATGCTTCCGGTCAGCAGACCACTGCTGTTCTTGAGGGCGATCATTACGTTCTCAACGGCTCTAAGATATTCATTACCAACGGCGGATTCGCAAACGTATTCGTTGTTATGGCTATGACCGACCGTTCCAAGGGCAACCACGGAATCTCCGCGTTCATAGTTGAAAAGGATTTTCCCGGATTCTCGGTAGGCAAGCACGAGAAGAAGATGGGTATCCGCGGTTCTTCCACCACCGAGCTTGTATTTGAGGACTGCATCGTTCCCAATGAGAATCTGCTCGGCAAGGAAGGAGAAGGCTTTAAGATTGCAATGAAGACTCTCGACGGCGGTCGTATCGGTATCGCTTCTCAGGCTCTGGGAATCGGCGAAGGCGCTATCGACGAGGCTATCAAATATACCAAGGAGC
>CAZNJJ010000074.1:0-7823 GCA_964573335.1 uncultured Oscillospiraceae bacterium | reverse complement strand
CGGTTGCGGCGGGAACGGTGAAGCAGCTGCCCGATTTGGGCGAGGTGGATACGGTGGTTCCGGTTGAGATAACCAGCCGCTCGATAAACGACGAGTATCCGCTTTTTGCTGCATCGCTTTTCAATCTGATAAAGAACAGCGAGGAAAAAATCGCGCCGACAAAAAAATAAGGCTTTTATTCTGCCGCTCTGCTCTTTCGGACAGGGCGGCATTTTTTGCGGCAACTTTAACTCGGATATTATATCACTCTTTCGGAGAATTTTCCACATATAACGACAGAAAAGCCGAAAGTCTCCGAAAAACGGAGACTTTCTTCCGATTCAGCCCATTGGATTTTCTTTCGCCGCGGCGGTGATGTTTTCGACACAGGTTTTCATTTCTTCGTCGGAATTAAAGTCGGCGCCGCTTTGAATGATGTTTTCCTGAACGGCTTTGGGCAGGCTGTTGAAATACTCGGATATTTTGGTATTCTGCTTCCAAGAGGGGGGATTTGCCAACAAAATCAACTCCTTTGAGCTTTTTGAAGTTAGTTTTGCCATAGCTGAGGAAAATAATGCGGGTAAAAGCAATAATTTTTACGGAACGTTCGTTCGAATTCTGTTGCTTTTCGCGCGGCGATAGGCTATAATCATAGCATTGGGAAATGCACGCCTGACGGCGTTTTATTACTTATACCGATTGGGAGGACATTTTAAATGGCTGACGACAGACAGAAGGCATTGGAAACGGCGATAAGCCAGATAGAAAAGCAGTTCGGCAAGGGAGCCGTGATGAAGCTGGGACAGAGCAGCGCGCTGAATGTTGAGGCTATTCCCACCGGCTCTATCGCGCTTGATTTCGCGTTGGGAATCGGCGGTGTTCCCAAGGGAAGAATAATCGAGATATACGGACCGGAATCCTCCGGCAAAACCACAGTGGCGCTCCATGTTGTTGCCGAGGCTCAAAAGCGCGGCGGCGCGGCTGTGTTTATAGATGTGGAACATGCGCTTGACCCTGTTTACGCGCAGGCACTCGGCGTTGATATAGATTCGCTTTTGGTGTCGCAGCCGGACACAGGCGAGCAGGCGCTGGAAATCTGCGAGGCTCTGGTGCGCTCCGGCGCGGTTGACGTTGTGGTTATCGACTCGGTGGCGGCGATGGTGACCAAGGCGGAGATAGAGGGAGAGATGGGAGATTCCCATGTGGGTGTTCAGGCGAGACTGATGAGCCAGGCGCTCAGAAAGCTCACCGGCGCTATTTCCAAGTCCAACTGCGTTGCCATATTCATAAATCAGCTCCGCGAAAAGATAGGAGTAATGTACGGCAATCCCGAGACCACGCCCGGCGGTCGTGCGCTGAAATTCTATTCCTCGGTGAGACTTGACGTTCGTCGCGTTGAGCAGATAAAGCAGGGCGGCGAGGTGATAGGCAACCGCACCAAGGTAAAGGTGGTTAAAAACAAGGTGGCTCCGCCCTTTAAGGAAGCGGAATTCGATATAATGTACGGTCGCGGCATATCCAAGGAGGGCGAGATACTCGACCTCGCGGTGAAGTTTGACCATGTTCAGAAAAGCGGCGCGTGGTTCGCCATAGGTGACACCAGATTGGGACAGGGCAGAGACAACGTTAAGGAATATATCCGAAACAATCCCGCTCTGCTTGATGATTTGACCGAAAAGGTGAGAGCCAGCATGATGGCGGCTATCAACGAGAAGCGAGCCGCTTCCGCCAAAAAGGAATCCGCCCCCGAAAAGGCGGAGGAGACTGCTCCCGCTGCCGCTCCCGCGGCAAAGAGCAGAACCAAAGCCGCGAATATTGACATCGAAGTGGAGAAGGACTGAAAATGACGATAACCGAAGTTCGCACCACAAAGCGAGGGAGAATATCGGTTTATGTCGATGGCGAATATCTTTTTGCGGTTGAGGAGGAAAGCTGGCAGCTCAGCGGACTGAGGGTAAACGGCGAGGTTGATGAGCAGCAGCTCAACGAGCTTCTTGCCGACAGCAACCGCATAAAGGCAAAGCAGCGCGCGCTGAATATGCTTTCGCTGAGGGACTACTCCTCGGGTGTGCTGAAAGAAAGGCTGGCGGCAAAAACCGACAGCCGTTCCGCCGAATCTGCGGTGGAGCGGATGAAAGAGCTGGGATTTGTGGACGACGAGCGCTACGCCGAGCGGTTTGCCGAGGAGCTTTGCGAGATAAAGCTGTTTGGGAAAAGGCGGATTAGGCTGGAACTGCAAAAGAAGAAAATTCCCGCCGAGATAATCAGCAGTGTGCTTGAACGGCTTGACGATGATGAGGCGAACCGCGCTTTGCTGCTGTTGAGAAAGAAATTCGGCAGGATAGAGAGCGAGGCTGACAGCAAAAGAGCCTTTTCGCTTCTCGAACGCAGCGGCTACGGCTATCACGATATACGCACCGCCCTGCGCGAAGCAGGGGAAGAAATCGAAGAAGAATTATTCTGAAAGGAAAAACAGATGGCATATAAGGTTGGAATGATCTCTCTTGGCTGCTCTAAAAATCAGGTTGATGCCGAGCATATGCTGGCAAAACTCGCGGTGAGCGGATTTGAGATAAAGAACGATATAGAACAGTGTGACGCTGTTATTGTAAACACCTGCGGATTTATCGAGGACGCTAAGCGTGAATCGCTGGAGAGCATATTCGAGGCGGCACAGCAGAAAAAGAATAATCTCAAGGTGCTTGCCGTGACCGGCTGCCTGGCGGAGAGGTATCAAAAGGAATTCGCCGATGAGATACCCGAGGCAGATGTTATTCTCGGAATGGGCTCGATGGACAACATCGTTGACGCTCTCAAAAGGGCGCTTGAGGGAGAAAGGGTAGTTGCTTTCGGCGAGAAAAACGAGCTTTCGATGGAGGGGGAGCGCATTTTGGCTAATGCCCCCTATTTCGCATATCTCAAGGTGGCGGAGGGCTGCGACAACCGCTGCGCTTTCTGCTCGATACCGGATATAAGAGGACATTTCCGATCCCGCAAAATGGAGGACGTTATTGCCGAGGCAAAGGCGCTCGCCGAGCAGGGAGTTGTGGAGATAAACGTTGTGGCGCAGGACACCACCCGCTACGGACAGGATATTTACGGCAAGCTGATGCTCCCCGAGCTGCTGCGTGAGCTGTGCAAGATAGAAAAACTGCGTTGGATAAGGGTTCTTTACTGCTATCCCGACCGCACCACCGATGAGCTGATAGATGTTATCGCCACCGAGCCTAAGATAGTAAAGTATATCGACCTGCCGCTCCAGCATATAAGCGATTCTGTTTTGAAGCGGATGACCCGCCGCGGAGACAGCAAGCTGATTCGCTCGCTGCTGAAAAAGCTCAGAGAGAGAATACCCAATGTTGTGATACGCACCACCATGATTGCGGGACTTCCCGGTGAAACCGAGGAGGACTATACCGAGCTTTGCGATTTCGTCAGAGAAGAAGCGTTTGAGCGCTTGGGCTGTTTTGCCTATTCGCAGGAGGAGGACACCCCCGCCGGACAGATGGAAAATCAGGTTGACGAAAAGCTCCGCGCCCGCCGTGCCGACGGCATAATGGAGATACAGATGGGCATTGCCGCGCAGATAGCGCGTTCTTATGAGGGGCAGACGCTCGAAGTTCTCTGCGAGGGCTGGGACGATGAAGCAAAATGCTATTACGGACGCAGCTATATGGACGCTCCCGACATAGACACAAAGATATTCTTCACCGGCAGAAAGGGAATAGCCGAGGGAGAGTTTGTCACCGTTGAGATAACCGGAGCAGACGGCTACGACATGGTGGGAGAGCAGGTGATAGGCGCATGAATCTGCCGAATAAGCTGACGATGCTCAGAATAATTCTCGTTCCGTTTTTTGTGCTGTTTATGACGGTGGGCAAAACGCCGACAGCTGTACTCATTGCTCTTATCATATTCACCGCTGCAAGCCTGACCGATATGCTGGACGGAAAAATCGCGAGAAAATATAACCTTGTCACAAATTTCGGCAAGCTGATGGACCCTCTCGCCGACAAGGTTTTGGTGATGAGCGCGATGATATGCTTTGTCGCGCTTGATACCGCTCCCGCATGGATAGTGATAGTGATTTTGGCGAGGGAATTTTTAGTCACCTCGCTCAGACTGATAGCGGCGGGTGAGGGTGTTGTTATCGCCGCCGACAAGTGGGGCAAGATAAAGACCGTTACCCAGATGGCATGGATAATTTGGAGTATGCTGTGGAGCTGTGTTATCGGCTTTGGCGCTTTTGATTTTTCCGCCGAACAGGCAGGCGCAGTGACAGGATATATTCTCTCCGACCTGCTGATGTATGCCTCGCTGTTCTTTACGCTGCTTTCCGGCTTTAACTACGTTTATAAGAATAAGCAGCTTTTGTTCTCTGATATGTGAGGTGGCAGCTTGAGAGATACCGATTATAAACTTTTCAACAGAATGATGTCGGCGGCGGTTTTGCTTTCGGGAATTTTTTATATGCCGATTCTCAGACGCAAGCTGATAGTCGATATTGAGGGAGCATACGACTGGGTGGATTCCCCGCTGAATGACTCTACCGTGAGAATACTTGAGATTTTCGATTCGCTTCGTCTCTTTTCCGCCGTGCTGACATTTGCAATCGTTGCTCTTATCATATTCCTGCGCCGAAAAACCGGAATCAAAACCGCTTTTCTGCTCATGGCGGGAGCGGGTGTCTATCTGCTCGGCTGTGGGATTTTCGCTTTGGCAAGCGGTGCCGACGCGATGCTGTTCCCCTATATCTGCGAACAGATGATTTGTTCCGCGGCTTTGGGCGTTGTTGTTTTCATCTTCCCTCAAAAATGAAGGGCTGATATTTCGCAAAATTTGCCTATAACGCAGAAAAACAAGGCGGCAACCGGTGTTGCCGCCTTGTTTTTTCGTAATCGGGGATAATCATTATTTGGATTTGCCTTCAATTTCGTTCAGACGTTTTTCAAGCTGTTCGATACGGTCGCAGAGGTTCAAAAGAGAGGTTATCAAAATCGCGGCGATAAAGGCGAAAAAGGTTATCGTTCCGAAAATGTTTTCCAAAATCAGACTGCCGAGAAAAAACATTCCCACAAAACCGATGATAAGGCAGATGAAAAATACTGAGATAAAATTCATGGGAACACCTCCTTTATGCTGATTATAGCAAAGTGAAAAATGCTTGTAAACAGAGACTTTTGCATCACGGCTTGCAATTCGGCGTATAATATGTTAAATTAAAACACAGGTCATAAAAGCGAAATGCGTTTATCGGGAAGGGTATTCGATAACATCGCGCGAAAGAGAGCCATGGTCGTCGGCTGAAAGCCGTGGCAGTGCCGATTCGGATACCGTGCGCCCGCCAGCACCCTTGGGGAAAGCCCGATTCAGGGCGAGTATCCTCGGGCGTTTCCCCGCGTTAAGGGGTGTCAAACATTCCCGAAGTGGAACAGCGGTATTTTGTGATTCACCGTCTTCGTGCATGGCATGAGGACGGTTTTTTATTTTGCAATATAAATAAGGAGTGGTTTTTCTTGAAAATATACAACACCCTCACCCGCCAGAAAGAGGAATTTGTTCCGATTGAACCGGGAAAGGTAAAAATGTATGCCTGCGGTCCCACCGTTTATAACTTTATCCATATCGGAAATGCCCGCCCTATCTGCGTTTTCGATACTCTGCGCCGCTATTTTGAGTATCGCGGCTATGACGTGAAGTTTGTGCAGAATTTCACCGATATAGACGATAAGCTGATAAAGCGCGCCAACGAGGAGGGAACCACCGTTCCCGCAATAGCAGAAAAGTATATCGGCGAATATATGACCGACGCGGCGGGATTGGGCGTTCGTCCCGCGACCGTTCACCCCAAGGCGACCGAGACGATAGACGAAATCATCAATGTAATCAAAACACTCGAGGAAAAGGGTTTTGCCTATCCCTCGGAGGGAAGTGTTTACTTCCGCAGCCGCAAATTCAAGGAATACGGCAAGCTCTCTCACATGCCGATAGAGGATTTGGAGGCGGGCAGCCGTGTAGACGTTTCGGAACACAAGGAGGACCCGCTTGATTTCGCCCTCTGGAAAGCGGCAAAGCCCGGCGAGCCGTTTTGGGATTCCCCTTGGGGACAGGGCAGACCCGGCTGGCATATCGAGTGTACCGCTATGATAAGAAAGCACCTCGGCGAGACTATTGATATTCACTGCGGCGGCTCGGATTTGATATTCCCCCACCATGAGAATGAGATAGCGCAGGGAGAGTGCTGTTCCGGCAAGGACTATGCCCATTACTGGATGCACAACGGCTTTATCAATGTGGATAACAGAAAGATGTCCAAGAGTCTGGGCAATTTCTTTACAACCCGCGAGGTGGCGAACAAGTTCGGCTACGAGCCTATCAAATTCCTGATGCTTCAGGCGCATTACCGCAGTCCGATAAATTACAGCTACGATATTGTGGAACAGTGCAAATCTGCACTGGAGAGACTTTACACCTGCCGTGAGAATCTCGATTTCGCCGCGCAGCACGCTGTTGAATCGGCAGAGGGCGAGGAGGAATTTATCAAGAGCGTAGATTCCCGCAGAGATGCCTTTATCGCCGCGATGGACGACGACCTCAACACCGCCGATGCAATCGCCGCGCTGTTTGACCTCGCCCGCGACTGCAACAGCTATTTTGCACAGCCGAAAACCGCAAAAGCGGTGGAATACGCCGCAAATTGCTTTGACGAGCTGACCGATGTTCTCGGAATACTCTATAACCGTAAGAAAGAGGATCTCGATTCCGAGATAGAGGAGCTTATTGAAAAGCGTCAGGCGGCGAGAAAAGCAAAGGACTTTAAAACCGCCGATGCTATCCGCGATGAGCTGAAAGCAAAGGGAATAGTCCTCGAGGATACCGCCCAGGGCGTGAAGTGGCACAGAGAATAAAACGGAGGTAACTGCAATGGTTTGGGGAATTATAGGCGCGCTCGATGAAGAAGTTGAACTTTTGAAAAACGCCATGACCGTTACAAAGGAGACTAAAATTTACGGCTCCACATTTTACAGCGGAATTTTGGACGGAAAAGAGGTAGTTGTGGTTTGTTGCAGCATCGGCAAGATAAATGCGGCACTCTGCGCCTCTGTGATTATTCGTGAGCTTAACGCCGATATTGTGGTGAATGTCGGCATAGCGGGCGCTATGGATAAGCGGCTCAAGGTTCTCGATGTGGTGCTTTCCTCCGAGGCGGTTCATCACGACGGCGACGCTGTTTTGGCAAAGTATTATCCTTTCCAAAAGGAATACAAAGCCGATGAAAAGCTGATAGCGCTTGCCGAAAAAGCCTGCGAAAAGGCTGTAAACGGTCATTCGCATTACACAGGCAGAATCGCTACCGGCGATGTGTTTGTTGAGGGCGGCGATGTGAGAGACCGCATCAAAAATGATTTTGCTCCCCTCTGCGTGGAAATGGAGGGTGCCGCGATAGCGCAGGCCTGCTATATGAATGAAAAGCCTTTTCTTATCATACGCACCATGTCTGATAACGCGGACGATTCCGCCTCGATGAGCTACGACGAATTTAAGCCGGAAGCGGCAAATCAGTCGGCAAATATCATCAGAGAGATGCTTAGACTTTCCTGAAAGTGAAAAATTTCAAAAAAGGGGCGTAAATTTGCGCTCCTTTTTTGAAATAGTATTGACAAAACAATATTTCTTTGGTAAAATAAATCTCGCTGTTAAATCAGTTGCGGGTGTAGTTCAATGGTAGAATGTCAGCCTTCCAAGCTGAACACGTGGGTTCGATTCCCATCACCCGCTCCATCGCTTTAATATGCGCCAGTAGCTCAGTTGGATAGAGCAACTGCCTTCTAAGCAGTAGGCCA
>CAZNJJ010000073.1:0-8297 GCA_964573335.1 uncultured Oscillospiraceae bacterium | reverse complement strand
TGATGCCGTCGTCTGCCGCTACTACCAGAACCGCAATATCGGTGACCTGCGCGCCTCTCGCTCTCATCGAGGTGAAGGCGGCGTGTCCGGGGGTATCGAGGAAGGTGATGGGGCGGTTGTCTATCTCTACCTGATAAGCGCCGATATGCTGAGTTATGCCGCCTGCCTCACCGGAGTTGACGTTGGTTTTTCTGATAGCATCGAGCAAGGAAGTTTTGCCGTGGTCAACGTGACCCATAACAACGACAACAGGGCAGCGCTCGGTGAGATTTGCCTCTTCGTCGGCGGTCTCGTCAAAGAGACGCTCCTCTATGGTAACTACCACCTCATGCTCTACCTTTGCGCCTATCTCCATAGCCACAAGAGCGGCGGTATCGTAGTCGATAACCTGCGAAACAGATGCCATAACGCCTATTCCCATAAGGCGCTTGTCTATCTCTGCCGCCTGAACCTTCAGCCGCAAAGCCAGCTCGCCTACGGTCAGCTCGTCGGGAAGGGTAATCTCCAGCTTCTGTCTGCGCTGACGCTCCATCTCAAGGCGGCGCATCTTCTCGGCTTCCTTCTCCATTCTCGAGCGAATAGGCTTGCCCTTCTGCTGGCGGTTGCCGAACTTCTGCTTGGAGGGACCCTGATTCTTGACATTTGCGGTGATGTTGGAGGGAGCTATCTGCTCATAGCGCTCGTTATACTTATCGAGATTGACCTGCGCGGAACGCATATCGACATGACGGGAGGCGGGGCGCTCTACCTTGTTGGAAACAGGCTGCTGAGGCTGTTCTGCCTGCTTTGCGGCGGGGCGCTCGTTATTGTTCTGTCGGGACTTTTTGGCGTTATCGCCGTTTTGCTGAGGCTTTTTCTGCTCGGCGGGTTTTTGAGCGGGAGCTTCCGCTGCGGGCTGCTCCTTCTTTTTGGCGCTTGCAAAAAAGCTGTCGAGATTTTCCATATTGTGCTGCTGTGTATAGTGGTCAAGCACAAGGTTGAGTTCAGCGTCCGAAAGTGCCGTCATGTGCTTGCGCTGCTCATCGGGATAGTATTTCGCAAGCAGGGCGAGAATATCCTTGTTGGAAACTCCCATATCCTTAGCAACTTCGTGTACGCGGTATTTATCCATCATAAATCAGTGTCCTCCTCGTCGTGGTTCTCTGTCGTGCGCCTATCGCGGTCAAGTCGGATAATATTCTCCGCAAGCCCTCTGTCTGTCACCGACATAACGGCTACCCGCTTTCCGATGGCGTACCATATATCGTCTGAAGTCTCCTCTATATCCAGCGCCGCTGTTTTGAATACCGATGCCTTTTTCAGCATACGCTCCTTTGTCTTGGGAGAAACATCGCTCGAAAAAATCAGCAGGCGTGCTTCCTTGCCGAGACTGTCGGCGACGGGGTCAAATCCCAGCTTCAGCTTTCCCGCCTTGCGGCAGATGCCGAGCAAGCCCAAAATATTACCCCTGCTCATTATCAAGCTCCTTTTCCATGGCATCATATACATCATCGGGTATCAGGCAGGAAAAGGCGCGCTCCAGCCTTTTGCTTTTTCTGGCTTTTTGCAGGCAGTCTAGCTTGGGACAGATATAAGCGCCGCGGCCGGGTTTTCTGCCCACCGGGTCGAGTGATATTTCTCCCTCGGGACTTTTTACAACGCGGATAAGCTCGCGCTTTGGCTTATGCTCACCGCAGCCGGTACACATTCGCAGCGGCAGCTTTTTCTCCTTCATTTACACCGTTCACCTCCGATGATGCCGATTAAACAGCTCTGCTTGAAATTATTCGGCGTCTGTCTCTTTTTCCTGCTCGGGAGTCTCAGGCTCATCTTCACCGTAGAATCCGCTCTCGGGGCGAATATCTATCTTCCAGCCGGTCAAACGCGCGGCAAGGCGTGCGTTGTGACCCTTGTTTCCGATAGCGAGCGAGAGCTGCTGGTCGGGAACCGTTACCCTGCATACCTTGGGAATATCGGGGTCAATATCCACCGAGAGAACGGTAGCGGGGGAGAGAGCCGCCGCTACAAACTCGGCGGGATCCTCGGAATAACGGATAACATCTATCTTTTCGCCGCCCAGTTCATCAACAACGGCGTTTACTCTTGCTCCCTTGGGACCTATGCAGGCGCCTACGGCATCAACGTTTGCGTCCTTGGAGGTTACGGCAACCTTGGAGCGGGTGCCCGCCTCACGGGAGATAGCCTTTATCTCAACGGTGCCGTCGTAAACCTCGGGAATATTCATCTCAAACAGGCGCTTTACAAGTCCGGGGTGGATACGGGAAATCATAATCTTGGGACCCTTTTCGCCGTTGATAACATCGGAAACGTAAACCTTGATGCGCTCGCCGTCTGTGTATTCCTCTCCGGGAACCTGCTCCGACTTGGGCAGTATAGCCTCGCTGCGGCCTATCTCAACGGTGACGCTGCCGCGCTTGGGGTCGGTTTTCATTACCGTTGCGGTGACAATGTCGCGCTGCTTGGACTGATACTCAGCGAGAAGCTGTCCGCGCTCCGCCTCGCGTATTCCCTGGCGAATAACGTGCTTTGCGCTCATCGCCGCTATTCTGCCGAACTGCTTGGGCTCGAGCGGAATTTCGATAATATCACCCACCTGCGCGTGGTTTTTAACGCTCTGTGCCGCGCCGAGACCGATTTCGAGGGCGGGGTTTTCAACCGCTTCAACTACCTCTTTGCGAACCGCGACAAAAAAGCGGCAGCTCTCGGGGTCTATCTCAACAATGTTGTCCTCGCCGCCGTTTGCGTCACGCTTTACCGCGATGGAAACAGCGTTCTTTATCTTTTCTATCATGTAGGCAACGGGAATGCCTTTTTCCTTTTCGAGAAGCGAAAGCGCCTCGAAGAACTCACGGTTAATCATTGTCCTTCTCCTTTGCTGTAATCATAATCGTCTTGAAGTCTGATATATGCGGCTTCGGTTTTGCTCACGGAATATTCCTCGCCGTCTTCGCCGCGGATAACGGCGGTGTTGTTCTCATAAGAAACCAGCTCTCCCGAAATATCCTTAACGCCGTCTCTGGCGCGAATGAGTCGGACATTCACCGGTCTGCCGAGGTTTTCTTCAAAGTGCCATGGCTTTACGAGGTCACGCTCAACGCCGGGAGAGGAAACCTCGAGACAATATGCCTGCTCAATCGGGTCTGCGGCATCGAGAACAGGGTCTATCGTGCGGGAAAAGCTCTCGCAGTCGTTGATGTCAACGCCGCCCTCCTTGTCGATGAAATAGCGCAGAAACCAGCCTCCGCCTTCCTTTTCAAATCGAACGTCCCAGAGCTTCAACCCCATCTTTTCGAGAATAGGAGCGGCAAGCTCGGCGGCGATTTCGGCGGTGTTTTTCTTAGCAGTAGCCATGTCAACCTCCCTATACATAAACAAAAGAGCGGGCAAATGCCCACTCTTAACGTCAATACTTAATGCTTACTGGAATATATTATCATATAAATTAAGAATTGGCAAGCAAAAATTGCGTTAAAATAGCGTTTGCTGCATTTTTAGTGAGCCATGTCATAAACTTATTCCAAATGAACGGCAAAATTTGTAGAAAAGCCAAATGTTTGCCGTAACTATGCGGCTTTTCTTGAAATAAAGCCGCAATAATGATATTATATCCCAAACGAATAATAGTTATAATATGCCGTTATAACCCACGGCTTGTATCTGCTGTTCGATTAGCTGACGAATGGAAACCCCATATTTTTTGAGGGAGAGATAAAAATGAACATTCAGGAGAGATTCGGTATCCATGTATTCAACGATGCGGTGATGAAGCGTATGCTTCCCGCCGAGGTTTATCTGAGCCTGCGCCACACCCGTCGTGAGGGCGGCAGCCTTGACGAAAGCATAGCCGAGCCGGTGGCGGCGGCGATGCTCAAATGGGCTACCGAGCAGGGCGCTACACATTATATACACTGGTTCCAGCCGATGACTGACACCGCCGCCGGAAAAAGCGAGGGATTTCTCACCCCCTGCGGCGACGGCAGCGCGATATTGGATTTTAATTCCCGCGCGCTGGTGCAGGGCGAGCCGGATGCTTCTTCCTTTCCCTCGGGCGGAATAAGAAATACCTTTGAGGCGAGAGGATACACCGCGTGGGACCCCACCTCCTGCGTTTTCGTAAAGGATAAGACCCTCTACATACCCACCGCCTTCTGCGGGCCCTCCGGAATAGCGCTGGATCAGAAAACCCCTCTGCTCCGCTCTATGGACGCTGTTTCCAATCAGGCGGTGAGGGTTCTGAGACTGCTCGGTGACACCGAAACCGACCGTGTTATCCCCATGGTCGGCGCGGAACAGGAGTATTTTCTGGTTGACCGCAAAAAATATGAGGAAAGACTTGACCTCAAGCTCTGCGGAAGAACACTTCTCGGCGCTCCGCCCCCCAAGATGCAGGAGATGGACGACCACTATTTCGGGCGTGTAAGACTGAGAATATCCGCTTTCATGCATGAGCTTGACGAAACGCTCTGGGAACTGGGAGTCGGCGCGAAAACCAAGCACAACGAGGTTGCGCCCACTCAGCATGAGCTGGCTACCGTTTACGACTCGGCAAATCTCACCTGTGACACCAACCAGCTTATCATGGAGCTGATGAAAGAGATAGCCAAGCGGCATGACCTTGCCTGCCTGCTGCACGAAAAGCCTTTTGCGAGGGTGAACGGCTCGGGCAAGCACAATAACTATTCCCTCTGCACCGACAAGGGCAAAAATCTGCTTTCCCCCGGCAAGCACCCGGAAAAGAATCTTACATTTATATTGTTTTTGTCGGCGTTTGTTCGCGGAGTGGATAAATACGCGGCACAGCTCAGGCTTTCTACCGCCACTCCCGGAAACGACCACCGTTTGGGCGGATTTGAAGCTCCTCCCGCGATAATCTCGATGTTCCTCGGAGAGAGATTCACCCATCTTCTTGCCGCCTGCAACGGCGTTGACGACGGTGAGGGCAAGCACCCGATGTCTGTCGGCGTTTCTTCTCTGCCCGCTGTTTTGGCTGACGATGCCGACCGCAACCGCACCTCGCCTTTCGCCTTTACCGGCAACAAATTCGAGTTCAGAATGGTAGGCTCGGCGCAGTCGATAGCGCTGGCAAATATCACCCTCAACGCTATCATCAGCGACAGTCTTGATGCTTTCGCCACCCGCCTTGAAAAAGCCGACGATATTGAAAAAGAGGTCAGAAAAATAGCCTGCGACACCTATGCCGAACATCACCGCATCATAATGAACGGCAACAACTATTCCGATGAATGGCAGCAGGAGGCACGCCGCCGCGGTCTGCCGGAATACAAAAACGCCCTCGATGCCGCCGAGATTTGGCACTCTCCCGAGACGATAGACCTTTTCGGCAGATACGGCATACTTTCCGAGCTGGAATGTCGCTCCCGCTACGAGATAGCGCTGGAAAATTACCGCAAGATAACGATAATCGAAGCGAGAACCCTCCTCGAAATGATGCACCGTCAGGTTATTCCCGCCGTGATTTCGGCGGCGGGCAAAAACGCCGCCTCCCTCAAGAGTCTCAACGATGTCGGTGTGGAAAACGCAAGCCTGCTCGAATATGTCAAGAGCCTTTCCGAGTCGGTGAGCCTTATGACCGCCGCTACCGAAAAGCTGAGCAATGATGTTGACGCGCTTTCCGATGAGTGCAATGCCGAAACCGACCGCTATATCCGCGATGTGATTTGCAGCGATATGCAGGAGATACGACGGCTTTCCGATTCGATAGAAAGAGTGGTGGAGCGCAGCAGCTGGCCGATGCCCACCTACACCGATTTGATGCACAGAGTTTAAAAGTCGTTAAGAAAATGAACCGCGACAAACATATTTTGTTGCGGTTCATTTTTTGCGTTTTTCGGCAAAATCTTCGATAAAGTGAAAAAGCTTAACTGAAACTTCTTCTCAAATTGGTGAATTTTTACAACAAATTTGTGAAAAATGAAATATATAATTCGTTTTCGCTGTTTCAAAAAAGAGAAAATGATGTTATTCTTTACAAAATTTTAACAAAAGCCGAAAAGAGTCTTAACATTTTCAAAACAAAGGTATATAATACATAAAGAATCTCGAAATCGAAAAGGAACACCGTAAATGACTTTGCAGGAAAAACAGGCTAAGCTCGAGCGCATATTGCTCGCTTACACTAACTATTACGATATTGAGCGCGAAAATCCCGAGGGGAACGGCGAGTTCGCCGCGAGCGCGCAGTTTCATTCCCGCTCCGAAAAGTATGTCATCTCCAAAAAGGCAAAGCTCTGGGGATTGGAGCAAAACGAATATGTCTACTTTTTTATGGGCGATGTTGATGCCGAGGGGATAGAGTCTCTCATCAAAAAGGCTATCGACCTTGCCATGCCGCAGATAAAGCCGCACAGTGAGCATATGTATTCTCATGTAACGCTGATAGTTTTGGCGGACAAGCTCGACGATGCGGCGCAAAGCGTTGTCAAAAAGGCGCGTTTTCAAAAAAGCTTTAGGCTATCACTCCATGGCTGGATGGAGTTTCGTATAGCAGCAGTTGATTTTTCCGCCGGAAAAATAATATCCAACAAGGCGGGAAAATCGGTTCGGGTTTTACTCGAAAAAAATCTGCAATTGCAAAAATAGAGAGGAGAAATTCTAAATGAATGCAGTATTGGTTTTCCTGGTAGGCTGCGCTATCCTCATCATAGGCTACGTTACCTATGGTAAGTGGCTGAGCGAGCAGTGGGGAGTAGATGCTTCCCGCGTTACTCCCGCACATGAGCTTGAGGACGGCATGGACTACGTTCCCGCAAAGGCTCCCGTACTTATGGGACATCACTTTTCGTCTATCGCAGGCGCAGGTCCCATCAACGGACCTATTCAGGCGGCAGTTTTCGGCTGGGTTCCCGTTGTGCTTTGGGTTCTTATCGGCGGTATCTTCTTCGGTGCCACCCATGACTACGGCGCACTTTTCGCTTCGGTAAGACACAAGGGCCAGTCTATCGGCGAGGTTATTGCCGCCAACATCGGCGAGCGCGCAAAGAAGTTGTTTATCATCTTCTCTTACCTCACCCTTTTGTTGGTAGTAGCGGCTTTCGCTTCTATCGTTGCAGGCACCTTTAAGGCAACCTACACCGACGGTGTTCTTGATGTTGCCGCTTCCGCAGCTAATGCTTCGGTTGCCATGATTTCTATTCTGTTCATCGCTATGGCAATTGTATTCGGTTACTTTGTATACCGCAAGGGCGCTCCCATCTCGGTAGCTACCATTGTCGGCATCGTTGGAATCGTTGCCTGCCTCTTCATCGGTCTTAACTGGCATCCTATCTACCTGAGCAGCACTGCTTGGATGATGGTTATCGCTGTATACATTCTCGTTGCTTCGGTAGCACCTGTTTGGATTCTTCTCCAGCCCCGTGACTATCTGTCCTCCTTCCTGCTCTACGGAATGATGATTATTGCAGCCGTAGGTATCCTCGGCGCAGGCATCATGGGACAGAACACCAGCATGGCTATCCCTGCCTTCACCGGTTTCCACGATGAAATATCTTCCCTCGGAAACATGGTTCCCGCCATCTTTATCACCATCGCCTGCGGCGCAATCTCGGGCTTCCACAGCCTTGTAGGTTCCGGCACTACCGCCAAGCAGCTTGATAAAGAAACCGATGCTAAGCCCATCGCTTACGGCGGTATGCTTATCGAATGTGCGCTGGCTATCATTTCGCTGTGCGCCTGCGGCTATGTTTGGGAAGAGTATGTAGGCGGTATGAGAACTCCTACCACCGTATTCGCTACCGGTCTTTCCAGAATGGTTGCCACCATTCCCGGTCTTGAAGCTACTCAGACCACTATCAGCGCTCTGCTGATTCTTGCGGTTTCCACCTTCTGCCTCACCTCCCTTGATACCGCTACCCGTCTGGCACGTTATATGTTCCAGGAGTTCTGGCTCAAGCCCGGTGAGACCTACAAGGACGTTACCGATTTCAGAAGAACTCTCTGCAATCCTTTTGTAGCTACCCTCATCACCGTTGTTATCGGCATCGGACTCGGTCTCGGCGGCTACTCCAAGATTTGGCCTCTCTTCGGCGCTGCTAACCAGCTGCTCGCAGCACTCGCTCTGCTCGCGGTTGCTTCCTGGCTGGGCAACATCGGCAAGAACAACAAGATGTTCATGTTCCCCATGGCGTTTATGCTTATCATGACTCTGTGGTCTCTCTGCCAGACTATCGTTGCCAAGTTCGGCGCTATCACCGCCGGCGGTGCCGACATCGGCGCTTATCTCCAGTTTGTACTTGCTATCGTTCTCTTCATTCTGGCTATCGTTCTCACCGTTGAGGGCG
>CAZNJJ010000072.1:3614-8461 GCA_964573335.1 uncultured Oscillospiraceae bacterium | reverse complement strand
ACACCTCGCCGCGAACCTCTACATAGGGTATCGGGCGGGACAGCTTTTTCGGAACTGTTCTTATCGTGCGGAGATTTTCGGTGACATCTTCGCCGACAAAGCCGTCTCCTCTCGTTGAACCGCGAAAGAATTCGCCGTCACGATATTCCAGTGAAACCGAAAGTCCGTCTATCTTCGGCTCGACTATATAAAGCGCCTTTGGGAGCTGTTCTTTCACCCTTTTATCAAAGTCTCTCACATCATCGGTGGAAAAAACGTCCTGCAGCGATGCCATCTGAACCTCATGCTTTACCTCGGCAAAGCTGTTCATCACTCCGGCAGTTTTCGCGCCGACTTTCTGTGTGGGCGAGTCGGGGGTCACCAGGTCGGGAAATTCGGCCTCAAGCGCTTTCAGTTCACGGTTGAGGGCATCATATTCGTAGTCCTCTATCTCCGGCTCATCCATAAGATGATACCGCATATTGTGATATTCTATCACTTCTCGCAGTTGGCTGAGTCTTTCTGCCGCCTGTTGCTTATCCACGGCATAGCACCCTCCCTCTTTTTTAAAAAACGAGCATTGCATAATTCTCCATTAAACAATGATTAACTATTATAACACAAATTTTTTCCGTTTCATAGTGCGAATCGCTTTAAAAGAGCGGTTTTTTCACGAAATTCCTCCGCGGTAATCGGCAACTATCCCCTCCATGTCCTGCCCCGACAAAACCTGCGTAAACGACTCGGGAGAAGCTCCCACTATCACCGTTTCGGCGAGTATCATATCGCTGCTGACACGGCTCGCGGTGGTGTAACCGGGCAAAATCGCCGAGATAGTAGCGTTTATTCGGAGTATTATCTGGTGGCGGGTCTGGTTTATCCCCGCCGAATCAAATCGGTGGATAATGTCGGCGCTGACAAAGCCTGCGGGAACTATCTTAAATTCCACCCTCGGTCCCCGCCCCGAAAGGATGTTCAGCCCCGAAAGGGTGCCTATCGGTATCCGTATCGTCTGGCTTTGCAGCAACGAAAGCTGTTGTGCCGCCGAATTTGTCATGGCGCTTTTGAGCAGATTCAGCCTGAACATATCGGTCTGCACCGAGGTTATCCTGCCGGAATTGTCCGAGGTTATCCTTATCAGCGAGTCGTATGCGATATTCACCGATTTCAGCTCGCCGTTTATAGCGTCGTTTATAGCGCGGGTGGCATATACCCTCGCCTGATTGGAAGCCATTTCCTTTATCACGGGGCGTATTCTGAAATCAACGGCAAGCACCGCCGCCAACAGCAATATCGGCAGAAACGGCAGCAAGCCGTGACTGTTTCGGCGAAATCTTGTTTTTACGGCGCGAAACATTTTGTCACCTCGCTTAAAAATACCGAATCGCTTTTTTCAAAACGCATCGGAAAACCGAACATATTCCGTCGCTTTAAATATCTATTCCGAAATTGCGGCAAAAATAAGCCAAACCGCCCTGTCGCGCCAAAACAGAGCGGTTTTATCAAAAAATCATTGGGTAGCGGCGTTTAAAAGCGATATTTCGCCGTTTTTTATGCCGCATATCACCCTGTCTCCCGACGACATTTCCCCCGAAAGCAGCCGGCACGCCAGCAAATCCTCGATTTCGGTTTGGATAAGGCGGCGCAAAGGGCGGGCGCCGTAGCCGCTTCCGCTTGTGGAATCGGCGATATGCGCTATCAGCTCATCGGTGAACTCGCAGCTTATTCCGAGCGTTTTGGCTCTGATATTCACCTGTTCGAGCAGATTTTTCGCTATTTTGCAAAGCTCGGTTTTGCCCAGCGGCGAAAAAATCACCGTTTCGTCTATTCGATTGAGCAGCTCCGGCTTAAAGGTCTTTTTCAGCTCTGCCGTAACCTCGGCTTTCACCGCCTTTTCGCTGTCCTTTCGCTCTCCGGTAAAAAAGCCGAGATTTTTGCGCTCTGTCATAAATTCCGCGCCGATATTCGAGGTCATTATGATGACGGTGTTTTTAAAGCTGCATATTCTTCCGTGAGCATCGGTCAGCCTGCCGTCTTCAAGCAGCTGAAGCAGTATATGCAGAACATCGGGGTGCGCCTTTTCCACTTCGTCGAACAGCACCACCGAATATGGCTTTCTCCTCACCTTTTCGGTGAGCTGACCGCCGTCATCGTACCCGACATATCCGGGAGGAGAGCCGATGAGCTTTGCCACCGACTGCTTTTCCATATATTCCGACATATCCAGCCTTATCATATCCTGTTCATTGCCGAAAAGCTCACCCGAAAGCGCCCTGCAAAGCTCTGTTTTTCCCACACCGGTAGGGCCTAAAAACAAAAACGAACCTGTCGGGCGCTCGGGGTCGCTCAATCCCACCCTGCCCCGCCTTATCGCACGGGAAACGCTTTTCACCGCCTGTTCCTGCCCTATCACCCGTCGGGAAAGCCGTTCCTCGAGCTTCAACAGAGAGTCGCCCTCCTCGGCGGAAAGCGCCGAAACCGATATTCCGGTTGACTGCGAAATCAAATCGGCTATATCATCGGGGAAAACGGTGAGCCTGCTGTTTTGAGGGTCTTTGGGAGCTTTCAATTCCCGCTCGCGCCGCCGCATCTGCGCCGCAAGCTCAAAGTCACAGCGGGAAAGGGCATCATCACGCCGCTTTCTCAACAGAGCGAGCTTGGCGGAAAAATCGCCGTCGTCATCGGCGGAACGGGAAAAGCATCTCAATTTTACCGATGCCGCCGCCTCGTCTATAAGGTCTATCGCCTTATCTGGCAAAAATCTGTCGGGAATATATCTCGCCGAGAGCTTTACGGCATATTCCAGTGTATCATCGGGAATTTTGATATGATGATGCGTTTCATACCTCTCGCGCAGTCCTTTCAGAATTTCCACCGCCTGCCGCTCATTCGGCTCTTTCACCACCACGCTTTGAAAACGCCGCTCGAGCGCGGTGTCCTTTTCGATATGGCGGCGAAATTCCTCAAAGGTGGTCGCCCCGATAAGCTGTATCTCCCCTCGCGCAAGCTGCGGCTTTAGGATATTAGCCGCGTCTATCGCACCTTCGGCGGCACCTATCCCCATCATGTTGTGTATCTCGTCGATAAAGAGTATCACATTCCCCGCGGTGGAAACCTCGCCTATTATCGCCTTTATTCTTTCCTCAATTTCTCCTCTGTATTTTGTTCCCGCCAAAACCGAAGAAAGGTCTAGCGATACCACCCTTTTGCTCTCCAATTCGGGCGGAACATCACCCAGCGCTATTCTTTGGGCAAGTCCCTCCACAACGGCGGTTTTGCCCACCCCCGCTTCCCCTATGAGACAGGGATTGTTCTTGCTGCGGCGGCAGAGTATGCGGATAACGCGGTCTATCTCGTTATCCCGCCCGATTACCGGATCCAGTCTGCTCTCCGATGCCATCACCGTCAAATCGCGGGAATAGCGGTCTAACGTCTGCGTCTTTATCTGAGCGCGGTAGTTTTTTATCGGAGCGGCTTTTCCGCTTTTATCCCCTATTCGGCTGACAGCGCCCGCCGCATCGCAGAGAGCTTTATGCAAAAGACGGGTATCCACACCGAGTTCTTTGAGGATATTCACTCCGCCGCACTGTCCCTCCCGCAGAATCGCTATCAGCAGATGCTCCGTGCCCACCGCCTGCGAGCCGTATTCCGAGGCGCAGCTCACCGCGTTTTCCAAAATCCGCTTGCAGCAGGGGGTTATATCCTCGCCGGTGAGCTGTGTCTGGCGGGAACGTCCGGTAGTCTTTACGATAAGCTCGGTTATATCCTGCGAGTTGACAGAGCGCACACTCAGCGCGACAGCGGCGGCAGAGCCCTGCGAAAGCGAAAGCCCCAGCAGAAGATGTTCACTGCCGATATAGCTGTGTCCCAAAGCAGATGCCTGCGCTATCGAAAGATTTACGGCATCATTTGCCTTTTGAGTAAAACCATTGAAACGAAACATTTTCTTCACCCCAATGGTTATTTTATGCCACAAATCGCCTGTTCAATCACAAAGAGGAAATTTGCTTTTCAAAATGCCGTAACCTCTCCCCCGCTCACGGCATAATATGTGATGAAATCTAAAACAAGGAGGCACTCTTAATGTTCTGTAATTCCGGTTGCGGCGGCAACGGCTGCCTGTGGATCATCATTCTTATCATAATCATATTCTGCTGCTGCGGATGCGGCAATTCCGGCTGCGGAGGCTGTGGCTGGGGCAACGGCTGCTGCTGAGTCCATATCAAAAAAGGCACGGGAGATTTTTCCCGTGCCTTTTGCCTTATATTTAATCAGATAGATATATCGGAAGCCATATTATACATATCCATGTCGATAGTCTTGTGCATTGCAAGCGCCTCTTCAATATCGAAATCGACTACCTTGCCGCTGCGGTAAACCACAACACGCTTGCCTATTCCCTGACCGATAAGCTCAACCGCGTGATGACCCATCATGCTCGCGATAACACGCTCGTTGGCGGTGGGAGTTCCGCCGCGCTGAACATGACCGAGAACAACGGCGTTGGTGTTTATTCCGGTGAGCTTTTCGATTTTCTGGGCAATGTCGGGGGCATGACCCACGCCCTCGGCAACCATAACGATAAAGTGCTGCTTGCCGGAACGGAGCGAGCCTACCATCTTGGCGACAACATCTTTCTCCAGCGAAAACTCTATCTCGGGAACAAGTATCGAGAGAGCGCCGCAGGCGATTCCCGCATGGAGCGCAATATGACCTGCTCTGCGTCCCATAACCTCAATTACCGAGCAGCGGTCGTGCGACTGAGAGGTATCACGAACACGGTCAACCATCTGCACTACGGTGTTCACCGCGGTGTCAAAGCCGATGGTGTATTCCGAGGAAGAAATATCGTTGTCAATGGTAGCGGG
>CAZNJJ010000072.1:0-3601 GCA_964573335.1 uncultured Oscillospiraceae bacterium | reverse complement strand
CCGATGCAGGGAACGCCGAGTCTGCAAAGATCAAGCGCACCGCGGAAGGTTCCGTCACCGCCTATGGTGACAAGGGCATCTATCCCCGCCTTGCGGCATATCTCAGCCGCCTTTTCAACATTTCGCTTTTCCTTAAACTCGGGGCAGCGGGAGGAGTAGAGCGCCGTGCCTCCGCGCTGAATAATATCGCTCACACTGCGAAGGCTCATGTCGTCCATATCCTCCGCGAGCAGACCGGTGTAGCCGCGCTTTATGCCTACCACCGAAAAGCCGTTTTTGATGCCTGTTCTTACTACCGCGCGGATAGCCGCATTCATTCCGGGCGCGTCGCCGCCGCTGGTAAGGACACCGATAGTTTTGTTGTCTGACATTGTTGATTCCCCCAAACGGAAAATATATAAATTTTACTTTAGCACAACATTCTTTTCGCCCAGCTCCTCGCGCAGAACGCGCAGCAGAACATCGCAGACCGATACCCACATCGAACGCGGAGCAAGGCAAAGCTGTTTCTCATCACTAAAGTATACATACACAGGGGTATTTCCGTCAAATACCGCCATGTATTTTTGTGAATTCAGCCAATGCTCATCATTTTTAGACTCGATTTTTAGATATAATCCCGAACGATTTTGCTTATTATTCGGCTTTGCGCCCTCTGATTTCACCTTGTCGTAAACCTTTGCCTGTTCAACCGAACTGCCCGCCCGCTCGAGCGGTGCAACACTGTCCGCCAGCAGCTTAGGCTCATCGTCCTCTCTGAAGGAAACTCTCGCGGTGAGATACACCAGTCTGTCGGCATCTGTCAGACCCGAACAATCCGAAAGCAGGCTCGGAAAAACCATAACCTCTATATCTCCGGTCATATCCTCAGCGGTGAGATACGCCATGGTATCCCCCTTTTTGGTTATTTTCAGCCTTTTTGCGGTGATTACCGCCGCTATATTCACCGTCATGCCGTCCTTTACAGCGGGGTTTTCCCCATTGGAAGCGGCGATAATATCCGAAACCGCTACCGTCGGCAGTGAGGCGATAAGCTCCCGATAGGCACTCAACGGATGTCCCGAAACATAAAGCCCCAGCGTTTCCTTTTCCATTTTGAGTAGGGCGGCGGGGTCGTATTCCGGCTTTTGGCGGACTATCTCGTTTTGAGCTTTTCCGTCGTCACCGGATATTTCAAAGAGATTCACCTGTCCTGTGAGATTTGAGCGCTGAGTCTGCTCTATATCCTCCAACAGAGTGTCACAGCTTTCTATGAGCGCTCTGCGCGTCAGTCCGAAGCAGTCGCAGGCTCCGCATTTGATGAGGTTTTCGAGCGCCTTTCTCCGCAGGTCAAACGGATAGAGCCTGCCGCAAAAATCATATATATCGGAAAAACTTCCTCCGCGTTCCCGTTCCCGCACCAGAGAGTGTATCACCGCTCGGCTGATGTTCTTTACCGCCGACAGACCGAATCTTATTCCCTCATCGCAGGGAGAAAACTGCTCACAGCTCAAATTTACATCGGGCGGGAGTATCTTTATTCCCAATCTGGAACATTCTCCGATATAGCCTGCCAGCTTTGGAGTAAAGTCGATAACGCTCGTCAGCAGCGCCGCCATATATTCTTTGGGATAATGGCATTTGAGGTAGGCGGTTTGGTAGGAAAGATGAGCGTATGCCGCCGCGTGGGATTTGTTAAACGCATAGGAGGCGAAAGAACTCATCTCATCGAAAATCTTATTCGCGATGTCCTCGGGTATTCCGTTGGCGACACAGCCCTTCACCGCCGCTTTGCCGTTCTCTGCCGCCATTCCGTGAACAAAATGCTCCCGCTCCTCGTTCATGACCGATGCTTTCTTTTTGCTCATCGCCCTGCGAACAAGGTCTGCCCTGCCGAACGAAAATCCCGCCAGCTCGCGGCATATCTGCATAACCTGCTCCTGATAGACTATACAGCCGTAGGTCACCTTGAGTATCGGCTCGAGACTCGGGTGCAGATAGCTCACCGCTTTTGGGTCGTGACGGCATTTGATGTATTTCGGTATCGAATCCATGGGACCGGGGCGGTAGAGCGAAATTACCGCTATAAGATCCTCCATTCCCTCGGAGCGAAGCTGAGTAAGCACCTGTTTCATGCCGTTTGATTCAAACTGAAAAACGCCATCGGTCAACCCGCGCGCGAACATATCATAAACGTCGGTGTCATCAAGCGGGATATTATCAACCGAAAACTCGGGGCTTTTCAGCCTTATCAGCTTTTCGCAGTCGGAAATGACTGTCAGGTTACGCAGCCCGAGAAAATCCATCTTCAAAAGTCCGAGCTGTTCAAGCGTTCCCATTGTAAACTGCGTTCTTATGCCGTTTTCATCGCCCTGTAAAGGCACATAGCTTTCCACCGGTTCCTTGGATATAACAACTCCCGCGGCGTGGGTGGAGGCGTGTCTCGGCATACCCTCGAGGCTCATAGCCATGTCGATAAGTTTTTTTGCGTCGGGGTCATCGCTGTATGCCCGCTTAAATTCCGCCGAGCTGCCGAGCGCCTTTTCAAGCGTTATGTTAAACTCATTGGGAACCATTTTAGCTATCGCGTCAACCTGCTGATAGCTCATTCCGAGGGCGCGGCCCGTATCGCGCAGAGCGGCGCGCGCCGCCATGGTGCCGAAGGTGGTTATCTGAGCGACATGGTCTGCTCCGTATTTGCGGATAACATAGTCTATTACCTCCTGCCTGCGGACATAGCAGAAGTCAATATCAAAATCCGGCATGGTGACTCGCTCTATATTCAAAAACCTCTCGAATATGAGGTTGTAGCGAATCGGGTCTATTCCCGTTATCCCGATGCAGTATGCCGCCAGACTGCCGGCTCCCGAGCCTCTGCCGGGGCCTACCGGTATTCCCTGCGATTTGGCGTAGTCGATAAAATCGTGAACGATGAGATAATAGTCCACATATCCCATCTTTTCCACTACCGAAATTTCATATTCCAGCCGCTCTATAACAGCGGGGTCGGGCTGCTCACCGTAATGCTTATAAAGTCCCTCAAAGCATTTTGAGCGGAAATATTCGCTGTTATCCCGCCCATCGGGAGCGGTGAAATAGGGCAACTTCAATTCTCCGAAAGTAAATTCCAGATTGCAGCGCTCGGCTATTTCGAGGGTGGTGTCAAGCGCGTCCTCAAAGGCAGGCAGAGCAGAAAGCATCTCGGCTCTGCTTTTTAAATAAAACTTCTCTGTTTCAAACTCAAGGCTCGCATCGTTTACGGTGGTGTTGGTTTGAATACAGGTGAGAACCTTTTGCATTTGGCTGTCCGACTTTGTGATATAGTGCGCGTCGTTTGTGGCGACAAGCCTTACCCCCAGTTCGGAGGCAAGCCGCCTTAAAAGCGGGAGAATCTGTATCTGCGCCGCTATGCCGTGATTCTGCACCTCTATAAAGAAATTATCCCGACCGAATATCTCTATATAGCGCTCTGCCGCCTGCTTTGCGCCGTCATAGTCGTTTGCGAGCAGCAATCTCGGTATCTGCCCCGAAAGACAGCCCGAAAGAGCTATCAGCCCCTCGGATTTTCGGGAAAGCAAATCCAAATCAACTCGCGGCTTGGTGTAAAATACCTCTATACAGC
>CAZNJJ010000071.1:0-8538 GCA_964573335.1 uncultured Oscillospiraceae bacterium | reverse complement strand
TCAAAAGTATTCACATCGTCAACCTTTTCCTGCTCAACCTTGGTAATATCAATCTTGCCGTCCACAGTTGAGCCGTTAAAGGTTGCGAGCTCGTTAACATTTATGGTTTTAGCGCCAAAATCGTTATAGCGGATTTCCTTTGTGATAGTTTCGGGTATAACAGCTTTTGCCTTGGTCAGCACAAAGGTAAAATCATCTGTGACGATTTCGTAGTTATCAGCAACGGCAGATGGAGCCAGGCTTTTTGCCTTGATGGTATACGTTCCCGGTTCATTTATACCATTTGCGGTATTGCCGTAGTTGTCAATTTCATCTTTCTTATAATACCAAGGCGCGAGCAAAAGATCGTCATCACCTACAACGCCGCCTTTTGCGTCCTGCTCTTCCTTGATGGTAACGGTGTGCAAATCCTTGACTTTGCCATCTCCGGTGTAAACGGAAGTAGCAGGACCGGATATTGTAACAGCCACCTTGCGCGGTTCTATCTTGCCTTTAGCTTGCAAGGTATCCAAGTTTACCAGCTCGATATTACTCCGAATGAAATCAGTTTCTGCGTCAAAAGAATTATATGTGACGTTATCACCGAGAGTTATAGCTATATCGGTGCCTACATTCTTGTCGGCAAATTTGTTGCCGCTCACATTGAAATAATACTTACCGCCATTAAATTCAGCTGTCAGCATTATACTGTCGTAATCGGTAGTTCCGTCATAGGTCTTGCTGATAACGACACCGCTCGGATCTTCCGGAGTTATCTGCGCCTTGGTTATTTTGCCCCTGGCAATCGCAACCGTTGTCGAGCCGGACGATGAGGTGGATATCGTATAGTTTTTGAATATACCATCTGTCGGCAATGAAAACTTGTTTTTCTCTATCACCACATCATATACTTTGTCGGAAGCTGCTTTAACCTCGTTGACATCGCTGTCAACAAACTTATAGCTGTCGCTGTAATTAACGGCACAATCATCTATCGTCGCTCCCTCGGGGCGATTTTTGAGTACAATTTTGTAATCGTTGCCGTTAAAGTCAGCGGTATTGTCAAATTGCTTTTCCAGCGTGGTTTCGCTGTCCGTGCTGTAAAATGTATCGGTCTTGGTATTATACAGCGCAAAATCGGAATAATTCAAACCCGATTTGCCGATTGTGTTGTTTGCGGTATACCACTGATTGCCCGCAAGCTCTATCTCGCCGCCACCGGGTACATTTACTGTTTGCTTTGCGGTATCAAACTCAAAGTTATCGGCGTAGCTGTCTGCTATCTCAAAGGTGTAGACAACTATCTTGTTTTCGCCCGCATCGGCATCAAGGAACTCCATATTTGTAATTTCAACCGATTCCGGACTGCCGAAATCGTTATTACATTCTGTTGGTGTTACACCAACACCGGCTATACTCGGTGCTTTTGAAAGATCAACAGCTTTAGTTCCGTCATAAGCTTTTTCGATCTTCCCACTTGTAGCTATGCCAGTGAGTCGTAATTTAGCCTTTTTAACCGTAACATTGCAGATTATGCTGTCTGTTTTAGTTTGCCCGTTTTGGGTATAGTTGATAGTCGCGGTGATGGTTGCGGTTCCCGCTTTTTGAGCGCGCAATGTTACTTCTCCTGCGCCGTTTGTTGTAAGCGATTGTACCTTTACATATTCTCCATTGGCCTCTTTATCAAAGTATAAAATTTCTTTTTCAAAGTCCTCGTCGCTCATGGAATAGACTACTTGGCTATCAGCGGTAACGTAATCACACTGCAGTTGTTGGTAGCTACGGTGAGCTGCCTTGAGCGAGTGGTGCTGTCCACCTTCCAATACAAAGCCTCTGAGGAGGTGTTTCCAATCACAGGGTAGCCATCGCAGTAGAGGTCTTGCATATCGGAATCGTAGGCGTATTTGTATTGCGTGCCGCTATATGTAAGGGTGTAGTAGCTGTTATCCGCAGCCATAGTGGCATTGTCATTCATAAAGAAGTCGTCAAAGCCGCTATCTACCCATGTGATGTCACAATGGTAGTTGGTGGTGCCTTTCTTTACCACGTTCCACATATGAGGTCCGCCGGCTTCACTGATTTTGCCGGCATTGCCGGTCACGCTCCAGCACTCAATGCTGCTGTCTGTAAAGTCAGTCAAGTCGCACAGATACTGGAACGCCTTGGCATATCCCTCACAAACTACATTTGTGCTGCTGTTTTCGTCAAACACATAGATAAGCTGCCAGGGGTCGCCATAGGGTGTGTCGTCATTTTCGGCGGCAGCATCATTATAGGTTACATTATCGCAGATATAGTTTCTGTATGCGGCGAGCTTTTCATCATCGGTTTTGCTCGCGTTGTCGCTTATAACAGTGTTGGCATTTCCCGCGGCAGTTTTGGCGGCACCTGTTTTGGCGGTGTCGGCGGTGTACAGGTCGCTGCCCTTGTAGTCATCTGCCACAGCATATTTAAACGTAAGAGAAGTAAGAGTCACCGATGTGCTATTGCCACTAGAGCCGCAGGAAAACTCCCAACCTTTTGTTTTATCAAACCAATAGAGGTCATAGGGCAGGTCGGAGCGCAGAGCATCGCTCACATCACGCAATATTCCTTTTATCTTGTTATTTGCTTCTTCTGTCAATTCCCCGTCGGATATAAGATTTTCACCTGTTATGGTTATGGTTATGCCATCACATACAAATTCAGTGGATACGCGCTCGCCGTTTGCAACCGCTTTAATCTGCTCGGCAAGCGCATCGTATAATTCCTTGGGGTCGCCGCTCAGTCTGTCACCGGCGGTTGTGCCGATAGTGGAGATACCATATCCGAAAAATTCGCGCTCAAAATAGCCCTCAAAAAGCTCCTCGCTGTCGGGCAGGTCGATTTCATCGGATATGTATTCTATCTCAACCTCGATTGTCTCCTCCGGCTCGGCGTTCTTGCGCTTTTCCTCGTTAGGCTCCTCCTTTTTCTCGCCATCGGGGTCGGCGGGGTCAACGGGGTCTACCGGGTCGGCGGGGTCGGTCGGCTCGTCGGGGTCGGCGGGGTCGGTCGGCTCATCGGGGTCGGCAGGGTCAGCCGGCTCGTCGGGGTCGGCGGGGTCAGCCGGCTCGTCGGGGTCGGCGGGGTCAGTCGGCTCGTCGGGGTCGGCGGGGTCAGCCGGCTCGTCGGGGTCGGCGGGATCTTCGGGGTCGTCAATGCGCTCGCTGTAGCCGCTGTCGGTGGGCGAATCATCGTCGCCTGCGTTTTCCGCGGCGAAAGCCATCGCGGGTGTCTGCAGCGACATTGTGACAGCCACCAGCAAAGCAAGCAGTCTTTTTGCATCAAACAATTTCATCTCGATGCCTCCTTGTATAATTTTAGGGGGGAGTGTGCCGTTCCCCCTTTAATTGCATATTCTCTTGCAAATTTTATAGCAAATCGAGGAAAAATGCAATGCCTTAATGGGATAAAGTTATAATAAATTGCGGCAAATCCATAAATTTTGGCTAAAAGCCACATAATCCGCAAGCTTTTTATGACGGAACGCCAATGTGTAAATTTCATTTTTTGAAATTCCGCCGCAAAATTGTTTGTATACAACCGCCAAATCAAATTTTGTTTATTGTGAAATTTTAGCAAATCTTTAGAAAAGAAAAAGCGCGGCGGGAAGAATCCCACTGCGCTTTTTGCTGATTTTATAACAAAGAGTTATCAACCGATGGTGAACATAACATCGTTGGAATTAACCGAGTTGCCCTGTGCCACGCAAACGGAGGTGATAACACCGTCACAGGGGGCAAAAATCTCGTTTTCCATCTTCATCGCCTCGAGAATCATGAGGCAGTCGCCGTTTTTAACGGAATCGCCCTGCTTAACGTTCACCTTGAGAACATTTCCGGGCATGGGAGCGCAAACCTTGGTGCCTGCTCCGGGAGCAGCCGCGGGAGCGGGTGCGAGCGCAGGTGCCGCCGCGGGAGCGGGAGCGGCAGCAGGCGCGGGAGCGGGAGCGTGTGCGGGTGCGGCAGTCTCGGCAGAAACGATTTCGGCAGAGCCGTTTGCAACCTCTACGGCGTAGTCCTTTCCGTTGAGGGTAACGATATATTTCATAGCATTTCTCTCCTTTTTTACAGTGCTGTTATGGATTCAAAGCGCAGGGCAGAGGGGTCTTTGCCCAGTTCGTCGCAGAGAATAGCGATAACCATGGCGGCAGTCTCCTCCTCAACTCCAACCAGTGTTACCTCGCCCTCACAGGCGGGAGCGGCGTAAACAACAGGCGCGGGAGCGGCGGCAAGAGCGGCAACAGCCGCGTTATAGGCAGCCATGTCGCGCTCGTATTTTTCCATAGCGAGCTTATAGTCCTTTTCGCGCTTATTCATCATGAATACTATCATAATGAGCATTGCGCCCAAAAGAATTGCTGTTCCGAGCAGTGCAGAGGTGTTCATACTATCGACCTCCGATCAATCAGCGCGGCGAACGCTGTAACGAACCGCCTTGCTCTTTGCGGCGACTTCGGCAGCTTCAGCGGCGGCGGGGTTCTCACGATATGCGAAATACTTTTCGGCAAGCTGCGGGAATACGAGGTAGGAGAGAACATCTTCATCGCACTTAGCCTTTGCGCCAAGCTCCTTCTTGGTAGCCTCAAACGCGGGGGCAAGGCTGTCGGCAAATCTCTCGGTAGAGGGCTGAACATCGCCCAGAACCTTCTTGATAACATCGGGATTTACCTTGCCGGGCGCTCTGCCGTATTCGCCGCGCAGATAAGCTCTTACCTCGTTGGAAACCATCTTGTAGCGCTCGCCCGCAAGCACGTTCATAACCGCCTGAACGCCGGTTATCTGGCTGGTGGGGGTTACCAGCGGAGGATGTCCGAGGTCTGCCTTTACGCGGGGTATCTCGGCGAGAGCCTCGTCGAACTTATCCAGCGCGTTCTGCTGCTTGAGCTGCGCGATAAGGTTGGAGAGCATACCGCCGGGAACCTGATAGGTCAGCGCGTCGGTCTTGGTGCCCATTACATAGGGATCGAGCATACCGGACTCGATAAACTTCTTCTGCACGGGAACAAAGTGATCCTTGACCTTCTTTGCCATCTGGTCGTCAATATCCACCTCGTAGCCGAGCTGACGCAGAGAATATACCATGCTCTCGGTGGAGAACTGGCTGGTGCCGCCCGACATGGAAGAAATAGCGGTGTCAACAACATCGGCGCCCGCCTCGATAGCCTTTATCAAGGTGAGAGGAGCGATACCGGTGGTGCAGTGGGTGTGAATGATAACAGGCAGCTTAACATTTTCCTTGAGAGCCTTTACGAGGTCATAAGCCTCCTGCGGGCCCATAATGCCGGACATATCCTTGATGCAGATGGTGTCGCAGCCCATATCACGGAGCTGATTGCCCAGCTCAACATACTTTTCGAGGGTGTGAACAGGGCTGATGGTGAAGCAGATAGTGCCGGAAGCGATAGCGCCGTTCTTCTTAGTCGCCTTAACCGCTACCTCGAGGTTGCGGGGGTCGTTGAGCGCATCGAATATACGAATGATGTCGATTCCGTTCTTAACCGACTTTTCTACAAACTTTTCAACAACGTCATCGGGATAGGGCTTGTAGCCGAGCAGGTTCTGACCGCGCAGCAGCATCTGGAGCTTGGTATCGGGGCAGGCCTTGCGGATTTTACGCAGTCTCTCCCAGGGATCCTCGTTCAGATAGCGCAGGCAGGTGTCAAAGGTAGCTCCGCCCCAACATTCGATAGAATAATAGCCTACCTTGTTTATGGTAGAAAGTATTTCCTCAAAATCGGAGAAGGGCATTCTGGTTGCAATAAGCGACTGCTGTGCGTCACGCAGAACAGTCTCGGTGATTCCTATTTTTCTCATGCGTTTTAAAACCTCCCGTGGTCTGTATTGTTTCACAATGGAAAACAGCGTTCCAAAAATAACACAATTTAAATGATAACATACTAGCTTGAAACGTTCAAGTACCCGAAAATGATTTTCACAACAATTCTTGCGTAAATTCCGCCTTGAGAAACGCTGTATGTCATTCCCCGCGAACAAACTGCGAGCAGCGCTTTATCAGCCTGAGCGGAACGCAGGCATCTATCAAAAGTCCCTCGGCGGCATATTCCTCCGAGAACACCTTTCCGCCCGCCCTTATCTCTCCGGCGAGCGAGCCTTCGCTGTACGGCAAAAGCAGGGTCATTCTTTTGTGGGTGGGGGCGAGGGCATCGCATATCATCTGCAAAAGCTCCTCCATGCCGAATCCGGTTTTCGCCGATATGAGACAGCAATCTCTGTTAGGCACTATCGGCAGCTCGGAAACCATATCGCATTTATTCAGCGCAGTCACAACCGGAATATGCTCCGCCTTTATCTCGGTGAGGAGCTGCTGCGTCACCTTTATCTGGTCAGCCGCGTCGGGGGATGAAATATCGCAGACGCAGAGTATCAAATCGGCGAATGCCGCTTCCTCCAGCGTTGAGCGAAAGGCATCTACCAGCGTGTGCGGCAGGCGGCGCACCAAGCCTACCGTATCTATCAGCATAACCTCGCGTCCGTCCGGCAGCTTCAGGGCGCGGGAGGTGGGGTCAAGGGTGGCAAACAGCTTGTTTTCAGCCAAAACGCCCGCATCGGTCAGCCTGTTCAGCAATGTGGACTTGCCGACGTTGGTATAGCCCACGATAGCCACGCAGGTAACCTCGTCCTTCTTTCGGCGGGAACGCAAAAGCTCTCTGCGGCGGCTTACCTCCTCAAGTTCCTTTTCCAGCGAGGATATTCTCCTGCGAATATGTCTGCGGTCTGCCTCGAGCTTTGTTTCTCCGGGACCTCGGGTGCCTATTCCGCCGCCGAGACGGGAGAGAGCTGTTCCCTGCCCCATCAACCTCGGGAGACGGTATTTCTGCTGTGCCAGTTCCACCTGCAATCTGCCCTCGGCGGTGTGAGCCCTCTGCGCGAATATGTCGAGAATCAGCATGGTTCTGTCGATGACACGGCAATCCATTTCATCGCTTATATTCGCAAGCTGACTGCCTGTCAGTTCCACATCGAATATCACTATATCCGCCTCTAAGTTTTCCGCCATGAGAGCGGCTTCTGCCAGTCTGCCCGAGCCGATGCAGGTGGCGGAATCGGGCGCGGGTCGCTTTTGAATGAGTTTTCCCACCGTATCCGCGCCGGCGGTGTCGGCAAGCTCCTCCAATTCATCGAGCGACTGCTCCGCATCGTATTCTCCGGTGTCGAGTCCTATCAAAAGCGCGCGCTGGCGCGGCTGAGTATTGTTCTCTGTCAAGAAAAAGACCTCCCTGTGAGCCGTTCTGCCGCAAAAGGCAAAAAACAGAAACGGCAAAAGCATGGTATTCCCAGCGTGAAGATGTAGTTTTTTACAATCTCCGCAAAAGGCGGCAAAAGGATTAACATTCCATTGATTTGCCCTGTCTGATTATTATACACTTTTCCTACCGAAAACAACAGACGCGCGCAAGCGTCCACCTAAAAGAAAAAGGAGAATTTTTATGAAGCTGAAGGTCATTGGCAGCACCGCGATAAAAAGAGAGCTTTACTATGCCGCCGCCTATTCATTGCAGAACGTTGCTCTGTGCTTTTTTGAGCCGGACGCAAAACCCGAGGAGATACAGCGCGAGATAGATGCCGATTCCGATTGCGACTTTATCGTTCTGGCGCTGGGAGAAGATGCGGCAGAGGGTCTGGTCTGCAACGGCAAACCGATAGCCGTCGCAAGAATACATAACAGCGCACAGCTTGTTCTCGGCAGCCGCAGGCGCTTCTGCGATATTTTCTGCGAAAACGAGGATTCCCCCTGCTGGCTCGACTGCTACGGCAATTTCCCGAGGAATATCCGCGGCGTTCCCTGCTATGTCGGCGGAATGCTCCCCAAACCCCAACTCCCCATCGGAACACGCGAATATATAGCCGACCTCGGATTTCTCTCTTCCCTGCTGAACGGCGATTGGGATAACGACGAGGTTTTTATTCTCAAAAGCGGAGAAAGAATAATAAAAGATGCTTTGGTAATACTGGATAGCGAGGCAATTTAAAAAATTTCCTCAAAAAATATCAAAAAAAGCGGCAAATATGCTTGACATATCATTCGGGTTCTGTTAAAATAACCAATGTTGCACATGGCGGCATAGCTCAGCTGGCTAGAGCATTCGGTTCATACCCGAAGTGTCGTTGGTTCAAATCCGACTGCCGCTACCATTTAGAAAAGCCCTTAGAACGAGGGCTTTTCTAGTATGGCCCGTTGGTCAAGTGGCCTAAGACACCGCCCTTTCACGGCGGTAACACGGGTTCGAATCCCGTACGGGTCACCACAAAAAACAACCCTCATCGAAAGATGAGGGTTGTTTTTTGCTTTATAGCGGAAATCCGTATTTTCAAGACGAAAAGCCTCCACTTTTTAAAGGGGAGGTGTCACGGCAAAGCTGTGACGGAGGGGTTCGCCTAAAAGCCTCCCCTTTTACAAGGGGAGGTGACTTTTGCGTAAGCAAAAGTCGGAGGGGTTTTCCTCTGAATTTTCGTTTCTTTTATTGAACACTTGCGGCTACGCGCCGCAGGCGGTAACTTTCGCTTGTGCGAAAGT
>CAZNJJ010000070.1:0-8631 GCA_964573335.1 uncultured Oscillospiraceae bacterium | reverse complement strand
ACAGGTATTTGCCGAATTTATTATCTATCTCGGTATCGGTGGCATCGCGGGTGGTTCCCGCTATGTTGGAAACAATGGCTCTTTCCTCACCGGCAATGCGGTTGATTATCGAGGACTTGCCCACATTCGGCTTGCCGACGACGGCTACCGCTATTCTGCCGTCCTCCGCCTCGTCCGACTTGGAAAAATCTATCTGCTCGCACACTGCATCAAGCAAATCGCCTGTTCCGTGTCCGTGCAGAGAAGAAACCGCGATAGGCTCTCCCAGTCCGAGATTGTAAAACTCGTAGAACTCGGGGGGCGGGTCGCCCACGCTGTCGCACTTATTCACGCAGAGAACTATCGGCTTGGCGCTTTTGAGCAGCATCTGCGCCACCTCCTGGTCGGTAGCGGTAACGCCGCTTCTCATATCCGTCACCAGAATTATAACCTCGGCACTCTCAATCGCGAGCTGCGCCTGCCGTCTCATCTGCGAGAGTATCACATCGTCCGAAAACGGCTCTATGCCGCCTGTATCCACCAGCATAAACTCATGGTTGAGCCATTCGCAGGGGGAATAAATTCTGTCACGGGTAACGCCGGGAGTGTCCTCAACTATCGCGAGGCGCTTGCCGGTCAGCTTGTTAAAAAGGGTGGATTTTCCCACATTGGGTCGTCCCACAACGGCAACTATCGGTTTTGCCATATTATTCTCTGCCTCCTTCCCATTCGATGAGCGTTTCGGCGAGGGCAGCGCCGTCGGCGTCCACCACCTTCACCTCAATGCCCAGCTTTTGCGAAACATATTCGGGTGTTGTATTGTCCAAAAACATATCCCCCTCTTTTCTCAGCATACAGGAGGGGATTATCAGCAGGTCGCCCAGCTCCTTGCCCGAAAGCTCTGTGACAATATCGCTGCCTGTCACCAGTCCGGTCACGGTTATCTTTCCGCCGAAGAACCTGCTCGGTATCGCGAAAACCTGCGTTTTCAGCGAATCACGCTTTTTCTCCGCCAAATCGCACAGCTCTCTTATCGAATCCGCCGCCGCTCTGCCTGTCGCCAGAGAAAAGGTCATCTTTTTTTCGCTCGGCTCCAGCACCGGCAGAATACCCTTAAATTCCATCGCGGTGTTGGCTATCAGCCCAACTCCGTTTTCGAGGTTGGCAAATTCGCCGTAATACTCCGGCTCGGGTATTTTTCTCCCCGCCAGCAGGAAAAATTCATCTGAGGGGTAGCCTATCCTCATTCCAAAGCGTTTTTCCCATCTGTCTGCCCAGCGCTCGATAATATCTATCGTCTCTCCCGCCTCCTCCTTTGTAAAGGGGCGAAGGTCGGCTAATCCCTCTCGATAGGCGGTCAGTCCTACGGGAACACAGGCGATAGATTGCAGCTTGGGAACCAGTGCGTCAAGGTCGGAAAGTGTTTTTTCCAACGCCGCGCCGTTATTATATTCGGGGCAGAGAACCAGCTGGGTGTTTATCTTGATATTCCCCTCGCAAAGTCGGTAGAGCTTTTTGAGCGACTCGCCCGCAAAGCGGTTTCGCATCATCTTCACCCTCAGCTCGGGGTCTGTCGTGTGTATCGAAATATTTATCGGGCTTATATGCATCCTCAGAATACGCTCAACATCATGGTCGCTCAAATTTGTGAGGGTGATGTAGTTTCCAAACAGAAAAGAAAGCCTGTCATCGTCGTCCTTAAAGTAGATGCTCTCTCTCATTCCCTTTGGGTTTTGGTCGATAAAGCAGAATATGCAGTTGTTGCGGCATCTTCTCTGCTTGTCCATCAGATATGTCTCAAATTCCAGCCCGAGGTCGTCGTATTCCCGCTTTATCACCTGCTTTTCGTATTTAACGCCGTCGCGCTCAAGCGAAAGCGAAAAATGCTCCGAGGTCATAAAAAAACGATAATCCAGTACATCGTTTATCTCCTCGTCGCCGATTTTAAAAAGCAGGTCTCCGGGCAAAATGCCGAGCCTTTCCGCTATCGAGCCTTTTTCCACACCCGTTATTCTGACCATGCCGTTTCACCCTCCTTTGGAAAACCGCCCTGTATAAAGTGATTTGCCGCGATAAAAAAGCAGAGGCGGAAAACCTGTCTCCCCCTCTGCCTACTCGCTTTGTTTATAAAGGCTCAAGCCTCTACCTTGACGATTTCCTTGCCCTTGTAGTAACCGCACACGGGGCATACTCTATGCGGCATCTTCAGTTCACCGCACTGGGTGCACTTGGAGAGTGCGGGCATATCGAGCTTCCAAACACTGGAACGTCTCTTGTCTCTGCGAGCCTTGGATACCTTTCTCTTCGGTACTGCCATCTTTCGGCACCTCCTTAATTCTCAAGTAGTTGTTTTAATACTGCCATGCGACTGTCTCCGATTTCCGGCTCACAGTTGCAAATTGTCGTGTTGAGATCCGCCCCACAGCGTGGGCATAGTCCCTTGCAGTCCTCCTTGCAGAGAAGCGGCTGCGGCAGGGAAAGTTGAAGATCTGCGCCTGCGATCTCATCAAGCTCCAGAACCCCATCAGGGGCGGTCAAATAAACGTCGTCGAGATCCTGATTTTCGAGGCTCATGACAACACAATGCTCACAGCTCTCGTTTATCTCTCTCTCGCACTGCATCAGACAGCGATCGCACTGATACGGCATCTTTCCGCTGATTTGGTAGCGCAGTGTAACAACGCCGGCTCGGTTCACTACCTCTCCGCTCACCGCCAGTGGATAAGGGAAAAGCCGCTCACCGTGCCTGACTATCCATGATAGCTCTAACTGACCCGCAAATTCTCTCTTGCTGCCAACGATTTCAAAAATCTCTTTGACCGAAATCTTCATGACTTTCTCCTCATCGCGGCGACCCTTTTCAGGGCGCAAAATTAGAATGTAACGCGGGCGTTACTCGATTATTATAGTGTCATGGAATTTGTTTGTCAATAATTTTGCGCCGAAAAACTCAACTTTCGGCGCAAAAATTTAAAATATTCGATTATTAAACTCAAGCTATATAGCTCTTGAGCGACTCGGGCAGCTCCTCAGCGTCGCAGGAAATGGTAAAGGTGATGGTGATGCCGTTGGAAGAGGTGAACTTGCCGAGCTTTTCAACCATGTCGGAGAGCTTGTCAAAGTCCTTTCCGCAGATTTTAAAGGTAGCATCGCAGAAAATATCGGTAATATCGTAGTTGCCCGCCATAAGGCCGCAAAGGAAACCGGAAAGCGCCTCATAACTGCCTATGCTGTACTGGTCAACGTCAACCAGTCTCACCTGGTAGTTGAGGTCATAAGTGAGCTGTATTCCCTTCTCAACGCAAACAACGTTGCCGTTAGAGGTTTTGAGCGCATCGTTTGCCATCTGTATCATAGCCTTGGTTTTGCCGGAGCCTTTGTTTCCAACGATAAGCTTTATCATGATGTATTCCTCCCAGAATTAGGTAGTTTTCGCTTTCGGCGCAAACTTCCTTTATTTTTGTAACAGCTTGGCAGCCAGTTCTTCATAGCCGGGCTTGCCGAGCAGTGCAAACATATTTTTCTTGTAGTCCTCAACACCGGGCTGGTCAAACGGATTAACTCCCAGAATATAGCCGCTCACGCCGCAGGCATATTCAAAAAAGTAGAGCAGCCAGCCGTATTCGTAGGGGGTTCTCGCGGGGGTGTTCACCATTATTGTGGGAGTGCCGCCCGCGCGGTGAGCCATTGCCACCGCTTCCTTTGCGCGGGAGGTCATCTCGCACATGGTCATTCCGTTGAGGTAGTTGAGTCCGTCAAGGTCGTTTTCCTGCTTTTTCACAGGAATATCGGTCTTATCCTTTTCAAAGGAAAGCACCGTTTCAAACATTATGCGGCTTCCGTCCTGAACAAACTGACCCATGGAATGAAGGTCGGTCGTGTAGGTAACGGCAGCGGGAAACAGTCCCTTATGCTGTTTGCCCTCGCTCTCGCCGTAGAGCTGCTTGAGCCATTCGCCCGTCATGGTGAGGCAGGGATCCCAGCTTGCGTAAAGCTCAACCGACTTGCCCTTTTCGAGCAGAATGTTTCTCGCGGCGGCGTATTTCAGGCAGTCGTTCTGCCAAAAATCGGTCTTTCCGCACTCAACCGCGGCATCGGCGGCACCGAGCAGAAGCGCCTCAATATCTATTCCCGCAACCGCTATCGGCAAAAGTCCGACAGGGGTAAGCACCGAAAATCTTCCGCCCACATCATCGGGAATAACGAAAGTCTCATATCCTTCCTTTTCCGCCATGGTGTGCAGAGCGCCCTTTGCGGCATCTGTTATCGCGACTATATGCGAAGCCGCCTGCGCGCCGTATCTCTTTTCCAGCTCGGCTTTGAGAATTCTGAAAGCCACTGCCGGCTCGGTGGTGGTTCCCGACTTGGAAACAACTATCACCGAAAAGCTCCTGCCCTCGCAGAGAGCCAGCGTTTCCGCCATGTGAGAAGCGGATATGTCGTTGCCCAAAAACCATATCTGCGGCTTTTCTCCGGGCAGGCTGTTACGCATGGGGGAAACAAGATATTCTATCGCGGCACGCGCGCCGAGATAGGAGCCTCCTATTCCCACAACGATAACAACGTCGCTTGTCTCTCTGAGTCTTTCGGCAGAGCGCTTTATCCGCGCTATCTCGGGGTCGCTGTTGAGCTTTTCGGGGGCGGTCCAGCCCAAAAAGTCATTGCCCTTTCCGCTTTTCTCGGCAAGGGTTTTCTGCGCCGAGAGAGTTCTCGGTATAATAGCTTCCAGCTCCTCGCGGGTAACATCCGGCGCGAGATATTTCAAATCTATTGATACTGCCATAATATTTCTCCATTTCTTTTAGGGTATAAAAACACCCTTTAAGCGGTTAAGATTATTTTACACGAAACCTCACGCCTTTTCAACCTGAATTTGCAACATAATGACCGCAATTCAAATTATTTTTCTCACGGGTGTTATTTCATGCGTATTATTTCGGTCAAAAACATTTTTGCCGCCGCCGAAAAAGTCATTTTTTCCACATCGCCCGCGGCGAACAGCTCATATTCGCACACCACCACGCCGTTTGCCATTACCACCACATTCCCCACCTTATCCCCCGCCGAAACAGGGGCGGCGAGGCTCGGCTCAACCGTGATTTTTTGGGTTATCTTCTTTTCCCCGCCCTTTTCAATCAGCATTGTCTCGGGGGCGTTGTCGGTGACAGCCACCTCGCGTTTCACCCCGCCGGTTACGGCTATCGGCTCGGTCGGCGGCTCTCTTTCGGGAACTGCTTTCATCTCAAAGTTGGCAAAGCCGTATTCCAGCAGCCCTCTCGCCGCCGAAAACCGCTCATTGCTGTTCTTCGCCCCCAAAACCACCGCTATCAGCGACAATCCCTTTCTCTCTGCGGAAGCCGAAAGGCAGCAGCCCGCGCCGTCGGTGGTTCCGGTTTTAAGTCCGGTCGCCCCCTCAAAGAATCGCACCAGCCTGTTTGTGTTCACCAGCTCGGTAGCGCCGTTTCGCAGGCTGTCCTGCCAAACGGTGCTGTATTCCTTTATTTTCGGGTGGCGCAAAAGCTCCGCCGACATTATCGCTATATCCCTCGCCGTAGTCAGATGCCCCTCCTCGTCCAGTCCCGCCGCGTTTTTGAAAACGGTATTCTTCATGCCCAGCTGACCTGCCCGCTCGTTCATCATCTCGACAAAGCTATCCTCACTGCCCGCAATATGCTCCGCCAACGCCACAGCCGCGTCATTTGCACTTCCGATGGCGGTCGCCTTTAGCAGCTCATGCACCGTCATTTTCTCTCCCGGCTCGAGCCATATCTGCGAGCCGCCCATAGAGGCGGCGTGTTCCGAGCAGCTAACGCTGTCATCTGCCGCTATCCTGCCGCTGTCGAGCGCCTCCATCACCAGCAAAAGCGTCATCACCTTGGTTATGGAAGCGGGCGGCAAAGGCTCATCCGGCTGTTTTTCAAACAGCACTCTGCCGCTTTTCTGCTCTATCAGTATCGCCGATTCGCAGGGAATATCGGCATTGACGATTATCGCGGTCGGCTGCGCCTCCCGATAGGCAAAAGCTGCGGCGGATTCCGCCGCCAATGCCGCGCTCAAAATCAGCGAAACAGCCATCATTGCCCCTCTTTTCAAAGCTGCAATCCCTCGCTTTTCAAAAAATTTCTTTTTGAAAATATATTTTCTCCCTCCCCAAAATATAACCGTTTTGGGGTCATTTTAGTGCTTTTAAGCCTTAACATGGTGAATGATGCCCAATACAAGCCGAAAAAACGGCGCAGATTCTATATTTTTCACAGCGCCGAGTTGCAGGTTGTTCCCTTGCGTTTTGTGGGCATATTATATATAATGTAAGCAAAATATTTGTGCGGTTGGGAGAAAAGCATGAAAGCAAGATTCGTATCGCTGGGCTGCAAGGTAAATCAATACGAAACTCAGGCGCTCAAATGCCTCTTTTCAGAAGCCGGCTATACCGAAACCGACTCAAACGATGCCGATGTTGCTGTGATAAACTCCTGCACCGTCACTTCCTTAGCCGACAGAAAAACCCGTCAGGTGCTGCGGCGGCTGCGCCGCGAAATGCCCGACTGTGTGATAGCGCTCACCGGCTGTATGCCGCAGGCGTCCCCCGATTCCGCCGAATTGAGCGAGGCGGATATAGTAACCGGAACCCGAGACAGAAAAGAACTGCTCTCGCTCATCAACGACTTTGTCAAAACCCAAAAACGCCGTGTTTCGCTCGCCGATTTTTCGGCGAATGAGCCGTTTGAATATCTTTCCCCCGATAAATTCGATGACGGATTTCAGCGGGCATACCTCAAAATAGAAGACGGCTGCGACCGCTTCTGCGCCTACTGCGTCATTCCCTATGCGAGAGGCAGGGTGCGCTCCCGCAGCTTGGAAAGCATCACCGAGCAAACCGCAAAGCTGGTGAGCGCCGGCTATCGTGAGATAGTCCTCACCGGAATAAACATATCCCGCTACGGCTTTGAATCGGGACTTTCCCTCTGCGACGCGGTAGAAGCCGCCGCCTCTGTCGAGGGCGATTTTCGAATAAGATTAGGCTCGGTCGAGCCGGATTTGATAACCGAGTCCGACTGGGTGCGGCTTTCCCGAATAAAAAAGCTCTGCCCGCATTTTCATCTTCCGATTCAATCGGGTTGTGACAATACATTAAAGCGGATGAACCGCCGATACACCATGTCGGAATTTTTCTCGGTAGTATCGCTTATCCGCACACTCTTTGAAAACCCCTCCGTTTCGGCGGATATAATTGTCGGCTTTCCCGCCGAGACAGAAGCCGATTTCGCCGAAACCTGCAAAAATATAGCTCAAATCGGCTTGCTGAAAGCGCATATTTTCGAGTATTCCCCCCGAAAAGGCACCCCCGCCGCCGATATGCCCGATCAGATTCCCCCGCAGATAAAAAAGCGGCGCTCGGCAGAGCTTTCTGCCCTGTGTGAAAATTCGGCGCGGGAATTTGCCCGCTCGCAGAAAGGGCGCACCGCCCGCGTTCTCATAGAGGGAACAGGCAGCGGCTACGCCGACAACTATCTCTATGTCAAGCTCCCGCCCGACTGCGGCAAAGCGGGAGAATTTGTAAATGTTGTTTTAACCGATGAAGATAACGGTGTCTGCATCGGAGAGCCTATAAAGCTGTGACAGGAAAAAGGAGAATAAAGAAATGGCTGTTTTTCGCGTTTACATCGAAAAGAAGAGCGATTTTGCCGTAGAGGCTGACGGCGTTCTCGCAAATCTCAAATCAACCCTCGGTCTTAAAGGGCTTGAGCGCGTTCGTCTGCTCAACCGCTACGATGCCGAGCATATCACCGCAGAGGATTTTTCCGCGGCGAGAATGACGGTATTCGGCGAGCCGCAGGTAGATGTTGCCTTTGACGAGCTACCCAAGTTCGACGGCAGAATATTCGCAACGGAATTTCTCCCCGGTCAGTATGACCAGCGCGCCGATTCGGCGGCTCAGTGCATACAGCTCCAAACGCAGAAGGAGCGCCCCCTTATCCGCTGCGCTAAAGTTTATCTGCTTGAGGGAACCGTTTCCGACAAGGAGTTTGACGCGATAAAGGCTTATCTCATCAACCCCGTTGAAAGCAGAGAAGCATCGCTCGACAGCTTTGACACTCTCGAGACCGACTATCCCGTTCCCGCCGATGTTGTCACCCTCACCGGCTTTACCGAGATGGACAGCGACGCTCTCGAAAAAATGGTGAGCGATTACGGTCTTGCGATGGAAGCAGACGACCTGCTCTGCTGCCGTGACTATTTCCTCAGCGAAAAGCGCGACCCCACCTTCACCGAATTGAAGCTCATTGATACATACTGGTCGGATCACTGCCGCCACACCACCTTTTCCACACAGCTCGACCATGTCGATATTGACTCTCCCACCGTTCGTGATTCCTACAAGCGCTATCTCGAGTTAAGAGTCAAGCTCGGTCGTGAAGACCGCCCCGTCACTCTCATGGATTTGGCTACAATAGGCGCAAAGGCGCTCAAAGCAGAGGGACTTATGCCCGCGCTTGACGAGTCGGAGGAGATAAACGCCTGCTCTGTCAAGATAAAGGTGGACGTAAACGGAGTTGACGAGGACTGGCTCCTCATGTTCAAAAACGAGACTCACAACCACCCCACCGAAATCGAGCCTTTCGGCGGCGCGGCAACCTGTCTCGGCGGCGC
>CAZNJJ010000069.1:0-8995 GCA_964573335.1 uncultured Oscillospiraceae bacterium | reverse complement strand
ATTCTACCGCAAAACGAGCAAATTGTCAACACTTTTTTCAAAAATTTTTTCAGGCAATTTCAACAGCCGAAAAAGCCTTTGTTTATGCGGTTTTACCTGCTGCTCTTAAGCAGCTTTCTCACCTGCTCGGAAGAAAAATCATACTTTTTTTCGCAGAAATGACATTCAACGGTGGTTTTTTCCTGCTCGGCGGCGAGCTTTTCAAGCTCCTCGGCACCGAGGCTTATGAGAACCTTTTCCACCCTCTCGCGGGAGCAGTCGCAGCGATATTCCACGTCACGTTCCTCAATGACCTCGTATTCAAAGCCCTCGAGCGCCTTATCCAAAATCTCCCTGCCGGAAAGTCCGTCATTCACCATGCTCGAAACAGCGGGAACCTTCGGCATAGCAGCCTCCAGCTTTTCGATAGTCTCATCGTCGGCACCCGGCAAAAGCTGAAGCAGGTATCCGCCCGCCGCCGCAACGCTCAAATCGGGCGCGACAAGCACTCCCAGCGAGCAAACGGTGGGGATCTGCTCGGAATTTGCGAAAAAGTAGGTCAAATCCTCCCCTATCTCGCCGCTCACTATCTCGGAATAGCCTGTCTGCGGCTCTCCGTCGCCATGGTCACGAATAACGGAAAGGTAGCCGTCTCTGCCGACAGCGCCCCCCACGTCCAGCTTGCCCTTGGAATTCAGCGGCAGTTCCACTATCGGATTTGTCACCGACACCTTTGCGTTGCCGTATGCGTCCGAAACGGCGATTACCGTTCCGGCAGGACCGCCGCCGTTTATTCTCAGCGTGATGGTATCGTCGTCTCCCTTGAGCGCCGCCCCCATCATCGAAGCCGCCGTCATCAGTCTGCCCATGGCGGCAGTGACAACAGCCGAGCTTTCATGCACCTGTTCGGCGCGGGCGCACATATCGGTGGAATTCAAAACGGTAGCCAGAACAGCTCCGTCGGTGGTTATCGCGCGCATAAGTCTGCCCATGCGTCAGTTCTCCTTTATTGCAACAAAAATATACCTGTCGGTGTCCTCTCTGACAGGCTCAAAGCTATCCGCGGCATAAATCGCCTCAAGGCGCAGTCCGCACTCATTGAGAATATCGGTCATCACCTCGGCAGAATAAGCCCTCTCGCAAAAGCTCTCCCCCGTGCGGATATAGCTTCCGTCCTCCTGCTCGGTGAAAAAGTCCAGCGTTATCTCGGTGAGGAGCTTTTCATCTGTCCTGTTTCGCCAAACGCAGACAGTATCCCCCTGCTCATAGACGTAGCAGTTGTCGGCGAGAAGCTGCCTATGCTTATAAGGCGTATTCATATCGAATACGAAAACTCCCCCCGGCTCCAAAAAGAGCGACACGCGGGAAACAGCGCGTTTGAGCGCCTTTATATCGGTGATGTGGTTGAGCGAATCAAGCGCGCAGACGCAGGCGCTTATCGTGCCGTAGAGGTCAAGCGTTTCCATGCGCTGATTCAAAAACAGAATACGCTCCCCCGAGTCGTACATCTTCTGCTGCGCGACAGAGAGCATCTGAGCGGAACCGTCAACAGCGATTACATCGTATCCGAGCTTTGACAGCTCGATAGAGAGACTCCCTGTTCCGCAAGCCAAATCGAGGAGCAGGTTCTGCTGCTCCCCGATGTAATTTTGTATTATGCTGTGAAAATATTTCGCCCTTGCGCGATAGTCCACAGGCTTGATGAACCTGTCATAAAACGGTGCGAACTCGTTATAAGAGACCATCCTTTTCCAGCCTTTCAAAAATTACCTTGTATCCGTCACTTCCGTAGTTGAGAGAACGGTTCACGCGGCTTATGGTGGCGGTAGAAGCACCTGTCTGAGCCACGATGTCGCTGTATACCTTGCCCGCCGAGAGCATTGCCGCCACCTGAATACGCTGTGACAGCGCCTTCAGCTCCTGAACGGTGCAAAGGTCATCAAAGAAATTGTAGCACTCGTCCATCGACTGCAATCTCAAAACAGCCTCAAACAGTATCTCAACATTCATATCTTTAAGGCGGGGATTCATAAAGCATTACCTCCGAAATAGTATTAGCGGAATATTCATGTCTACTATTTTACCACTTCACAACGTAAAAGCAATACTTTTTTGAAATAAAGCGTTAAATATCGTTTTTTATCAGATCTTCGAGGCTTTCGCGGCGGATTATCTCCCTTGCCTCTCCCTCGTTGACCATGACAACTGCCGCCCTCGGAACGCGGTTGTAGTTAGATGCCATCGAATAGTTATATGCGCCTGTCGCCAAAACAGCTATTATATCCCCAACCTTCGGGCTTTGAACAGCCATATTCTCGCCCACAAGGTCGCCTGTTTCGCAGCAGCGCCCCGCCAGGGTGATAACAGCGTCCTTAGGCTTGTCGGCGCGGTTCGCCACCAGAATTTCGTATTCCGATTGATAGAGAATATATCTGGGGTTGTCGGTCATGCCGCCGTCAACAGAGACATAGGTGCGGATATTGGGGATATTTTTCACCCCGCCGACAGTGTAAAGGGTTATTCCGGCAGGACCAACTACAGAGCGGCCCGGCTCGATGATGATAAAAGGCGTTTCGATATTCAGCTTTTCGCAAACCGAATGAACCACCTTGGAAACCCGCTCCATATAGTCCATATAGGGAACAGGGTCGTTGTCGTGGGTGTATTTGATGCCGAATCCGCCGCCGAGATTCAATTCGGTGAGAACAAGACCTGTCTTTTCCCTCACCTGTGCCATAAATCCGAGCATCACCTCAGCCGCCAGCTCAAATGGCCCTATCTCAAATATCTGCGAGCCGATGTGACAGTGTATTCCCGCGAGCGAAACGCTCTTGTGGCGGACTATGTATTCCACCGCCTCAAGTGCCTCTCCCGTTTCGAGCGCAAAGCCGAATTTGGAGTCTATCTGTCCCGTCTGCACAAAGCTGTGGGTGTGCGCGTCGATACCCGGCTTTATGCGAATGAGTATCTTAACTACCTTGTTTTGCGACTGAGCTATCTGCGAAACTCTCTCCAACTCGGTGAGATTATCCACAACTATTCTGCCGACATTGTTTTCTATCGCGTAAACCAGCTCTTCAACGGTCTTGTTGTTGCCGTGATAGAGTATCTTTTCCGCTGGGAAACCCACCGAAAGCGCGGTATAAAGCTCACCGCGGGAAACAACGTCAACTCCGCAGCCCTCGCTTTTCGCTATGCGGTAAATCTCCTTGCAGGAAAATGCCTTGCTCGCGTAGGCAACCATTCCCTTTCCGCCGTAGAATTTCTCTATCGAGCGGTTGTATTCGCGCATAGCGCCTCTGATGGCAGCCTCATCGAATACATACAGCGGAGTGCCGAATCTCTCCGCCAATTCCACCGTGTCGGCTCCGCCTATCGTGAGATGACCGGATTGGTTTACATTAAGGCAATCGGAAACAAACATAGTTTTCTACCTCCTGTTGGAATGATGTCAATTCTGCCCGTCATCGGCAGGCTCATTCGCCTCCTCGGCAGCATCGGAAATTATATCGCATATCATGTCAACGCCCTCTCCCGTCTCGGAGGAACAGGGTATCATCGTTATATCCTCGCCGCAGGGCAGCTCGGTCTTAAAGGCGGCAAGCCTTTCCTCCCGCTGACGGCGGCTTAGCTTATCCGCCTTTGTCAGCAAAACGATAAAGGGAAGTTCGCTGTCGATCAGGTAATTCGCCATAACAATATCGTCCTGCGAGGGGGCGTGACGCATATCCACCAGCAAAAATATCAGCGCTATATCACGGCTCAATCCGAAATAGCCGCCGATAAGCTCATCCCAGCGCCTTCTTTCCCCCTTGGCTACCTTGGCATAGCCGTAGCCGGGTAGGTCAACAAAGCGAACTCCCTCGCATTTGTAGAAATTTATCGTAGCGGTCTTGCCGGGCATGGAGCTTACTCTTGCCAGCGACTTTCTGTTGAATATCTTATTGAGCAGTGAGGATTTTCCCACATTTGAGCGTCCGGTAAAGACAAACTCATAGCTGTCCGAAAGCGGCAGCTGTGAAGAAAGCCCAAACGACCGCTCAAATTCCACCTTGGCAAAATTCATCTCCGTTTTCTCCTTGTTTGTCGAATAAATATCAGCAGGTCACGGGGGCTCTCGTTCCCGCTTTGCCGTCGGCAAGCAGAGCCGCAGTCACCTTTTCGTCATTCTCGGCGCCGTTATCCGAGGGGACACGGCAAAGCGCTGTCGGAAACACCTCTTCCACCGATTTCACCGGTATAAAGGTGATATTCTTCTTAACAACGCTATCCACTTCTTCAAGGTCGGGGAGGTTTGCCGCGGGAATTATAACCGTTTTTATCTTGTTGCGATAAGCCGCCATGGTCTTTTCGCGCAGTCCGCCTATCGGCAGAACCCTGCCGCGCAGCGTTATCTCGCCCGTCATGGCAACATCGTGCTTAACCTCAACGCCGGAAAGCGCCGAAAGCAGCGCGGTGCAAATCGTTATTCCCGCCGAAGGACCGTCCTTCGGCACTGCTCCCTCGGGAACATGGATATGAATATCCTTATCCTTATAGAAGGTCTTGCTCAAACCGTATCTGTCATAATGGGCGCGCAGAAAGCTCACCGCCGCCTGTGCCGACTCCTTCATAACATCGCCCAGCTTGCCTGTCAGCTCCAGCTTGCCGCTTCCCTCGAGAACAGCCACCTCCACCTGGAGCATTTCGCCGCCAACGGCAGTCCAGGCGAGTCCGTTCACCACGCCGACGGCGTTTTCGCCGCCGAGGTCATCCGGCTTAAAGCGGTGCGGGCCCATAATATCGGGCAGATTCGCCGCGGTAACGCTCACCTGCTTTACCTCTCCCGCCACTATTTTTGCGGCACATTTTCTGAAAAGGGAAGCAAAGCTGCGTTCCAGCTTTCTCACGCCCGCTTCTCTGGTGTAGCTGTCAATCAGCGAATAAACCGCATCATCGGATATTCTCACCTGTCTGCCGTTAAGACCATGGCGTTCCCGCTGTTTGGGAATAAGATGCTCTCTTGCGATATGCAGTTTTTCTTCTCTTGTGTAGCTCGAAAGCTCTATGACCTCCATTCTGTCATAGAGCGGCGTGGGAATAGCGTCCGCGTCGTTTGCGGTGGCGATGAACATTACGTCCGAAAGGTCAAACGGCAGCTCAATGAAATGGTCTCTGAAAGCGTGATTCTGCTCAGAATCGAGAACCTCCAAAAGCGCCGAAGAGGGGTCTCCCTTATAGTCGCCGCCCAGTTTATCCACCTCATCGAGCAGCATCAGCGGATTTCGGCTGCCGGCACGGCGAACAGCGTCTATTATTCTGCCGGGCATAGAGCCGATGTAAGTCTTTCTGTGACCTCTTATATCCGATTCATCTCTCACGCCGCCCAGAGAAATTCGCACATAGTCTCTGCCGGTCGCCCTCGCGATGGATTTCGCCACCGAGGTTTTGCCCACTCCGGGAGGCCCCACAAGGCAGAGAATCTGCCCCTTAATATCGGGAGCCAACGCTCTCACGGCTATTGCCTCTATGATGCGCTCCTTTACCTTTTTCATGCCGTAGTGGTCGTGGTCAAGTATCTTTTTCGCCTGCGCCACATCACTTTTTACAGGCTTTTTCAGATTCCACGGCAATTCAAGGCAGGTATCTAGGTATCCTCTGATAACAGCCGCCTCCTGCGAGGAAGATGGCATTTTATAAAGGCGGTTCGCCTCTTTCAGCAGCTTATCCCTCACCTCGTCCGAAAGCTCGAGCGCGCTTATCTTGTCAAAATACTCCTGCGCCTCCGCCTCGGGAGAATCGTCCTCCCCCAATTCCTCGGAGATAACCTTCATCTGCTCACGCAGATAGTATTCCTTCTGATTCTGGTCTGCGCGTTCTTTCACCTTTTCGTAGATTCCCGCTTCCAGTCTCAGTATCTCGTTTTCGTTTTCAAATATCTCGGCAAGCATTTCCAGCCTTTTGAGCGGTTGGCTCTGCTCGAGTATCGACTGCTTTTCCTCAATGGTAAAGGGAACATTTCCCGCGATATATTCCGAGAGCATCTCCGGGTCGGAAGCCACCAAAACCCCCAGAACTATCTCCTTCGGCATTTTGGGAGAAAGGTCGCAGTATTCCTGAAAGAGCGATTTCACAGTTCGCATAAGCGCACTGGTCATTTCCTCGGAATCGGCGGGAATCTTTCTCGTAGGCATACGGCGCGCGTCCACCACGAAAAACGGCTCGTCATCGTGAACAGCAATCATCTTTGCGCGGTAAACTCCCTCTGCCATAACGCGCAGTCCGTTGCCGGAAACCCGCACCACCTGCTTTATTTCGGCAACAACACCCACCTTATAAAGCTCATCTGCCTTGGGATTGTCAATCGAAACATCCTTTTGCGCGGTGAGGAAAATCTTTCTTCCGCTCTCCATCGCCTTATTCAGCGCGAGAATCGACTTCTCCCTGCCTATATCAAAATGAAGCACCATCTTAGGAAAAAGCACCAGTCCGCGCAGCGCAATGGCGGGCATGGTTTGTGTAGCCGACAGCTTTTTTTCCATAAAAGCGCACCTCCTTAAAAAACAAAACTGCGATATGCGTTTTTGAACAACATATCATCATAACATTATACAAAATCAACAATGAACATTTCAAGTAGAATATATTACAAAAAGCCCTTTGAACGGCTTTTTAAACAAAAACCTATTCAAAGGGCAGATTTTTGATTTAAGCGGGGTCTGCCTCGGCAGAACGCAGTTTTTTTCCGTCTCCGAGCGAGAGGGTGTCCTTGCGTCTGATAATAAGCGGCTCGGCGGTTTTTTCAACACAGCCGCGGCTTATCACTATCCGCTCGATAGTCGGGTCGGAGGGGGAATCAAACATCAGCTTTGAAAGCAGATCCTCGATTATTCCGCGCAGACCGCGCGCACCGGTCTTTCGCTCGATGGCGAGCTTTGCGATAGCCGCAAACGCCTCCTGCTCAAATTCCAGCTTAATGTTATCCAATTCAAAAAGACGCTGATACTGCTTGATGATGGAATTTTTCGGTTCGAGCAGTATTCTCACAAGCGATTCCTCGTCAAGCGCCTTGAGGGAGGTTATCACCGGCAGTCTGCCGATAAGCTCGGGAATAAGCCCGAACTTCACCAAATCCTGCGGAATCAGCTTGGTCATTATATCGTCGTCCTCACGCTTTGAACGAATCGGCGCGTCAAATCCGAGTGTGGAGGTTGCCACACGCTTTTCTATCACCTTTTCGATGCCGTCAAAGGCGCCGCCGCAGATAAAGAGGATATTAGAGGTGTCTATCTGAATAAACTCCTGCTGGGGGTGCTTTCTGCCGCCCTGAGGCGGAACATTCGCCACAGTGCCCTCGAGTATCTTCAAAAGCGCCTGCTGAACACCCTCTCCCGAAACATCTCGGGTTATCGAGGGATTTTCACTCTTTCTGGCGATTTTGTCAAGCTCGTCGATATAGATTATGCCGCGCTGCGCCTTGTTGATGTCAAATTCCGCCGCCTGAATAAGTCTCAGGAGAATGTTTTCAACGTCCTCACCGACATAGCCCGCCTCGGTAAGCGTAGTGGCATCGGCAATGGCAAAAGGAACACCGAGCATTTTGGCGAGCGTCTGCGCGAGCAGAGTTTTGCCTGTGCCGGTAGGTCCGAGCAGAAGAATATTGCTCTTTTGCAGTTCAACGCCGTCCTCCGCCTTTTGGCAGAATATGCGCTTATAGTGGTTATAAACCGCGACAGCAAGCGCTATTTTGGCATCATTCTGCCCTATGACATATTCATCAAGTCCCGCTTTGATTTCGGCAGGCTTTAAGAAAACAGGCTGTGGCTCCGCCTTTTTGCCGCGTTTTCTCGCGGGGACGGTGCTTTCCTCCTCCAAAACCGAAACGCAAAGCTCGATGCACTCATTGCAGATGCAAACACCGGGACCCGCTATCATTCTCGAAACCTTATCCTGCGTTTTTCCGCAAAAGGAACAGCGCAGTGGCTTATTGTCCTCTCTGGCCATATATTTCTCCCACTTTAAAAAGTTAGAATAGGTTATTTTTACAGGCGGGTGGTTATCACCTTGTCGATGAGTCCGTATTCCTTAGCCTGTTGGGCAGTCATAAAATTGTCGCGCTCGGTGTCGCGCTCGATGACCTCAAGCGGCTGACCTGTCTGCTCACTCATAAGGCGGTTGAGCTTATCCTTTATTCTGAGTATCCACTCTGCGTGAATCTTTATATCGGTCGCCTGACCCTTTGCCCCGCCGAGAGGCTGGTGTATCATTATCTCGGAATTGGGCAGTGCTATTCTCTTTCCCTTTGCGCCGGAGGAGAGCAAAAACGCTCCCATAGAGGCGGCAAGTCCCACACATATAGTGGAAACATCACACTTAATATAGTTCATGGTGTCGTAGATAGCCATTCCCGCAGTTACAGAGCCGCCGGGGGAATTGATATAAAGGCAAATATCCTTATCGGGATCCTGTCCCTCAAGGAAAAGAAGCTGAGCGACTACGAGACTTGCGGTGGTGTCGTTTACCTCATCGCAGAGCATAACAATTCTGTCGTTTAACAGGCGGGAAAAAATATCATAAGCTCTTTCGCCCCTGTTAGTCTGTTCAATAACGGTCGGTACCAGTGCCATAGCGGACACACCTCCTATTTAATATGTATACCGCAGCGCTTGGAAAAGTTCAGAAAACCTGAAGCTATGGGCGGCAACGCACATGACCTTCAGGTTTTCCGTGCAGTTTCCCGAAAGCCGAAAAGCGTCTCTCGGGAATTATATGTTTTCCAAATCGGATTATTCCGCGTCGGCAGCCTTGGTTTTTCTGGTGCGCTTGGGCTTTTCCTCGCCCTCTGCGTCGTCAGCCTTAGCGGTCTTTTTTACGGTCTTTTTCTTGGGAGCTTCCTCGCCCTCCGCCTCGTCAGCCTTAGCGGTTTTCTTGGCAGTCTTTTTCTTGGGAGCCTCCTCGGCAGTCTCGGTCTTTTCAACAGCCTTTGCGCTGGTGGTTATAACCTCGATAGCCTTGCGGCAAACAATATCCTCGGAGA
>CAZNJJ010000068.1:0-9030 GCA_964573335.1 uncultured Oscillospiraceae bacterium | reverse complement strand
CCCTCCGCTTCACTCCGTTCAGCACCTCCCCTTTAAAAAGGGGAGGCTTTCAGAGGGAGGAAACCCCTTTGCTCCCTCTGCTTTCAGACAAACTTCACCCATTCGCAAAACAAAAAATCCCCGATAATCGGGGATTTTTGCCGAATAGACTCACGGCTATTTCTTTATGAAGAATATGCAGGCGGCGACCGCCAAAACCAACACCACGGCGATTGCCGCTATCGGGAATATCGAATTGGAAGTGACAAACACTGCGGTAGGGCCGTCTGCTCCGCCTATTATTCCGATACCGGAAGTCTGCATGGCTTTTCCCCCTTTAATCAGAGTTTTATCATCTGCGGCTTGCGGTTTGCAAAAACCGTTTGGTATTTAAATCCTGCCTGCTGCAAAAGCTGCTGCGCGGCTGCGATTTCTCTGCCGATGTTTTCCGCTTTGTGCGCGTCGGAACCGAGCGACACCATTTCGCCGCCGCACTCGCGATAGAGCTTCAGCTCCCACAAATCGGGCATTGCGGGGTGTGGCGGCTGTCGGTAAAGACCGGAGGTGTTCACCTCGAGTGACTTGCCCCTCTCAGCCAGCGCCGAAAAAATTCCCCTCAACAGCGGCTCAAATTCACGCACCGAGGGAATATCATTTCGGTAGCCGAGATAGCGATAGGCATAGGTGATATGCGCCAGAACATCAAAATCACCTTTACGGGCAAGCTCGAGCTGTTCCGAAAAATATCTGCGGAGCAAATCGGCTTTATCAAGCTCTTTATCGGTGAGAAAATAAAAATCCTCAGTGTCTCTCACATTGTGCAGAGAGCCTATCACTATATCAAAATCGAAGAGCGAAAGCGCCTTTTTTGCGGCGGCTTCATCATGCATTGCCTGCCCCAGCTCTATCCCGAAGCAGATTTTCACCGGACTTTTGCGGCTTTCTCTCACCGCGCTTATCTCGTCGCGCAATCTTTCAAATCTGCTCTGCCAGTCATCGAGAAAGTATATCCCCAAATCGTGATGGTCGGTTATCGAGAGTTGTTCCACCCCCGCTTTTTCGGCGGCAAGGAGCATATCCAAAACAGTTTCACAGCCGTCAAACGAGTGGTGAGAATGTGTATGTCCGTCAAATATCCTCACTTTAAAACAGCACCTCCCTGTTTTCTGCGCGGAAAATCAGCATTTGTCTCCCGCGAGATATTCCTTGGCGTAGCGCTTGGGGCTTATTCCGGTGAGAGCGCCGAAGGTGCGGATAAAATGCTCGTTGTTCCTGAATCCGACTGCCTCCCCCGCCTCCTGAACTCTCATTCCGCTGCGGAGAAGCTCTCTCGCCTTTAAAACGCGGCAGTGGATTATATACTCCATCACCGAAAATCCCGTCACTGCCTTAAAGGAATGGCAGAGATGAAACTTGTTCATAAAACAGTGGGCGGCGATGTCATCTAATGTGAGCGGCTCGGAAAGATGCTCCGCGATATAGTCGAGAACATGGCTTATCCTTGCCGTGTCGGGATTGAGGTCAACCTTGTCGGCGGCGGTGGTTTCAAAGGAAGAAAAAACCTTAAGCAGCAGGTTCATCAAAATCAACAGCTTTTGCATATCATTGCCGAATCGGCTCTCTCGCGGCTTTTCGAGCTGTTCGAACAGGGCGATAAGCTCCTCCGCGCGCTCACGGCTGAGCAAAACGCAATGCCCCGCCTCTTTTATGCAGGCGAGAAAATCGGTTTGCGGCATCGAAAGCTCTTTAAGCTCGGAGGAAGAAATGTGCAAAACATATCTCTTGTAAGAATCGCTGGCGGTGCTTTTGTGGAGTGTTGCCTCTCCTATCAGAAAAAGCGCTCCCCAGTGAAGCGGATAAAGCTCATTCTCGATGAAAAAGTCTCCGCCCTCCGAGAGGCAGAGCAATATTTCAATATCCTCATGGAAATGCGGTCTGTCCATGTGCCAGGAGTTATCCCAGTTGAGACGAACCTGATATTTTGTGGAGCGCATAGTAAAAGATGACCTCCCAAAGGCTTTCGATGGTTTTCTGCGATTTTTGCGACTGTATGACAAGATTATATCACAAAAGACAGAACTCAACAAGATATGCAAGAAAAGGCGCAAGAAAGCAAAAAAGCGCGAAAACGGTTTCACTCGTGAAAATCGGTTTTTCATTACGCAAATCGGGCGGAGGGTCGCAAATCGCAATATACGCAAGTTTTTTCTCAATTAGCGATAATTATTTGTATGAATTGTGTGATATACTGAAAACGAAAAATGGGTTCAAAGCGTATGACTAAAGCGTTTTTCGGCATGAAAGCGCTTAAACATCGGGAAAAAGAGAATTGCTTTTGTTTTTGAAAGTGATTTTCGCCAACACATGGCAATTTTTCATGTTGAAAAGGCAGAAAGTTTCGTTTTGTTCACCTAAGAGAGGCTGAAAAAACCGTCATCACGCCCAATGCGGAAATTGCGGTTTTAAAAGCGTTCAGAGCTATGGTCGGTAATTTGGATATACATATCCGTAAACTTATATAATAAGGAGAATGGTTATGAAGTATACTGCAACCGTCAACGGAAGAACCTATGAGGTAGAAATCGAGCGCACCGATGTGTTCCGTCCGCTCACCAGAGAAGAGATAGCCGCAGGCGCTGTTGTCTCCTCCGCGCCCATAGTTGTTTCCGCCCCCGCACCTGCACCTGCGGCGGCTCCCGCACCTGCGGCAGCACCTGCCCCCGCACCCGCAGCGGCTCCCGCACCTGCGCCCGCGGCACCTGTTTCGGCAGGAGATGCCACCATCAGCGCACCTATGAGCGGAACTATCTTCAAGCTCATGGTAAATCCCGGAGACACTGTTGCCAGCGGTCAGTGCGTTGTTGTGCTTGAGGCTATGAAGATGGAAAACGAGATATTCTCCCCCTGCGCCGGAACCGTTAAAGAGGTTCGCACCACACAGGGCGCGGCTGTTCAGCCCGGAGATGTTCTTGTGGTTATCGGCTGATTCGGTCCGAATAGTCGGGTCTGCCCGATTCAGGGCGGATTACGTTTAAAATAAGTATGCTATATCTCAAGAGGAGGTTTTATCATGAACAAAGTGTATTCCCTTCATGATGCGGTAGCGAAATTCGTAGAGAGCGGCGACTGCATCTGCTTTGGCGGCTTTACCACCAACCGCAAGCCCTACGCGGCGGTAGCGGAGATACTCAGACAGGGTCAGACCGATTTCACCGTTTGGGCAGGCCCCGCGGGCGGCGACTGGGATATGATGATAGGCGAGGGCAGAGTTAAATCCTACATAAACTGCTACACCGCCAACTCCGGTTATACCAACGTTTCGAGAAGATTCCGCGCGGCTATCGAGGCGGGCAAGCTCCAGTATGAGGACTATTCGCAGGACGTTTTGATGCTTCAGCTCCACGCGGCATCGCTGGGACTTCCCTTCCTGCCTGTTCGCCTGATGCAGGGCTCCGGCTTGATGAAGTATTGGGGCATCAGCGCCGAGGAGAGAAAGACTCTCGAAAAGGTTGACGACCTCAAGTGCGTTGAGATAGACAATCCCTTTAAGCCCGGCGAAAAGGTGGTCGCAGTGCCTGTTCCCAAGCTGGATACCGCTGTTATCCACGTTCAGAAGGCTTCTCCCGACGGCACCTGCATCATTGAGGGCGACGAGTTCCACGATGTTGACATCGCGGTAGCGGCAAGAAAGGTTATCGTAACCTGCGATGAGCTTGTTTCCGATGAGTTTATCCGCCGTGACCCCACCCTCACCCGCATCTTCGGCGAGTGCGTGAGCGCTGTTGTTCATGCTCCCTACGGCGCATGGCCGAGCCAGTGCTACAACTACTACGACAACGATTCCCATGCTCTCAAGGAGTATGACAAGGCTTCTAAGTATCAGGACGCAGAGGACGCCAAGGAGCAGCTCGCCAAGGCTGCCGTAAAGGCTGAAAAGGCTGCTGCCAAGGCTCCCGACGATGCCAAGCTCGCAGAGGCGGCGGCAAAGGCAAAGAAGGCAAGCGAAGATGCCGCTTCCGGTGTGGCTGTTCCCGAAACCTTCAAGGATTATCTCGAGAAGTGGGTATATTCCGTCAAGGATCACGAGGAGCTGCTTGACAAGATAGGCGGCGCTCGTTTGATGCGCTTGAAGAATGAGCCGCATCTCGGCTATTCCACCAGACACTGATAAGCAGGGAGGTAATTTAGAAATGGCTGATTACACCAAATACACAAAACAGGAAATGCAGGCTTATGCCATTGCAAAGAATATCAAGGAGAACCAGATAGTCATTGTCGGAACAGGCTTGCCGCTTATCGGCGCTTCGCTGGCAAAGGCTGTTGTATGCCCCTCCTGCCACCCCATCGTAGAGAGCGGACTTATGGACTGCTCTCCGGTAGAGGTTCCCCGCTCTGTCGGTGACAACCGCTTTATGGCGCATTGCGCCGTTCAGTGGCCCAACGTTCGTTTCATCGGCTTTGAGGCAAACGAGTGGCTGCATGATGAGGACAGACTTATCGCCTTCATCGGCGGCGCTCAGATAGACCCCTACGGCAACGTAAACTCCACCTGCATCTACGGCGACGGCGACTATATCAAGCCCAAGACCCGTTTCACCGGTTCGGGCGGCGCAAACGGAATCGCCACCTACTGCAACACCATCATCATGATGCAGCATCAGAAGCGCCGCTTCATGGAGAAGATTGACTACATCACCTCCTGCGGCTGGATGGACGGCCCCGGCGGACGTGAGCGTGCCGGTCTGCCCGGAAACCGCGGTCCCCAGATGGTAGTTACCGACCTCGGCATCATGAAGTTTGACGAGGAAACCAAGAGAATGTACCTCGCTTATTACTATCCCTTCTCCTCCCCCGAAATGGTTAAGGAGAACACCGGATTTGACATCGACGTTTCCCGCGCAGAGCTGTTTGAGGGACCCTCTCCCGAAATCATCCGCATAATCCGCGAGGAGATTGACCCCGGTCAGGCATTCATCAAGGTTCCCAAGGAATAATAGAGAAGAAAGGGAGATAATAAAGCCATGAGCAATTATTCGATGCCCAAATATTTTCAGAATATGCCCGTTATCGGCAAGCCCCTCATGAATGTAAACGCCGACAACGAAGCCGAGATAAAGGCAAGAGAAGCTGAAATAGCCGAAAAGACCGAGGCTGTTCTCGAGGCAGGTCAGCAGACCACCGAGAGCCTCAATGCCAAGGGTCAGATGAGCGCTATGCAGCGTGTTTACAGCCTTATCGACCAGGGCACCTGGTGCCCCCTCAACACCCTCTACAACCCCGGCAACAATAAGGAGGGTTCCACCGCTATCGTTAAGGGCCTCGGCAGAATCGGCGGCAAGTGGGCTGTTATCGTAGCTTCCGACAATAAGAAGCTCGCCGGCGCATGGATTCCCGGACAGGCGGATAACCTGCTGCGCGCTACCGATACCGCCAAGATGCTCAGAATCCCGCTTATCTACGTTCTCAACTGCTCGGGCGTTAAGTTCGACGAGCAGGAGAAGGTTTATCCCAACCGCCGCGGCGGCGGCACCCCCTTCTATCGCAACGCCGAGCTGGCTCAGATGGGTATTCCCGTTCTCGTAGCTATCTACGGCACCAACCCCGCAGGCGGCGGCTATCACTCCATCAGCCCCACCATTCTTATCGCTCATGCCAATGCTAACATGGCAGTAGGCGGCGCGGGCATACTCGGCGGCATGAACCCCAAGGGCTATGTAGACCATGAGAGCGCTATGGCTCTTATCGAAGCTACCGAAAACGGCCCCAAGGTTGCACCTCCCGGAGCGGTTGGCGTTCACTACAACGAGACCGGCTTCTTCCGCGAGGTTTACGCAGAGGAGCAGGGCGTTCTCGAGGCTATCAAGAAGTATATGGAGTATGCTCCCGCATACAATCTCGAGTACTTCCGCGTTGATGAGCCCCGTGAGCCGCAGTTTGCCGCTTCCGAGCTTTATTCCATCGTTCCCACCAACCAGAAAAAGACCTACAATGCTTACGAGGTAATGGCTCGTCTGTTTGATAACTCCGAGTTCTCCGAGTATAAGAAGGGCTATGGTCCCGAGATGATTACCGGTCTTGCCAAGGTAGACGGTCTGCTGGTAGGCGTTATCATGAACGCGCAGGGTCTGCTGATGAACTACCCCGAGTACCGCGGCGAAGGCGCTATGGGCATCGGCGGCAAGCTCTATCGTCAGGGACTTATCAAGATGAACGAGTTTGTTACCCTCTGCGCCCGTGACTGCATACCTCTGGTTTGGATTCAGGATACCACCGGTATCGACGTCGGCGACCCTGCTGAGTGCGCCGAGCTGCTCGGTCTCGGTCAGGCTCTTATCTACTCTATCCAGAAGTCTAAGATGCCTTCTCTCGAAATCACCCTCAGAAAGGGTACTGCCGCAGCGCATTACGTACTCGGCGGACCTCAGGGCAACGACAACAACGTATTCTCCATCGGCACCGCCGCTACCGAGATTTACGTTATGCACGGCGAAACCGCTGCTGCTGCTATGTATTCCCGTCGTCTTGTTAAGGACCACAAGGCAGGCAAGGATATTCAGCCTATCATCGACAAGATGAACGCCCTCATCAAGGAATACGCCGAGAAGTCCAGCCCCTTCTACTGCGAGAAGGACGGCTTTGTTGATAAGATTGTCAACATGGATATGCTCCGCTCCTACATCAAGGCGTTTACCTGCGCTTATTATCAGAACCCCAAGGAGGTCTGCCCCTTCCATCAGATGCTGACCCCCAGAACCATGAAGGACTACGAGACCTTCGTAAAGTAATTCAGATTTTTGTGAGCGTCCGAAAGAATCCCTTTCGGACGCTTCACGCAGGAGAAATTTTATGAGCGATATTATTACCATGGGAATCGACGTAGGCTCCACCGCTTCCAAATGCGTCGTGCTTAAAAACGGAACCGAAATCATAGGCAAGGCGCTTGTGCCTGTCGGCGCGGGAACCAGCGGCCCCGAAAGGGTTGTAAACGCTATCCGCGAGGATTTGGGTATGGAGCTTGAGGATATGAACTATATTCTCGCCACAGGATACGGCAGAAACACCTTTGATAAGGCTCAACAGCAGATGAGTGAGCTTTCCTGCCACGCCAGGGGCGCGCATTTCCTCTTTCCGCAGGTGCAAACGGTTATCGACATCGGCGGTCAGGACGTTAAGGTGATGCAGATAGAAAACGGCGCTATGATAAATTTCCAGATGAATGACAAATGCGCCGCCGGAACAGGACGTTTTCTTGACGTTATGGCAAAGGTTTTGGAGGTAGAGGTGAGCGATTTGGCTCAGCTCGGCTCCTATTCCACCAAAAAGGTTGCTATCAGCTCCACCTGCACCGTTTTCGCTGAGAGCGAGGTTATCAGCCAGCTTGCCCACAACACCGATAAATGCGATATTATCAACGGTATTCATCAGTCGGTGGCAGGGAGAGTGGCAGGTCTCGCGCACAGAATAGGCGTCAGGGACCAGGTGGTTATGACAGGCGGCGTTGCCCAAAACGGCGGAATCGTAAAAGCGCTGGAGGAGCAGCTCGGTCACACTATCCACACCTCCCCCCTCACCCAGTATGTGGGAGCGCTCGGAGCCGCATTATTCGCTTATAAAAAGTACACTAAGTAAAGGGAAAAGGTAGTACGGCGGAGAAACTTTTTGAAAAAAGTTTCCCCACACCCCTTCAAAAACTTTTGGTTTTATAAAAAATCAAAAGTTTGCGGGGTTCGGGGCAGCGCCCCGTCGCGTCTCTCCCCTCTTATCACGATAATAACAAACCTACAATATCCTTAAAAAATTGGAGGTAACGAAAAATGGCTAAAACTGTAAGCCCCGGCGTATTGGCGCTTCGCAAGGTTGTTGATGATGTTCATGCCGACGCGCGCGCTGCCAAAGCCGAAGGTAAGCTGGTCGGATGGTCCTCGTCCAAGTTCCCCTGCGAGCTGGCTGCGGCATTTGACCTCAATGTAATGTACCCCGAGAATCAGGCGGCAGGCATCGCCGCTAACCGTGACGGCGAGATAATGTGCCAGGCGGCAGAGGATCTCGGATTTGACAACGATATATGCGGCTACGCGAGAATCAGCCTTGCTTATGCGGCAGGCAAGCGCGCCGCAAGAAAGTTTGACCCCGAAACTCTGGAATACATCATCAACCCCGCTTCCGGCAAGCCTCTCAAGGACGAAAACGGCAACGTGGTCATCGGTGAGGACGGCAAGCCCGTTAAGGACCCCAAGACCCAGCAGCCCTACACCGTTTTGGTGGACATACATGAGATAGAGGCAATGCCCGACGGTCCCCTCAAGGATAAGTATTGGGAATCTATCAAGCCCTATCGTCAGATGCGTATTCCCCAGCCTGATTTTGTGCTGTGCTGCAACAATATCTGCAACTGCATGACCAAGTGGTATGAGAATATCGCCCGTATGTGCAATATTCCCATGATAATGATAGATATTCCCTACAACGACACTGTCGAAGTTCACGACTCCAACGTAGCTTACGTTCGCGGACAGTTTGACAACGCCATCAAGCAGCTCGAGGAGCTGACCGGCAAGAAGTTCGACGAGAAGAAGTTCGAGCATGCCTGCGCCAACGCCAACCGCACGGCGAGCGCCTGGCTGCGCGTGTGCGACTATCTGCAGTATAAGCCCGCGCCGTACTCCGGCTTTGACCTCTTCAACCACATGGCGGATATCGTCACCGCCCGCGGCAAGGTCGAGGCGGCTGAGGCGTTCGAGCTGCTCGAGAAGGATCTCGAGGTCGCCATCAAGGAAGGCACGACCACCACGCCCTTCCCCGAGCAGTACCGCGTGATGTTCGAGGGCATCCCCTGCTGGCCGAAGCTCCCCAACCTCTTCAAGCCCCTCAAGGAGCACGGCGTCAACGTCACCGCCGTTGTTTACGCGCCGGCCTTCGGCTTCGTTTACGACGATATGGACGGTATGGCCCGCGCCTACTACAAAGCGCCGAACAGCGTCTGCATCGAGCAGGGCGTTGCGTGGCGTGAGGGCATCTGCCGCGACAACAAGGTCGACGGCGTGCTCGTCC
>CAZNJJ010000067.1:3077-9035 GCA_964573335.1 uncultured Oscillospiraceae bacterium | reverse complement strand
TGCCAGATTGGGTGTGACAACATGGATATTATAGCATAAGGCTATGAAATATGCTATTACTAGCCATACCTTTAGGTTATTCGTTTATGAATAAGTCTCAACGTTTCTGTGGGATATTACTTGAAAATCACATACAATCAGCATTTATCAACAAATTCATTAAATGGTCTGCTGCGAGCTATATCATATATTGCCTGATATTCTTTTTCGTGCGAAAGCCAATATACTATTGGAGCCGGTCTTGTTACAGCTAACGAGCCATTTTTCTTTTGAAACACTTCCACATTAAAACGAAGTTCATCAGAGTATTCTACATCAACAAGAAATGATGAAAGCTTGGAAGCAAAAAATCTTCTATTTTTCTTCTTGTCAATCAAAGTACAACCTGTAAATGCCGAAGAAACACCATGCAATCGACAAACTAACGATCTTGCCGCATATGCGATACATTTACCATCAGAATCCAGTAAAGGGCATGGCAAAAATCTATCAATAAAAGCATGGTCATTAAATAATTCATCCATCGACGAAGGCGGATTTTCTAAACGATCATATTCAGGACGGCATTTACTTTTAAGTATAATATACTGCTCTTTGGCTTTAGCACATGCTGCGTAAAATGCTTCTCTATCGAAAGTAAGCAAGTGATTTTTTATGGCTATAAATTCTAATAGGGAAATATAAAAGTAATCGCTGCAACAGTCGTTACAACCGGAACGGCACAAAAATGTAGTGTTATTTTCACTCTTTTGACGCTGTATTTCCATATCAAGATTGCGGTATTTCTGCCAAATGCTCGCTAAAACGCTATTCTCATAAATGGAACTATGACAATGCTTTTGCTTTATTCCGCTTCCACAGATTCAAAAATCATTTCTAGCCATATTATCCTCCACATTAAGATATTCTGTGGAAAGTATAGCATTTTGGGGGATAAAAAGATATGGACGATTCTTTTCATGAAAAATTGACATCAAATCGTGCTTCATACGTTCATTAGTTGAAGAATATATCCTTGGACTTAAATGTGACATATGATTGTGAGAATTATTACTATGTTTTAAAACTTCAAAATAATCTGAATACTTCATAATTAACTCCTTTAAGATTTCATACCCTAAATTCCTTCTTCGCCTGTTCCACCTGCTCCAACAACAGGCGATACTGTTTTTCCTCCTCGAAATCGCCCGAATCCCGTGCAATTTGGAGCCGCCGCCAGATTTCCTCCCGTGCCTCGCGCAGTTTCCGGCGCTCATCGGCGGCGCAGGCGGTTTCGACAAGGTCAAAAGCCTCGTCAAAGCGCTTTTGCGCCATCAAATCTTTTATGAACATGAGTGTCGAAAGGCGAATATGCACCCGCCTGCTTCCATACAAATCCTCATAATCTTTAAGATTCATCTGCAAAATCCCCTTTCTGAAAGCTGTTTTTCGCACGGCAAGTGCGAAAGGAAATATAAAATCGGTTTGTTCGCTCAAAAGGCACAATATTTTCAACATTGCAAACTGAGCGAACACCGCTTTTCCTCTCCGAAACTGATATTTATTTCTATCTTTAGATAGAATATTGTTAATAGTGAGTCTGTTCGTGGTAATGTAACAAATTGTGCGAGTCCAATTTATGATATACGAAAATTTGAGAAACGGTTTTTGCCGAAAAAAGGCGAGATTCAAGCCATCTGAACGCTCAAAATATAGTTTATGAAAGCGCTCTGCCAGTAGGAAACGGGATTTCGTATCACTGTTTCGGGGCGAATATTGTGCTGCATCTGCTCGATGAAAGCGGAAATATCCCCGCCTGTTATCGTGCCAATGCTGACGCTGCTGTACGGGTCGTGATGCAGCTCTGCCATGAAGCCGACTATCATGTTTATCTTCTCCTTGGAATATTTCTCAGCCAGCGAATCAAAGTCAATCTGCCCGCGCAGCTCATCGAGAAGCTGTGCGGGATTTTTTGTCTGACGGCGATATTTTCTGCGGCTGCGAACCTTTAAAACGGCAGGCTCACCGCTCATTCTGCGGCGGTAGCTCTTGCGGCGCAGCTCGATAACGGCAAGTCCGTTGATATGCTCGGGCTGTTCGTTTATGACTATGCTGTTTGCCACAAAGCGCCCATGCGCGTCTTTGCGGTGAAGAACAGTTATGTAGTTATAGGTCAGCAGTTCGTTAAGATATTTGTAGTAGCTGTTGACGCAGATATTGAGAAAGCTCAGTGTGTGTTCAATTTTAGGAGAACAGCAGGCTGTATTTCCGGCAAAGGCACAGAAGTAAGCGTAAAGCGCCTTTGCGCGGCGGCTGACGCGTCTGTCGGTCATCAGCGCAAGCGAAATGCGTCCGTAGCCGAAATCCCGCAGAGAGGAAGATAGGTCGATTCTGCGGCGCTTGACGTTGGCTTTTGTCACCAAATCAGGCTGCTGCGGCAGAATGATTCTGTTGTTGCACCATTCCTGTCCTGCGGAACGGTGCTTTTTTATTTCGACCAATCCAAGCGTCTGTAATTCACGCAGATAAATGTAGTAGGTCGTGACTGAAAAGCCCAGGTCGCGCAGAATTTTCTCCCTCGGCGGGTAGCAGCTAAAGCCATTTCCCGCATAGGCGCAGAAGTAAGCATAGAGCGCCTTTGCGTCAATGGAAATTGCGCCCTCGAGCATGACGAGCTTTGGGATAATGCCCCAGCCGTGCGAAAAGATGTCTTTGTTTTCCATGATTTTCTCCTTATCTGCCGCCGCAGACCCGATTTTGGGTGCACTTTAACAGACCGTCACACTTTTCTCTTTCAAAAAGGAAAAGCGCACAGCCGCAGCAGCTTGAATTTTTTACTTGTGACTCTGCCGAAAGCCGCTCATCAAGCGCCCTTCGGCAGAGCCGCAAGGCTCCGCTTTCAGTCGAATTGGTCTGCCGCACTCAAATCCAGCGCGGTAAATTCATCATCGGTCAGAATAGACAGCTTTTTGATACAGCTTTCCATAGTTTCAACTGCTATTTCATCATCGGCATATCCGAGACTCCGAAAAATGTAATTTATCGTTTCCTTGCAGTTTTCTTTACGAAACGCCTTTATGACAGCTAATTCTTCAATGCAGAATGTTGTTTTTCTCATAAAATTACCTACCTTTCAGGATTGTAGCGTACAAATCGTCCGTCTTCGTTATAATAGCCATCGCCATTTTGCACTTCGACAAAATACCTATCTGCATCAGCGTCACTCATATCCTCGAAAACCACACATATCGTTCCGTCCTCTCTTATATAACCGGCTATACATTCATCTTGGTACCAGTCTCCGAATTTACCTTTAGTCATAGAAACAGTACTCCTATCTTGTCATATCAATATTGCGCTCGGCTCTTTGCGGCACATCTCTCACCGAATTTATCTGCTCGCACTCGAGCTTCTTTTCAGCCAGTCTTTCGGAAATGCGCTTTTTCGGTGGTTCCTGCGGCTTTGCCGTTACTCTTTTCTCCGACTTCAAAATATCCTCACACACTTTTTCTACGCCGCTGTTATACTGCTCGTCCCAGAGTTTAACCAGCCGCATTTTTCCCGCCGAAAGACCATCTCGATATTCAAGGCTCTCCGAGCTGTCGTCTTCCATGCTCCAAGAAGCATCGAGCGAAAGAATTTCTTCCCGCAATTCTTTCCAACCCTGTTTAGTCAGCTTTGTCATGGCGAACCCCTTGCTGTCCACTATGACGTTAGGATAGGCTTTACCGTGCTGTTCATTTTCCAACAGAAAATAATTCCTGCCGTGAATTTTTTTCGTTTCTGCAACGCACCAGCTTCCGCTTATTCCCTCAACGCGAATATCTCGGCTCTCTGCCGAAACAACGCGATGCTCGCTTGCGAATTTTGCCACCATATTCAAATCACAGAATGTCAAAAATTCATTCGTTTCCATGTCACGGAATACGAGAAAATCAGAAAGCCGTCCCTTACTTTCTACTTTTTCGAATCCGCTTTGCTCAAGCCCTGCGATAAGCTCATCACTGTTCATCGAAAGCTCTGCCGGTTCCGCAATGGGAATTGCCTTGAATGAAAGTATTTCGCTTACAGAAAGCTCTTTGTCCTCCGCAAGCTCCCGCTGATGCTCGATTTCAGGTTCGAGATTGGAAATAAGCTCGTTAGCTACACTTTCTATCTCATCAAGCGAGGCTGTCAGAACCCGCAGCTCCTTGTCCTGCGCCCACCCCGCAACATATCCGAAAGAATACTGCGATGTGTCTATGCCAAAGTGACGGCATACTATATAAGCAATACTTTCTGCCTGAATTTCAAACAGCGTTCGGTCGCGCTCTATGAGCGGTATGTGCATTATACTGTGCGCTATCTCATGAACAGCGGTTTTCACCGTTTGTTCCATACTTAGTCCCTCACGAATGACGATTTTTCTTTCGTTATAGCTGCAATAGCCGTTAGCGCCGCCTTTTATTTCTTCAAAGCTGATAGGATAAGGCGAAACAGTTTCCAACGCTTTGAATATGCTGTCGAAATCCTTAACATCGCCCTCTAACCTGTGTGCCAGCTCCGGCAATTCCCGTCCATGTGTCTGCGAAACATCAAAAACATAGGCGGGCTTAAATGCCATGTGTGTTACTTCTATCTCGCGCGGAGGTTTCAGCGGTTCACCGTTTTCGTCATTGGTAAGAAGTTCTTTTGTTTTATAGGGCGCGGGAGCCAATATCCTTATGCCGTGTTCACCACGGTCAACGCTGCGCCCCAGCTCTTTCCATTTGTTGAATCCGGCAACATGGCTTGCATTGGGATTTTGCAGAAAAATCAACATCTGATTTCTGAGACTGTATGTATGAAATTTTGTCATGGTGTTCAGCCATTCGGCATATCTACCGCTTGAAAACACTTCCTTTACGCCCTCTGTCAGCATTTGTGCTATCTCGGATATCTGCTGTTTGCGGTCGGCTTTTTCTGCCATTTACATCACTCCCTTGTCGGTTCTGTATCTGCGGATTCGGTTTTCGGTTTGCTGCCGACAAAGAACCACCTGTCGGCGCAAAGCTCCAAAACAAAATGCTTTTTCCCTTCATTGTCGGAATAATCACGGCTTTGCAGAGAGCCGTTTACCCCTATAAAGTCACCTTTTTTGAAGTATGCCGCCAGATTTTCCGCTTCTTTTCCCCAGCAGAAGCAGGGTATAAAGTCGGTAGGACGCTCTCCGTTGACTTTGTATGGGCGTTCTGCTGCCACACGGAAATTGCATACCATTTTACCGTTTGGGGTAACTCGCAGTTCGGGGTCGGCAGTAAGTCTGCCGATAACGGTTGAATCATTGAACATAAATTTTGCTCCTTTCATGAAACCTTTTTGTTAAAAGCCACTTCGGTGACATTTTCATCGAGGGGGTCAACGCTGCCGTGGTAATCCGATTCATCATATTTGAGCTTGCAGTTATTAAAATCCAGCTCGGGAACAATGCTGTTTTGGCGGCGTTTTCTCATGAGCCACCAGATAAAGCCGCCTGTTCCCGTGCAGGAAAGCGCGAATGCTCCCAATGCCAGCGATATAAGCTGTTCGGTAGTCAAGCCCGCGGCTTTTGGTTTGTCTTCGATGACGGTTTCCGGTTCGGGTTCAACAACGGGAGCATCTTCCTCCGGTTCAGCTTTCGCTGTGGGCTGCGGTTCGGGAATAGCCGCAATCGGCGGCTCAGGCTCGGGGGATATAATCGGCGGCTGTGTAGGAGCGATTGTCACAGGAATAGCTGTTATCGTGGCTCTGACTGCCAGCTCCACCATTTCCGATTCGTTGCCCGCTTCATCTACCGCTTTTATCTTGACGGTGGTAACTTCATCGGGAATGGTATATCTCAGGTTACCGCCGTAGATTTTACTGCCGGAATATTCAACGTTGTTGACGTAGATAGCCCTGACTCCGCTTTTATCATCTTCCGCACGGATATTTACAACCTTGTCCTGCTGTGCTGCCGAAACTGTCGGAGCCTTGCGGTCG
>CAZNJJ010000067.1:0-3067 GCA_964573335.1 uncultured Oscillospiraceae bacterium | reverse complement strand
AATGCGTTTCTTTTACCGTTCCCTCATCGTTCTCAACGCTCGCCCAAACGGTGGTGTCCTCGGTAATATAGATGTATAGCTTGTCTGTAATGTCCTCCCAATCCTCATCATCACCTGTCTTAGCAAGGATTTCATGGATAGATGCCTTGTCGGTTGCTGTTATCTTGACTTTGGCACGGTCGGCGTTCGTCCAGCCGGGAGCGGTAATGGTGAGCTTTAATGTGGATTTAGAGCTGTCGCGCGGAACATCTCGATTTACCATAGCGGAAAGGTCGCCGTTGAAATTTGCCGCCTGCAAGTGCAGAACATCGGTGTTTTTGTCAATATCATAAACAACGGGGTTTCCCTCAAAAAATTCGCCGTTTACGAAAATTCCCGCAACGCTGTCTCCACCGGTGGCAAGCGCTGTTACAGTGGCTCGCTTGTTGTAGTTTGAAAATTCGCAGTTGACGATACTGAGGGTTGAAACCACCTCGCTCCATCCGGGAACTCTGCGAATCAGAGTTGGGGAATAATCGCCATCGGTGTTATAGGCTTTCATTTCTAGGTGGCGTGTTCCCTCGGGAATGGGATATATAACGGGATTTCCCTCGAAAAATTCGCCGTTTATCTTAATGCCGGTTATGCCGCGTCTGTCCGATTCTTTTTCGACATTTTCGACAGCGGTAACAGTCGCGCAGCTGTTATCCTCCGAGAATACACAGCCTACGATTTCCAATGATGAAATTTCCTCTGTCCAATTCGGCACACGGACTTTGTATAGCGCGGAACGGTCGCCGTTTACATCTACCACTTGCATGATGAGATATTTTGTATTGTCAGTCAGCGGATAGATTACGGGATTTGCCTCAAAAAGCACATCGTTGACGTATATTCCTTGTATTTGAGCAGCGGTGCTTTCGGCTGTTATGGCTGCTGTGGTGACTTCATTGTCAAATTCCACCGAGGTTACAGTAAGGGTCGAAAGGGTATCATACCAGCCGGGGACTCTGATTCGCTTTTCTGCCGAGAGATTACCCGCTTTATCTTTGGCTTGAATCGTCAGATAGCGTGTGCCGAGCGGAATTTTATATTGCGTATAGCCGCCGGAATATTCAGCCGAGTCGATTATGACGCACTCAACACCGCTTGTTGAATCCGATGCGCTCACCGTCATTACGGTATTGGCGGTATTGAATGTAATACTGCCTATCTCAGGAGGTGTTGCGTCATATTTGCTGAAATAAAAGAATTTAGATACTGAATTTCCCGCCTCATCTTTCGCCCAGGCATAGAAGCTGCCATTTGCTGTGAGACTGAAAGCAGGCTCGCTCTGCCAGCCATCGGTCGGCAAGGCGGAATTGCCGCTCAAAGCATAAAGCAGCGATGATGTTTTATCAGCCGCTGTTATGGTAAGCACAGCATTATTTGTCCATTCGGCAGGGTAAATAAGCTCTGAGATAACCGGCTTGTCCGTATCGATTTGGTCGATTTCAAAGGCAAAGCTGTATGAGATATTACCGGCGTTATCTTTTGCCCATGCGTAATAACTTCCGCTTTTAGTAAATGTGAAATCAGGCGAGGTCTGCCAAGCGGCTCCCGCCGCAGGAATCGCATCAGTGGAGGTGGTAAGATACCCGCTTATGCCGCTTTCGTTGTCCGATGCGGATATGGTTACGGTTTTGCCGATTGTCCAACCGCTCGGTACAGAAACATCACTGATGACGGGCGGCGAAGAATCTACACGATTTACTGCAAATTCGGCTGAGACCACATTTTCGGTCGCGCTTTTTGCCCAAGCGCGGTATCTTCCGTTTTCGGTGAGCTTAAATCTATTTGAACGCTGCCAGCCATCGACAGGCTCAACGTTTTCTGTTGTAACTGCATAGCTTTCTGCGTTGACCGCGTTTATCTCAACGGAATTTGCCGCCGCCCACTCATCGGACACCTCAACGCTTTCTATCTCGGGTATTATCTCGCCTTTTATTTCCTCGCCCGCAATGGCTATTGTGTCGGCGGGGAGAACTAAACAGGGGCGGTAGTAGTTTGTCGGCGAATACCAGCCGCTTTTTCTCGGCGAAAGCAGATCCATGTTGTTATAGCCTGCTGCTCTTGTTCCTGTGATGCTGATTGTAGTTCCGCCGTATTGTGGGTGGCTTGAATGACTGTATGTTCCGGAACATTCGCCGTCTCTTACCATATATCGCTGATTTGAAGCTCTTTTTTCGGCGGAAGAAAAATAGTCAATAAATGTTCCCGTTGCGGAATTGGTACAGTAGTTATAGTCGCTGTATATAGAGACGGTTCCGAATATCTCATTTTCCGAAAGGATAAATATTTTCATACTGTCTTCAATGATATTCTTACTGCCGGTGCCGTAGGTTTTTATGGTAACTTCTTGGAATTTCTCACTGACAAGAGAATTGAATTTTGTTATATATTCGGAATTGAGATATGCCTTAAATGGGCTGGAAGAAAATTTCGGAGTGCAAGTCAAAGTGACATTCTCGCCGTCATCATAGTAATGTCCGTAAACAAATCCGGTGGCGTAATATATGCAGTCCTTTCGCATCAAAAGCTGATTTCCCGTTCCCTCATAGTTGTGAGAAATCAGAATCCAATCATAGAGAGTGCCGTCCTCGGAGAGCTTGAATACTGTACCTGTCGGGTGTTGGGAAAGCGGCTTTGCTTCTGCGGCTTCTGCCGTTATCGGAAATGAGAAAATCAGCATTGCAAGAGAAAAAACAAGCGCCGCTATCTGTGAAAGCAGATTTCTGTGTTTCAATTTAAATCAGTCCTTTCGTTTTGGTTTTTGCTTGAAAGCTATATCTTAAAATTGACCGCATAAAATATATGTGGTACAATGTATTACAAAAGGAGATGATACAATGTCATTATCTATACGGCTCAGTGATGATGAAGCCAAGCTGATAAAAACATTTGCGAGTATGCACAACATCACTGTTTCAGAACTGGTTCGCAGGTCGGTTTTGGAGAAAATAGAAGATGAATATGATATTCGAGCCTACGAAGCTGCCATGAAGGAATTTGAAAAAGACCCTACTACATGGACGCTTGATGAGGTCGA
>CAZNJJ010000066.1:0-9492 GCA_964573335.1 uncultured Oscillospiraceae bacterium | reverse complement strand
AAACGCCCGACGGTGAAAGTCGGGCGTTTTACGCGATAAGCTCTGTCGTAAAAAAGCAGTTATAATAGTATAGCGAAGAATTTTATATTTCCTCAACGATATACGGCACGGCTATCTGTGTTATGTAGTCGTCGCTCTTATCCCCTCGGGTGGGTGGACCCTCGAGATAAATCAAGCGAAACTGCCCCGCCGTTTCGATACGGTTATCCTTTATATGCTGTTTCAGCGCTTTTATCGCTGTCACCGTTCCCTCATACGGACCTCGATAATAGACGCAGAGGGCAGGCGTCTCTGCGAATACCAGCCGCTCCCCGCCTTGAAAATCCTCCTGCATCGGAATACAGAACATCAGATTGAGATTGTCGCTGTCAGCGGTGAGATGCAGGGTGAACATTCTCGCGTGCATCGACATCTTTCCGGTGCGGGCGGCGGCGATATAGGTATTTCTGAGCTTTATGGAAGCGTCGGCGACATTTTCGCAGCAGTATTCACGGCAGTAGCATACCTGCCGCGGCAAAACGGTTTTATGAACGGTGAAATCTCCGCGTTTTACGGCGCGAACCTGCAGCATCTGTATATTCCTGTCGAGCAGCGCTCTCAGCTCAAAAAGACGCTGCAAATGTCTGTCGATATTTTCGGTGTCGTAATAATATTCCGCCACTTCCTTGAGCGAAAGTCCCAGCGCCTGCAGCGAGCGGATAGAACGAATCTGCGTCATGTTATCCGCAGAATAATAGCGATAGCCGCTTTCCTCGTCCTTGACCGCGGGGGTCAAAAGTCCCATATCCTCGTAGACCAGTATCGCCTTGCGCGTCACACCGAGAATTTTTGCAACCTCACCTATTTGAAAAAGGTCATCACCGTGCTTTTTCATACTCTCCTCCAAAATTGAGGGGAATCTATTGACTCGTCCCCAAAGGTATGATTTACACTTTAGTATAGCATGACAGCGTTGTGTTGACAAGGAAGGCGAGAAAATGAGTTTGAAAAGCTATTGTGAGGAGAATAACCGCTCATATATTCTGCGGGAATGGGACAGTGAGAAAAACCTTCCGCTCACTCCCGAGACGGTGGCGCACACCAGCATAATTCCGGTGTGGTGGAAATGCGAAAAGGGTCATTCGTGGTGTACTCAGGTGAGGAGCCGTTCGAGAAGCTCTACCGGCTGTCCCAAATGCCGTGAGCTGAAGCTGGATGAAAAAAGACAAAGACGCATAGAAGAAGCCAAAAAGCGTTATGCGTCCTCAAATAATAACGAAACTGTCGTTGCGAAAGACCGGAGGTGAGCCTTTATGATTAAAGTTGCCTTTTGCGATGATGAAAGCTCTGTTCTCAATGAGCTTAGTGTGCTTTTGAATAACTACCGTGTGGAGCGAAATCGGGAGCTTGATTATGCGGCTTTTAACAATCCGCTTGACCTGCTCGCCGAAATAGAGCGGGGAAGCAGATTTGATATTCTCTTTTTAGATGTGATGATGCCGGGTGAAACCGGAATTGACGCTGCGGCGGAAATAAGAAATTACGATGACAGGGTAAAGATAATATTCCTCACCTCCTCATCGGAATACGCCGTTCAGTCATACACCGTGGGAGCCTATTTTTATCAGCTCAAGCCTATCTGGAAAGACAGTTTTTTTCGTCTGATGGATTCCGCAATATCAGCCTGCGAAAAAGAGGAGACAGACAGCCTGATATTGCAGTGCAAAAGCGGAATTACACGCATCAAGCTGAAAAATCTCGAATACTGCGAGGTTATCCACCGAACGCTTTTCTTTCATCTTGACAGCGGAAAGGTTTTGGAGAGCATCGGCAGTATGGATGAGCTTTGCAGACAGTTAAAGCCGTATGACAATTTTCTGCGCCCTCACCGCTCTTATCTGATAAATCTGGATTATGTTCAGCGGCTGAGCGCGAGGGCTATAACAATGTCCTGTTTGACCGAGATACCGCTTCCCCGAGGAAAATATCAGGAGATAAAGGATATATATCTGGAATATGCTTTTAAAAGCAGGCAGGTGATGGCATGAGTGTTGTAATATCTTTTTTGAACAGTGTCGCGGTGAGCTTTTTCGGCAGTATTTTATCCGCTTCCTTTTGCGACGCGCTGGATACACCGAAAAAACGCCGCCTTTTCTGGTGCTGTATGGCGGTTCTCCCGCTGCTGCAATGGGAGACCTCCGCTATATGGACTGCCGATTTTCAGCGTCGGATATACCCGCTGGTGGTGCATTTTCCGCTGTTTCTGATGCTTTTTATCTTTACCAAAAAGCCGGTTTGGTCTGCCATTTCGGTTCTTACGGCATATCTCTGCTGTCAGCTCAGGCGATGGATAGCGCTATTTACCGTTGCGCTGCTTTCCGGCGGGCATCTGATGCAGGCGCTGGTAGAATTGCTGGTGACGGTTCCGCTTTTGATTTTTCTTCTTCGGTTTGTTTCACCGGCTGTCAGCCGGCTTTCTAATCACCCGATAAAACTGCAATGCCAGTTCGGGGCGATTCCGGCGCTTTATTATGTATTCGACTATGCAACGGTGGTATACACCGATCTTCTCACCGGCGGCTCGCCCGTTGTGGTGGAATTTATGCCTTTTGTCTGCTGCGGAGCCTATATCGCGTTTTTGCTTTACAGTTCCGCCGAGGAACGCAAATACATCCGCCTGCAGCAGATTCAGGAGAATCTCGATATTCAGCTTAAACAGTCTGTCAGAGAGATAACCTCTTTGCGAGAATCGGAAAAGCTGGCTCGGCGTTATCGGCATGACCTGCGCCATCATCTGCAATATGTTTCTGCCTGTATCAGCAACGGTCAAACGGAACAGGCACAGCAGTATATATCCGAGATATATCGTGAGATAGAAGCGCAAAAGGTGAACCGCTATTGTGAAAACGAAGCGGCAAATCTCATTCTTTCCTCTTTCGCCGGGCGGGCGCAGAGCATCGGAGTGAAAATGACAGTGAGCGGAACGCTCCCCGCTTTTATACTCCTTTCCGACACAGACCTCTGTGTTATCCTCTCAAACGCGTTGGAAAACGCCCTAACCGCCTGCAAAGACATTGTAGTCTCAGGCGGCGAAGCCACTATCGACGTGCGGTTTTACGAGCGGGAAAACCGATTCTTTTTGCAGGTGACAAATCCCTGCAATAAAACGGTTCAATTTAAAAACGATATTCCCGTTTCCGACCGCCCAAATCACGGAATAGGGGTGCAGAGCATCTGTGCCATTGTTCAAAAGCACGGCGGAGTTTCCGCCTTTTCGGTAAAGGACGGTCAATTCATTTTGAGACTGTCTGTATGAGAAAGCCGTGCCGATTCGGTACATTTTCAGTACGATTCGTGATATTTGCCGCATTTTTTCTCCGAAACGGCTATTATATAGTTAAGCCAATCGGCTTTAGCCAAAAGCTATTTAGGAGGAATTATTTTATGAAAAAGCTCATATCTGTTTTACTTACATTGGCATTGTGCCTGTCTCTTGCCGCCTGCGGAAGCAGCGCTCCCGACAAACAGCCCGCTATTGACGCATTCAACAATGCAAGCGCCGCTTATGACGCACTGGTGGATAAGATAAACCCCAATATTGATTCCTACGATGCCGAGTTTATCGACATCATGAAGGAAATGGGCAGCGCGCTGACCGACCATAAGAATATTCTCGAAAGCGATCAGGAGCTTACCGAGGAAGAGATACAGAACCTCATCGGCGTATTCGGCGAGGTTGAGACCTGGGCAAAGAATACCGATTCTTCTCTCGAACTCCTTCTTGCTCCCACAGGGGATAAGCAGAGCGTTATCGACCTGTTCAACAAGGTCAGCAACGATTTCAACGCAATGACAGCCGAGATAAACGCCAATATCGGTTCCTACGACCAGCAGGTAATCGACGTTATGACCCAGATGGCAAACGCTTTGAACGAGTATGGCAATCTCCTCAACAGCGGCAGCGAGCTTACTGCCGAAGAAGCTGATGAGCTTACCGCCAGCCTCACCGAAATCGAAAAGTGGGTTACCGAGGCAAGCGGTGTGTTTGTAGGCGGAACCGAGCAGCCGATAGGCGACAAGCAGGCTGCTATAGATGTGTTTAACGCGACAAGCGAGATGTTCAACGCAATCGCCGTTGAGGTAAACTCTCACATCGAGGATTTCCCTCAGGAGCTTATCGACGGAATGACTCAGATGGCAGAGGGCTTGAATATCTACAAGGAAGCACTTGAGAGCGGCGCCGACTTCACCCAGGAACAGCTCGACGAGATGATGGAAGCTTGCGGAATTGTTCAGCAGTGGGCAGAAGAGGCTGAGGAATATGTATTCGGCTAAATAAAAGCCTTATTCAAAAAAGGTTCTATACTTTGAAAAGAGGCGGAATAGGTTTTCCGCCTCTTTATTATTGAGGAAAGGAAGTATTTTATGGGATTTATGCTTATCGGCGCCGCATTAGCGCTTTTGGTTGTATGGGCAGTCTCGGTTCAGCGCAGACTGACGGTTATGAGCGAGAATACCGACAACGCAATGAACCAGCTCGGCGTACAGCTTTCCTCGCGCTTTGACGCGCTGACAGCACTGCTTGATTTAACTAAAAGCTACGATGCCAATGAGTCGCGAGCCTTGGCTGAGAATATAAAATCCCGCCGATGCGCCATAACCGCTGCTTCCGCGCCGAAAGACGTTTTAAATCAGGAAGAGCTGATTTCCGATGCTCTCGGAAGAATATCCGAATCGGTGGAAAAATATCCCGAGCTTAAAGCCGATGAAGGCTATTCCAGGTGCATATCCGCTTTAGACAGCTACGATAAAATGGTTCGCACCAGTCGGCTGATATATAACGACAGCGTGACAAAGCTCAATCGGGAGCTTCGCACCTTTCCCACGTCTCTGTTGGGCGGGGCAATGGGTTTTAGTCAGCGGGGGTATCTTGTAGAAGAAAAAACCGATATGTTCGGCATGAAATAGCCACATTTTACTGATTTGGGAGGAGAAAATCATGGGATTGTTCACTAACAAGAAAAAGCTCTGTCCTATCTGCGGAAATCCTACACCGAGGATATTCCCGACTACGATAGAGGGTCAGCCCCTCTGCAAGGAATGTAAAAACAAAATCGAGCTGCCAAACGACCTGCTGGATAATATGACTTTGGAGGATTTCAAGCGCTATTTGGCGGATTTTGAGCAGAACAGCGCCCTTTGGCCGCTTTTTAACGAGACTCACCGTTTCAGCTTCACCCTTTCCGACATACTGCTGCTTGATGAGAATAACGGCTTTATCAAGCTCGATGTCTGCAAACGCTGGGTAATAGAGAAAAAATATCTCAAGTCCTTTAGAATATTGGAGGATAACAAGCTGCTGTTTGAAAGCGGAAACGGTACCCTCAATATATACAGGAGCGACATACCCGACCGTGTTATGGACCTTGCTCCCGCTATCGACCAGTTTACATACGACAGGCGGGAATATGAGCGCCGTGCCGCGCGTGAAGATGCACTCAATCGCGGAAAAGAAACCGATGAGGAGCGTATGGAGCGTCAGCGGATAAACAATATGTATAAGCCTACATTCGATGTTCCCAGGCTGTTTGACAATTTCAGAGTGATACTGACCTTCAAACACCCCTATTGGACAACGTTTGACGATACTGTTTCCGCGCCGAAATTCAACGAGTCTTATCCCAGCGCCGATGACTATATGCGGGAATACGATGAGCGCTGCAATGCCCTCTATGAGCTTGCCTCTCGTTTGATGAAGATGATAGACCCCCGCTATAAGGAAAGCAGAATAGGCTTTGAGGTGGAATCTCAGCCCTATGCGGCGGCACCGGCAGACACCGTGACCGAGTTGAAGCGCTACAAAGAGCTTTTGGAACAGGGAATAATCACCGAGGAAGAATTTACCGCTAAAAAGCGACAGCTTCTCGGACTGTAAAGAGGTGACTCGCAGATGAAAAGAAAAGCTCTGTCTCTGATTTTGGCGCTGCTGCTCTGCCTTTTTTCGGCAGGGTGCGGCGGGGAAGAGGCTCCGGCAGAGTCTGCGATACCACTGCCATCGGCAATAGATACAGATAACCGCTCAGAGGACGAAAGCTGGGCGGTTTACTGGTATCTATGCGGAAGTGACCTTGAGACAAACTACGGCTGTGCCACTGCCGACTTGCAGGAGATGCTTGAGGTTCAGCTGCCGGAAAACGTGAACGTGGTTATCGAGACAGGCGGTGCCGCCGTTTGGCAGAATGACCTGATGGATTCTTCAAAGATACAGCGCTGGCTCTACAACAGCGAGGGCTTGCAGCTTTTGGAGGAAGAAGCGAGCGCCAACATGGGCGATGCTCAAACTCTCTGCGATTTTTTGCGTTTTGCAGATGAAAACTACCCCGCCGACAAGGTTGCAGTCACGTTTTGGAATCACGGCGGCGGCTCTGTCGGCGGAGCTGCGTTTGACGAGCTTTACGGCTACGATTCGCTGAATTTGGCAGAGCTTTATCAGGCGTTTGACGCGGTTTGGGGCGCTGATTCCGCCGCTCCCGCGCTGGAACTGGTGGGCTTTGACACCTGCCTGATGGCGACTGTCGATGTGGCGGCGGTTTTTCGGGATTTCGCGAAATATCTGGTGGCATCGGAGGAGGTTGAGCCAGGAAACGGCTGGCTCTATTCCGGCTGGCTTGCAGCTTTGGCGGCTGAACCCGATATGAGCGGCGAAAAATTGGGCATCGCTATATGCGACAGCTATTACAGCGGCTGTGAAGCCGTGGGAACGCAGGAACAGGTGACACTTTCCGTCACCGATTTGACAAAGCTATCTCCTCTGCTGACAGCCTACGAGGAATTCGGGGAGGAAGCGTTTGCAGCCGCCTCGCGTGACAGCGGCTTTTTCGCCGAGCTGGGTCGTGCCGCCGTCCAAAGCGAAAACTACGGCGGAAACACCCGCGAACAGGGCTACACAAACATGATGGATTTGGGGCATTTTGCCCGCAAAACCGCAAATCTTCTGCCCTCGGCGAAAAAGGTTTGCGATGCCCTGGCAGAATGTGTTATCTATCGGGTAGGCGGCTGTTATCGCGCGGAAGCGAGCGGTTTGAGCTGTTACTATTCCTACAACGGGGATATTGACGATTTCAACGGATATGTGGATATGGGAACAGGCAACGCCTTTAAACAGCTCTATGCCTATGAGCTGACAGGCGAAACCACCGACGGCGGGGAGCAGTATCTCCAATCACTGAGCATCTCTCTGCTTCCGAAAATCGTCACCCTCAACGACAAGAATTGGGATAATATTCCGCTTGAACTTGATGAAAACGGCAACGCTGTTTTAAGACTTGATAAAGAATGCGGCAAAATATTGACTAAGATAGGCTTTTCGCTTTATTATTTAGATGAGGAAAATGACCTGATGCTGCTGCTCGGAACAGATAACGACATCACCGCGGATTGGGAAAACGGCGTGTTTTATGACAATTTCCGCGGGGTGTGGGGCGCTGTTGATGGACATTTGGTTTATATGGAGCTTTCCTTTGAGGGCGAGCAATACAATCTCTATTCCGTGCCGATTTTGCTCAACGATGAGCTGTATAACCTGCAAGTGGTTTATGATTTTTCAACCGAAAAGTGGGGGATTTTGGGCGCTGTGCCCGCGCCGGACGAATACGGAATGGCAAGCAAGGAGGTGCGCCTGCTCCGAGAGGGCGACAGCATAACCACTATATGGAAATTGGCTTCACTTGGCGATGATGATGACTTTGAGATGTATACCGCCGAGCAGTTTTGTGTAACTGCCGACACCGCCTTTGGCGAAATCGAGCTGATTGACGGCAGCTATGCAATGGTTTTTGAAATGTGCGACACCGTCGGTAACTATGCTTATTCCGATGCGGTTGCTTTCAGTTGCGAAAACGGCGAGATTTGGACAACGGTTAATCAAAGCTGAGTTTCAGCGAAAAGGCAAAAAGATAGGGGGTTAACCCCCTATCTTATCCCCTTACAGGGGATAAGATAATATCTCTGCATAGAAAACAAAACTACAAGAGAGGGGTAATAAAAATGAAAAGAAAGCTATTTGCAGCTTTGCTTTGCCTATGTGCATCGTTTGGTATGATGACTGCCGTGGCAATGGCAGATGACACACACTCACACAGTTGCAGTGCCTCTTGCAATCATGTCGTCGGAGATCCGCACAAGCGGAGTAGTTTAGTATGGACAGAGTGGACTACCGATAACGCTCTGCCTACTGATAATGGCAACTACTATTTGACGACAACTGTGACCCTCGAGGGAGATTGCCCCAACCTGTGGGAAAAAAACATAGTTCTCTGTCTCAACGGTCATAATATTAATTTGAACGGAAAATATATCAAAGTGAGAGGCTCACGTACGCCAAGCACGCTGGAGCTCACCGATTGCGGCAACGGCGAAATAAGAGGCGGTGTAAACAGTGAGGAGCCAACCACATCAGACCGGGAGTTGGGGCATGGCGGCGCTGTGAGTATCGAAGACGGCACCTTTAGCCTTTATGCCGGCAATATCGCAAACAATCAAGCTCTATATGGCGGCGCTGTAGCTTGTATTTACGAAGATAGTAAATTTAATATGTACGGCGGTACGATTAGCGGCAATTTCGCTTCGGAGGGCGGCGGTGTGTATATCAGAAAAGGCAAATTTGATCTCCAAGGCGGCAAAATTGAGAGCAATAGCGCAGCGTACGATGGCGGCGGCATTTTTGTATCTAATTCGGCAGATGATGAAACAACGTTTTATCTCTCAAAAAATCCTTCTATCCAAAGTAACAACAATAATACGCTTGCTTCGCCATCTCAATCAGATACAACGCAGGTGTATTTGTATGACAGGGCAGTAATCACTCTTAAAGGTGCGCTTACATATACTACCCCCATAGATGTTCACACACACTACACCAATGGCGGCTTGCTTGTTGAGGACTGGCTTCCTGCTATGAACGGCAAAAAGCCAAGCAGCTATTTTAAAAGCACCAGGAGCGACCTACCCTATATCGTTGTGAGAGGCTTGAATCTGGAAACCGCCGCGACAAATCCAAAGCCTACTCCCAACGCCACCTTCACCGCGACAGGCGACAGCTACGGAAATTTGAGCGGCGTTACCGCCGGCATGAAATATGAAATCCATTATGAAAGTGGTCATGTTTCGAATTTTAATATTTCCGGCACTACTGTTTCTCTAAGTGGTCTTGAGCCTTGCGAGATTTGGGTGATAAACCCCGGCGACAACACAGAATACACCGATTCCGAGCCGCAGAAGATACAAGTTACAAAGGCGGAAGCCCCCACGGGGCTTAGCACCTCTCCCTGCACCACCCTTGGCGGCAATGACGGAAAAATCACCGACGTAACAACCGGCATGGAATATAGAAAAGCGGACGTAACAGACTACATCGCTTGCACAGGCACTGAAATACCAGGTATTGAAGATGGAGAATAGCAGGTTCGTGTAAAAGCGGCAGGAACCAAACTTGCATCTGCTTATGTAACGGTA
>CAZNJJ010000065.1:0-9840 GCA_964573335.1 uncultured Oscillospiraceae bacterium | reverse complement strand
ATATCTCATCGGCGGTAAAATGGGTCTGCCCCGCTTTTTCAGGCGGAATACCGCCGCAGCCGACAAGGCTTTTTTGCCCACCGAATATCGCCCTTCCCTCCTCCCGAAAGAGGACAATTTTGCCCCGATAAGCGTTTTTCTCACCCGCTATGCCGATATGCCGCCCTGCCAAAACACCGAATGTGAGTTTTTCCCCTCGGGAGAAAAGCTGTTTGCCCGTCTCTGCGAAAAACTCGAGGGCGCCGAGCGGTTTATCTTTATGGAATATTTCATCATATCGCAGGGCGCTCTCTGGAACAGGATAGAGAAAATTCTAACGGAAAAGAGCCGCCGTGGTGTAATGGTTCTGCTGCTTTACGACGATGCCGGCTCAATGAACACCCTCCCGCGGGATTTTGCCCGCAGGCTCAATTCTAAGGGGATAAAATCTCTCCCCTTTAACCGCTGCCGCCCTCACCTCAATTCCGCGATGAACTACCGTGACCACCGCAAAATAACCGTAATAGACGGGAATATCGGATTTTGCGGCGGAGCGAATATCGCCGATGAATATATAAACCGACTGCCGCGCTGTTCCCACTGGAAAGACTCCGGCACCATGCTCCGCGGCGAAGGGGTTTTCAACCTCACAGTTCTCTTTTTGCAGCTTTGGAACAGCACCGCTGAAGCCGCCCTCTCCCCTACCGACTTTGCCCCCACCGAAAAATGCGTCAGCGACGGTGTAATTCAGCCCTTTGGCGACAACCCGCTCGATGACCTGTATATCGCCGAAAGCGTCTGCGCCATGAGCATAGCGCGAGCCAAAAGCTATATCTATATCACCACACCATATCTCATTTTAGACAGCAACACCGTTTCGGCGCTCTGCCGTGCCGCCATGTCGGGGATTGACGTGAGGATAATCACTCCCGCCGTTCCCGACAAGAGATGTATTCACCTTGTTTCACGGGGCAGCTATCCCTTTCTTTTGCGGCATGGCGTGAGAATATTTGAATATTCCCCCGGATTTATCCACTCAAAGCAGCTGGTGACCGATGACAGCTTTGCCATGGTGGGAACTGCAAATATGGATCACCGCAGCTTTTTCCTCCACTACGAAGCCGCCGTCTGCCTTTTTAACTGCCGCGCGGTGGAACAGGTAAGACTGGATATTGAAGCTACCCTTTCTTCCTGCCGTGAGATAACCTGCGGCGCATCGGAAAAGCTCTCTCTGCCGAAAAAGCTGTTCAGGCTGATTTTAAGGCTCTTTTCCCCGCTTTTTTAAGCGGAAACGCAAAAATTCCCCCGCCCTCGTCCCAAGGCAGGGGAATTTGTCATTCGGCAGCAGGCTCAAACCGCCTTTGCACAATTCGGCTTCAACGAGGAATATATCTCATTGAGCTGTTCTGCGGAAATGTTAAGCGCCATTGCGATTTCGCTTTCCGCCAGCGAAAACACTATCCGCATCAAAACGGCGGCGCGGGGCAAAAAGGACATTTTCATCAAGGGAGAAGAATCGGAATCACCATTCCCGTTTGGAAGCTCGCTCTCCAGTATCCTCCAAAGGAGTGTGACCATATCCGAAAGAAAACTCTCCTCCTTGCAGAAATGATACCCGCCGGCAAAAAGCTCCGCCATAGCGCGGCGAGACAAAAGCTCGTCGCCGGTCAATCTCAGCGCGAAATAGTAAAGTCGTGCGGCGTGTTCGTCATAGTGCAATGCGTATTCGCTTTTTGATATACCGTTTTTCACAGCCATGTTTTTTGCCTCCTTTGCCGTTTTACCTCACACTTTTTCAGCCAACGGAAATTCTGAGCTGGTCTATCATGCCCTCGCCGTACCAGTCAACGGCTTTGTCGAGCATTTTGTCAACAGTTTCGGAATCAAATGCCGTTATCGGCGCGAAATAGTAGCCGCTCACCCGCTCGCTGCCATGTCCGTCTTCATTGACAACTGCCACAACGATATAGGTTTTGCTGTATGGCGCTATGATATTCACAAGCTCGTTTTCCGCCGCCATGAGCTGCTCGGTGCTAATCGACAGGTAGCCCATGTCTTCGTCCATAACGCCTTCCTCGCGCAGCATATAATAAATGTCGTCATCTATCGACTCGATGCTGTTTAAGTCAGTCTCATTTACCGCGTTGCCCATTCCCCGTATCTGCCAGCCGGCAACACCGATATAAGCCTTTTTCGCTGTGGAAAGGTCGTTTTCGAGGGTGCCGTCGGCGCCGAGCTTATTCAAAAAAGCGATAGTGTTGCTGTAATCATCGGTCAGCATCACGGTGCTTGTGGAATAGTTGTAGTCCGACTCGCTGTAGCTTTCCTCAACAGCCTGCCCGCCCTCAACAACGATTGCGGTAGAAACGGTGTCATAGTATCTTCTCGGGAGATGCTTTATCTCAAAGGTGAGATAACCCATGCCTTTTTTGCCGTCCTTTGAAACAGGCTGTGCGATGATGTCCGCTTTAACCGCTTCAAGAAGCTGCTGCTTCTGGCTGTCGGTCAGCTCGTAGGTCTTTTCATCGGTTCCGATGATATTCTGCGAATATACATTGGATATTTGATTTGCGTCTATCGCAAAGAGGGGGTGATTCTTTCTGATGAATTCGGGATTGGTTTCGAGCGCGAAGAGCGACTCGTATGCGTCGTCGCAAACGACGTTGTATTCGCGGTTCATCTGCTTGCCGCCGAGGTCGTATTCCACATTGAGAGAAGCGGTGTGATACGCCTTTTTATCTATCTTGTCCTCGGAGACACACTGAGCGGCGTGAGCGTCCAATATCAGCTGAATAGCCTCACGGTTTTCATAGGTCACTCCTCTGGAATAGCTGTATGTGATATTAGGCTGGGAATCAAATCTTCCGCGATAGCCTCTCAAGGTGGCGCTCTCAACAGAATCTGCCGAGGGAACACGGCTCTCGTAGCCTGCGCCGCCGAGCATTATCACCATTATCACCGCGGCAACTCCCGCCGAGGTGATGAGCGCCTTGGGCAGAGCCTTGGGCAGGGAGCGGATATTTCTGCTCAAAAGTGCGTCCCCTACAAAATACACCACAACAGATCCTAAGAAAGACGCGATAAGTATCGCCATATCGGATTCGTATTCAAAAACGGCGCAGAGCATAATTCCGAAAAGAGTACCCGCGGCGAGTGTTCCGGCGCTACGCAGATAAATCTGAACCGGCCCCATATTGCCGACCATTTCGGCGTTTTCGGAGGGGCGCTTTCTGTAAAAGAGCATACCCGCAATGAAAATGACTATTCCAATCAGCAGCCAAACGGCAATGTCGATATTGTTTTGCGCTATTTTGCTGAAGTCGCCGTATATCTCGGAGCTGCTGAAGGTCTGGCGTATAACGATTACCGAAAAGGGAGAGAGCTTAAAGCCAAACTCGGCAATGCTGTCGGAATAGCAAAAGCCGTAAAGCATCATTTCGCTCATCATAATTACGGTGAAGTATATCGCGAAAATCGAGATATTCAAGCCTATCGAGAATATCGAGGTGTCAAAGCTCGTTCCCGAATTGACCGCCGCAAACGCCGTGATAGCTGTGATAACAAAGGAAATCGCCAGCCAGCAGAGCATTTCAATGAGTATTTCGCCGCAGTTTGCGGCGGGAGCGGAAAAGGAAACCACCGCCACTATCAAAAAGTTGATTATCAGCGGAATAGCTGCCACCGTTGCCGCCGCCGCTGTGTGAACGATATAAAGCTCATCTCGGGTGAGCGGCAGAGAGTGATAAACATCTGTCGATCGCTTGTTGTGCATATAGGAAAACAGCGTGGTGGTGATAACAACAGGAGCTATCATCGCTATTCCGGTGAAGAATATTATCGAAAAAGTGTTGAACATCTGCGCCGGTCCGAACAGATACCACTGCAAGTCCTCGGCAGCACGACCATGCTCATAGAATTTTGCCAGTTCCAATATGTATTGCAGCGGAAGAAAGATAAATACCAGCGCGCCATAGAATATCATAGTTCCGATATTGCGCTTTAAAACATTTTTATAAACGGGAAATGCTCTTGACATTTTAAAAGATGATCTTGCTGTAGTCATATCCCAACGCCTCCATTTCGTAGATGAATACCTCTTCAAGCGTGAGCGAAACCGCCTCACAGAAAAGCGGAGAAAGCTCGGAAACCGCCTCAATAGCCTCCTGACTGCCTGCCGCACAGACAATGGTGGCAACACTGCCGCGTATCTCCTTTGTGATAACCCTCACGCCTTTAATATCAAGCTCTGCCGGCATCGGACGGAAAGCCGCCTGTAACTTGCAGAAGCCGAGTTGTATCTTATCCATATCGCACTCCAGCCGCAAAACGCCGTTGTGCAAAAGACCGACCTTGTCACAAAAATCTTCAAGCTCACGCAGATTGTGAGAAGAAATGATTACCGTGATGTTGTATTCCGAAATCATATCCGAGATTATGCGGCGAACCGCGTGGCGGATAACAGGGTCAAGACCGTCAAACGCCTCATCAAGCAGAAGATATTCCGGAGAGGACGCCAGAGCCAGTATCAGCGCCGCCTGCCGTCTCATTCCCTTTGAAAAGGTGGATATTTTGCGCTTTTGCCCTAACGGAAAAAGCTCGCAGAGCTTTTGGTATCTCTTGTCACTCCAGTTGTGATAAGCCGCCTTGTAAAACTCTGCCATCATATCGAGCGTCGCCTGCGGCGGAAAGTAAAGGTCATCGGAAACGAAGAATACCTTTGCCTTTTGCTCGGGATTTTCAAAAACAGGGTTATCGTCTACCAGAACTCTGCCGTCATCGGAACGGTAAACTCCCGAAATAAGCCGCAGCATGGTGGATTTGCCCGAGCCGTTTGTTCCCACAAGTCCGTAGATACAGCCGCGCTCTATCTTCATCGTAACCTTATCCAGCGCGGTGTGTTTATCAAACCTCTTGGTTATGTTATCGGCTAAGATCATTTTTCTTTGCCCTCCTCATAAACTTTTTCAACAAGCGCTATCAATCTCTCTTTGGCTACTCCCGCCTTTTTGCAGTTTTGCATTTCCTGCTCAACCGCCGAGAGCCGCTCATCATGCACCGCTTGTGTAAGATTCTCACCCGGTGAGATAAAGCTGCCGCGTCCCGCCGCGTGATAAACCAATCCGCGTGATTCAAGCTCCTGATAGGCTTTCTGCACGGTGTTTGGGTTTATGCCGAGGTCTCGCGCAAGATTTCGCACGCTCGGCAGCTGCTCATCCGGCAACAGCACCTTGTTTGTTATGAGCGATATTATGTTGTTGACAAGCTGTTCGTAGATAGGTTCACGACTTCGCAGATCTATCGAAAACACGGTTATCCTCCTTTGCTGTATGTTCTATGACATATAACTGTATTAGTTATCTTAATACAGTTATATCACTGTATTACTCAAAATGCAATAGCTTTTTGAAATTTTTTCAAAAAAATCGGTGAGAGCAATTTGCTCCCACCGATTTTAACAGCTTTGCCCGTAGGCGGATTTTTCACGGAATGTGGCTTTTCCTGTTCAGAAGCGGAAAACCCCACCGTGAGCGAAAGGGTATCAAGTCCGCTTGAGCGTTCAACCAGCGTCAGCGAATAGCGGTGTTTTGCCTCCTCCCGCGCCAAAACGGTGATGTAATAGTAGCCGTTTTTCTTTGTAAAGCCAAAATCCTTTACGCTCTTTTCGCCGCTCAGCTTTGCCGTTTTAAAGCTGTATTTTTGCATCAGCTCATCGGAAAGGGGCATAACCTTTTGGTTTGCCGCCACAAATACGGGAAAATCATACCGCTGCCCCACCGCCAGCACCGAGTTCGGCAATAAAATGCCCGAAAAGCTGTCGTAGCCGAGCAAAAGCTCTCCCTCATTCTCTTTGGCAAAACCTGCATACAAACCGAACAGCATAACCGCAAGCAGAGCGGCAATCAGCCTTTTCATAATGATAAAGCCTCCCGACATCGTCTTTCTGTAGAATATTATTCTCGCAAATCGACCGCCTTATTCGCCAAAAGAGCGGCAATTTTGTCATATTGCGGCAAAAATATACTATTCGGAAAGCAAATGTACAAAAGAAAACCCGCTCTCAAAAGAGAGCGGGTTATTTTCGGGTTTAAGCCTCCGCACCGGTGCTGGGATTGATAAGCACGCCGGAATCGGAATTGAAGCTCTGACTGCCGCTTCCCTCCGCTATACTGGCGGAAGTGTTATTCACCTGAGAAGCGACCTGCGCGTAGTTGACATAGTTGCCGACATTTGCGGAAAAGAGGGTGGTGTCCAGCGCAATATCAGAAGCGACATAGCTGCCCAAACGCTTTGTGGTGCAGGAGAGATAGCCGCTGTTATTCCCCTGACCGACAAGCACAAGCTGCTTATCGTCGATTATCTGATAGAGATACTCACAGTCGGGAGCCTTCACCTTCAAAACGCTTTCCTCATAAAAGCCGGGCTTTGCATAGAATGTCAAGCACTTGAGCTTTGCGTTGGGATAAGCCGCCGCGGCGGTTCCGTTTATATCGGTGGAGATTCCGAGGTTAAAGTCGCGCACCGTCTTGAGATGGGCATTGTAGTAGCTGCCGTCCTCAAAGGTGAGCTTGCAATAATCGAGGTCATCGTCAAAGCTGATCATGGGGTAGTCATTGTCAACCTCATAGCTGCTGCCGTAAACATTCTTCCAAATGCTGCTATCGGTATCCTTGGACATATTTCTGTAGCCTATATCAAGGTCCAGCTCCACCCAGGACTTGTAATCCTCACGGTCTTTGCTGCGGCTCTTGTCATAGGCGGTGACAGTCACTCTCACCTCGGCATCGTCGTCCTTTTTATATCCGTAGCTGCCCTTTGCGCGGAAATGGAAATAATACTTGTCGCTGTTGTCCAGCTTGACAAATTCCGCAACCTCAACTATCTTTCGCGCGGTGGAACTTTTTGTTCCGTCATAGTCGGCCTCGCGCTGTTCTTCTCTGTCGTCAACGCTTCCTACACTCACGCCGACCTTGTAAAACTCAAAGAAGTCATCGGTAATATCGGTCTTTCCCCAAGTGCAATCAAAATAATAGTCCACTCCGGGCGAAAGTGTGCCGGAAGGCTCCTTTATATTGAAAACATCCTGATTGTCGTAGTCGTCGTTGTCCTTAACGCGCGCAAAAGCGCCGACTGCCATTCCAAACAGCATCGAAACCGCCAAAAACAACGCCATGAGCTTTCTCATTTTCATAATGTCGTCCCCCATTACAAAAAGTGGTTTATATATACGGCATTATTATAACTGATTTTTTGCGGCTTGAAAAGGGATTTTCGGCGATTTTCGCTAAATTCCTGTAATTGGCTTTATTTTTATCACAAAATGTAAAAAAACACCGCCAAATAGTGTGCTAACGACCCCAAAAGAATAAGAATATGGAATATCTCATGGAATCCGAAGCCGTTTTTGCCGAACGGCCGTTTCGCGATATAGAACACCGCCCCTATGCTGTAAAAAATTCCGCCGAGCGCTACCAGCCGCAGACAGCCGCTTTCCATAGAGGCAAAGGCGCTCCAATCAAACAAAACCGCCCAGCCCATAATAAGGTATATCGAGGTGTAGAGCCAGCGCGGAGCGTTAAGCCAGCAGAGCTTGGCTATTATCCCGATTGCGGCAAAGCTCCATATAGCCGCAAGAAAGATAACCGCCCTTTCCCTCGCCATACAGTGCAGAACTATGGGGGTATAGCTCCCTGCTATCAACACATATATAATAGAATGGTCGAGCTTTCGCAGTCTGAGCAGAACCCGCTCACTTCCGCGATAGAAATGGTAGACAGCGCTCGCCGCGTAGAGCATCACCAGTGAAAGTCCAAACACCGCCGCGGCAGCCATATTCTCCGGCGCGGCACCGTTTATCCTGCCGCGCAGCAGAAAAAGCAACGAGCCTATCGCCGCGGCACACATACCTATATAATGTGTAAAACTGCTCCAAGGGTCTCGGGCATAGCAATGGAAGTAGCTCATAAAATCACCTCTGTTATTCTATTATGTGGTTTTCAAAACTATATTATATGTTTCTATTATATCAATTCCGAAATATTTTTCAAGCATCATATTGAAATAATAGCCGCTTTTTGGTATTCTTTTTAATAAGAGAGGTGCTTTTATGACCGACAATACCTTAGCGCTTATCAAATCTTCGCTGAACAAACGCAGCATACACACCGATGAGCTTCCCGCGATAGACCTGTATATGGACCAGGTCATCACCCTCATAGAACAGGCTGACGCTAAAAACGAGCGCCTTCCCGACGAAAAGCCGCTGACTAAAATGATGGTGAACAATTACAGCAAGGCAGGGCTTATCAGTCCCATAAAGGGCAAAAAATACACCCGTGAGCATATTGTGCAGATTTTGACGATATATGCCCTCAAGGGAACACTTTCTATCGGCGAGATAAAAAATGTTCTCGATTCGCTCTACGGTTCTGGGGATTTCGGCGCGGCAGAGCTTTCAGGCTGCTACGAAAAGGGGCTTATCTCACAGCAAAAAGCGCGGGAGGAGCTGTTTTCCCTGCTGCAAAATGACTGTGGCTTAAACGACGCTTCCGTTTCCGACAGATTTGCCTCTCTCGCGGCGGTATGCGCCATGAGCGATGCCTTGTCGGAACTTGCGCGCCGCATGGCAATAGAGTATTTCGATGCCGAGCTGCCGAGCAAAAAGTGATTTCCTATTCTTTTTCGAGAAAAATCAAAATGCTTTTAAGCTGAAATACAAAAACAGGCATCAAAAACGATGCCTGTTTTTCATTAAAAGTTTTACTTTGATTTTTCGAAAAGCAAAAAGAGCTATCAATAGTTCTTTGCCTGAATCTTGAAATATGCCTTGGGGTGAGAACATACGGGACATACCTCGGGAGCGGCATTTCCGATAACGATGTGTCCGCAGTTAGCGCACTGCCACATAACCTTCTCGTCCTTGATGAATACGGCGTTGCCCTCAACATTGGCAAGCAGCTTGCGATAGCGCTCCTCATGTTCCTTTTCGATAGCGCCTACTGCCTCAAAGAGATAAGCGATACGGTCAAAGCCCTCTTCCTTAGCTTCCTTGGCGAACTGAGCGTACATATCGGTCCACTCATAGTTCTCGCCCTCGGCGGCATCGAGCAGATTAGCGGCGGTGGTGGGAATTTCGCCGTCATGCAGCAGCTTGAACCAGATTTTAGCGTGCTCACGCTCGTTGACAGCGGTTTCTTCAAAAAGCTCCGCTATCTGAACATAGCCTTCCTTTCTTGCCTTGGAAGCGTAGTAGGTATACTTGTTCCTTGCCTGGCTCTCGCCCGCAAAAGCGGTCATCAAATTAGCTTCGGTCTTGGTTCCTTTAAGATTGGTTGCCATATATTCTTCTCCTTTAGCATAGTTTTTGATAAAACCGATAATTATTATCAGTTTTAATAATACCATAAATTTCTTTGCTGTCAATAGCAATAAGATAAATTTGCCAGCATCAGCCATTAGTATTGTACCACAAAATACAGCAAATATAATAGTTGTATACAAATATATTTTCCCGCCGAACTCGTTGACAAATTCGACGGGAAAAGGTATCATGATATTGAAAAAGGCGCTGTCAGCAGACGGTTGACCAATTATTTACGGGGAATAACCGCAAACCTTGGCTGGAGGGCGGTTATTTCTTTTTTTGAAGCAAAGAAATGATGCCTATTATTACCATACAAAAGGCAAATAATCCCTCATATGTAACCATTTGCATCACCTCCTCTCCGCGAGGATAGGAGGTCAACCGCCTGCCGTATGCGACAGCGCCGATTTTAAAATATCACGCCTGTCTTATTATGTCAAACAAATTCCCGCCGAACTCGTTGACAAATTCGACGGGAAAAGGTATCATGATATTGAAAA
>CAZNJJ010000064.1:0-10135 GCA_964573335.1 uncultured Oscillospiraceae bacterium | reverse complement strand
ACGAGCCAATCCTTATCCCTCCTTAGAAGTTGAGACCGCCCTCGCGGGCACCCTCAGCAAGTTCCTTAATGCGACCGTGGTATACATATCCGCCGCGATCAAACACAACGGTGGTGATACCCTTTTCTACTGCTCTTTCAGCGACGAGCTTGCCGATGGCGCGAGCCGCGGCCTTGTCGGAGCCCTTCTCGGTGAAGGTCTTCTCAAGAGAAGAAGCAGACACCAGAGTGACGCCGGCTACATCGTCGATGATCTGAGCGTAGATGTTCTTGGAGGAACGGAATACGTTCAGGCGGGGACGCTCAGCGGTTCCGCTGATCTTATTTCTGACGCGAAAATGTCTCTTAAGACGCGCCTTATTGCTATCAGGCTTTGTGACCATTTGCATACACTCCTTTCTTTACTTCTTGCCCTTACCGGCCTTGCCTTCCTTGCGGATGATGACCTCGTCGATATACTTGATGCCCTTGCCCTTATAAGGCTCGGGAGGACGCTTCTCGCGAACTTCAGCCGCGAACTGGCCAACCTTCTGCTTGTCGGGACCGGAAATGATGATCTTGTTGGGCTGGGGAACATCAATGGTGATGCCCTCTACCTCAGACATGATCACCTGATGGGAAAATCCGAGGTTCATAACCAGGTTCTTGCCCTGCTTTGCTACACGGTAGCCTACGCCGTTTACCTCGAGCTCCTTCTTAAAGGTCTCGTGGCAGCCGGTAACCATGTTCGCAATCAGAGTTCTGGTCAAGCCGTGCAGGCTGCGATGTGCGGGATCATCGGAAGGACGGGTAACAATTACCTCTGCGCCCTGAACCTCGATCTTCATATCGGGATTGAAAGTATTGGAAAGGGTGCCCTTGGGTCCCTTAACGGTAACTTCGCTGCCGTTTACCTTAACTTCAACGCCGGCGGGGATAGCTATATGCTTTCTACCAATTCTTGACATTCTGCGCGCCCCCTTACCAAATGAAGGCGAGAACTTCGCCGCCAACGTTCTGTTTTCTGGCTTCCTTGTCGGTCATAACGCCCTTGGGGGTAGAAAGGATGGCAATGCCGAGACCCTTCATAACTCTGGGCATCTCTTCGCAGCTGGTGTAGATACGAAGACCGGGCTTGGAAACTCTTCTCAAACCGGTGATAACGGGAGTCTTGCCGGCAGTGTACTTGAGTACAATGCGGATAACGCCCTGCTTTCCGTCTTCAACAACGGTAAAGCTCTTAATATAACCCTCATCCGCAAGAATCTGGACAATAGCCTTCTTCATATTGGAAGCGGGAACATCGACCGTTTCGTGCTTGGCTGTGCTCGCGTTTCTGATGCGAGTAAGCAAGTCAGCGATGGTATCGGTGATATGCATGCCGTTTACCTCCTTTGTTTCCTACTACTATTACCAGCTTGCCTTACGCACGCCGGGGATCTGTCCCTTATATGCAAGCTCTCTGAAGCAGATACGGCAGATTCCGTACTTTCTCAGATAAGCATGGGGACGACCGCAGATCTTGCATCTGTTGTATTCTCTGGTGGAGAACTTAGCAGGCGCCTGCTGCTTGAGCTTCATACTCTTTTTAGCCATTTAAAATTCTCCTCCTTACTTAGCGAAGGGGCAGCCGAGCTGAGTGAGCAGCTCACGGCCTTCTTCGTCAGTCTTAGCAGTGGTGACAAAGGAAATATCCATGCCGCGCACCTTGTCGATCTTATCGTATTCGATTTCAGGGAACATGAGCTGCTCCTTGAGGCCGAAGCTGAAGTTGCCTCTGCCGTCGAATCCGTTAGCGGAAATGCCGCGGAAATCGCGTACACGGGGCATAGCTACGTTGAACAGTCTGTCAACAAACTCAAACATTCTCTCGCCTCTGAGAGTTACCTTGCATCCGATGGGCATTCCCTCACGGAGCTTGAAGTTTGCTACCGACTTCTTTGCCTTGCAGACAATCGCCTTCTGACCGGTGATCTTGCCAAGGTCGCCTACGATAGCCTCGATAACCTTGGGGTTATCTCTTGCTTCGCCGCAGGCAACATTGATTACTACCTTATCAAGCTTAGGGATCTGCATAACACTCTTGTAGCCGAACTTGTTCATCATAGCACCGGCTATTTCGTTATTGTAACGTTCCTGTAATCTAGCCATGTTAATTCAATCCTCCTTGCTTAAAAAGTCGCGTTGCACTTCTTGCAAACGCGCGTTTTGGTCCCATCTGCCAGCACCTTGTGAGCTACACGGGTAGCCTTGCCGCAAGAGGGGCAAACAACCATTGCCTTGCAGGCGTAGAACGCGCCCTCTGCCTTAACAATGCCGCCTGCCTCGCCCTGACGACGGGGCTTAACGTGCTTGGTCACCATGTTGATACCTTCAACAATGAGCTTCTGCTCCTTGGGAGAGGTTTCAAGCACCTTGCCCTTTTTGCCCTTATCTTTGCCGGACAGAATGACGACCGTGTCATCTTTTCTGACATGAAGTTTATTCACGCTCGTACACCTCCGTTACAGAACCTCGGGAGCGAGGCTCAAGATTTTCAGGTAGTCCTTATCACGAAGCTCTCTTGCGACCGGCCCAAAGATACGGGTGCCTCTGGGGGTCTTGTCATCCTTGATAATAACTGCCGCGTTCTCATCAAAGCGAATGTAGGTGCCGTCCTCGCGGCGCAGTCCCTGCGCGGAACGAACGATAACAGCCTTAACTACGTCGCCTTTCTTTACTGCGCCGCCGGGCGCAGCCTTCTTAACAGAAGCGACTACTACGTCGCCGATGTTAGCATACTTTCTTCTGGTGCCGCCAAGCACTCTGATGCACATAAGCTCCTTGGCGCCGGTGTTATCGGCAACCTTCATATAGGTCTGCATCTGAATCATGAGCGGTATCCTCCTTTCGGTTATCCGCCGACCTGCCGGGGTTGTCTATTCAACCGCTATTGCTGACCATTTACAGCAACGCTCAAGCCGGTTTCCTTTATTCAAATATTCTTACTTAGCCTTTTCGATGATGTTGACTACGCGCCAGTTCTTGTCCTTGGAAAGGGGACGGCACTCCATGATTTCAACCTTGTCGCCGATTCCGCAAGCATTGTTCTCATCATGAGCCTTGAACTTAACGGTGCGCTTAACGATCTTCTTATAAAGGGGGTGACGAACTCTGTCGGCGATGGCAACAACTACGGTCTTATCCATCTTGTCGCTTACTACGATGCCAACGTTGGTCTTACGCAAGTTTCTCTCGCTCACTGTAATTTCCTCCTTCCGCCGTTACGCCTTACGCTCAGCTTCGCCGATCAGTGTCTTAACGCGCGCGATGTCCTTGCGGACAGCAGCAAGACGAAGGGGATTGTCGAGCTGATTGATGGTGTGCTGGAATCTGAGGTTGAAAAGCTCTGCCTTGAGGTCAACGAGCTTAGCGTTGAGCTCATCAATAGACAGCTGTCTGAGTTCATTAGCCTTCATTAACCTTCAACCTCCTCTTCCTTCTTAACAAACTTGCACTTGATAGGCAGCTTGTGCATAGCAAGACGCATAGCCTCTCTTGCGATTTCTTCACTAACGCCGCCCATCTCAAACATGATGCGGCCGGGCTTTACAACAGCTACCCAATACTCGGGGCTGCCCTTACCGGAACCCATTCGGGTCTCAGCAGGCTTCTCGGTTACGGGCTTGTCGGGGAATATCTTTATCCAAACCTGACCGCCACGCTTGATATAACGGGTCATTGCAATACGGGCAGCCTCGATCTGGTTGGAAGTAATCCAAGCGGGCTCGAGTGCCTGAAGACCATACTGGCCATTGGAAATAGTGTTTCCGCGCATAGCCTTACCGGTCAGTCTTCCTCTGTGAACTCTGCGGTATTTTACTCTCTTGGGCAGAAGCATTATTTGCTGCCTCCTTCCTTACGGGGCTTTTTTACCTCCTGCAGCACTTCGCCGGCATATATCCAAACCTTGATGCCGATCTTGCCGTAGGTGGTGTTAGCTTCAGCAAAGCCGTAGTCGATGTCGGCACGGATTGTCTGAAGCGGGATGGTTCCTTCGTGATAGGTCTCGGTGCGGGCGATTTCAGCGCCGGCAAGACGACCGGAGCACTGAATCTTGATGCCCTTTGCGCCAAACTTCATAGCGCGACCGATGGACTGCTTCATAGCGCGGCGGAATGCCACACGTCCCTCGAGCTGGGCAGCAATGTTTTCTGCAACGAGCTGTGCGTTCTTGTCAGCGGACTTGACCTCAACAACGTTTACGAGAACATTTACCTTGTTCTCCTTGTTCTTGTTGATCATCTTCTCACACTCAACGCGAACCTTTTCGATTTCCGCGCCCTGACGACCGATTACAACACCGGGGCGAGCGCAGTGAATGTGGATCTTAACCTTGGTAGCGTCGCGCTCGATTTCGAGCTTTGCGATGCCTGCGTCATAAAGGCGCTTCTTGAGATACTTTCTCAGCTGGTAGTCTTCAACAAGGAGATCGCCGAAAGCGTTGTCCTTGGCAAACCAGCGGGAATCCCAATCCTTAATAACGCCTACTCTCAGACCATGCGGATTGACTTTCTGGCCCATTTAGTTTACCCTCCTCTTTCGGTTATTCCTTTTCCTTCACCACGATGGTAACGTGGGAAGTTCTCTTGTTGATGCGGAACGCTCTGCCCTGTGCTCTGGGCATGATGCGCTTCATAGTCATGCCGGGAGTTACAAAGCACTCAGCGACATAAAGATGATTCTTATCCATATCGTGATTATTCTCAGCGTTGGCGATAGCGCTCTTGAGGAGCTTTGCTACCGGCTCGCTTGCAGCCTTAGGGGTATGTCTCAGGATTGCAAGTGCAACGTCGGTGGGCTTGTTACGGATGAGATCGAGAACGATCTGCACCTTGCGGGGCGAAATTCTAACGCCGCGCAGATATGCTCTGGCTTCCATGATTTATCCTCCTTTCGGCTACTTAGGACTTCTTCGCGCCGGCGTGACCGCGATAGGTTCTGGTGGGAGCAAACTCGCCGAGCTTGTGTCCGACCATATCCTCGGTTACATACACCGGAACGTGCTTACGTCCGTCATGGACAGCGAAAGTGTGACCTACAAAATCCGGGAAGATCGTGGAAGATCTGCTCCAGGTCTTGAGTACCTTCTTTTCACCGGAGGCGTTCATCGCCTTTACACGCGCAAGCAGCTTTTCATGCACGTAAGGGCCTTTTTTAATACTTCTACCCATTGTCGACTAACCTCCTTACTTAGCGTTGCGGCGCTTGACAATATACTTGTCAGTGCGATGATGCTTATCTCTGGTCTTATAACCGAGGGCGGGCTTGCCCCAGGGAGTTACAGGACCGGGACGACCGATCGGGCTCTTGCCCTCACCACCACCGTGAGGATGGTCGCAGGGGTTCATAACAGAACCGCGAACGGTGGGACGGATACCCTTATGGCGGGTACGTCCTGCCTTACCGATAGAAACGTTTTCGTGGTCGATGTTGCCTACCTGACCGATAGTGGCCATGCAGTTGACAGGAACCTTACGAAGCTCGCCGGAGGGCAGTCTCAGAAGGGCGTAATTGCCTTCCTTTGCCATCAGCTGAGCCATAACGCCTGCTGCGCGGGCGAGCTGAGCGCCCTTGCCGGGGTAAAGCTCTACGTTGTGTACGAAAGTACCAACGGGGATATTTGCAAGCTCGAGCGCGTTGCCGGGCTTTATATCGGAGCCAACGCCGCTGGAAACAACGTCTCCAACCTTCAAACCGTTGGGAGCGATGATATACTTCTTCTCGCCGGTCTCGTACTGAACGAGGGCGATGTGAGCAGAACGGTTAGGATCGTACTCGAGAGTGAGAACCTTTGCGGGAACACCCTTGAGGTCACGCTTGAAGTCGATGATACGATACTTTCTGCGATTTGCACCGCCGCGATGACGAACGGTGATTCTGCCGGTATTGTTACGACCGGCGTTAGCCTTGATGACAGTCAGCAGGCTCTTTTCGGGAGCCACCTTGGAAAGGCCCGAATAATCGGTGACGGTCATCTGACGGCGTCCGGGGGTCGTAGGCTTGTAAAATTTGATTGCCATCTGATGTTTCACTCCTCATAACTTGTTAGCGGGAACTATGAGAATCCCATACCCAAGTCGTCGTATTTCTCATTTATCGCAAAAGCGATTATCAGATCATGCTCTCAAAGAACTCGATCTTCTTGGAGTCTGCCTTGATAGTGACGACTGCCTTCTTCCAGGAACGGGTGGTGCCGACATTCTTGCCCATGCGCTTCTGCTTGCCGCTTACGTTCATGGTGTTTACAGCCGCAACCTTGGTTCCGGGGAACAGAGTCTCGATAGCGGAAGCTATCTCTATCTTATTAGCGTCTTTGTGCACCTCAAAGGTGTACTTGCCCTGAGCGATACCGCTCATGCTGCGCTCAGTAATGATAGGCTTGATAACAATATCCTGTGCGAGTTTCATTTAAGCGTACACCTCCTCGAGCTTGGAAACAGCGTCCTTGGAAAGAACGACCTTGCCTGCGTTTACCATGTCGTAAACGTTTACAGAGCCGGTGAAAGCGGTGGTTACGCCGGGGATGTTAGCAGCGGATTTAACGAGCTTCTCGTCCTTCTCGGCAGTAACGATCATTGCCTTGCCCTCAACATTGAGTGCCTTGAGCATAGCGGCAACGGTCTTGGTCTTGTATTCCTCAACCTTGATCTCATCAACAACAACGAGGCTGTTCTCAAGAACCTTAGCGGAGAATACCGACTTCATAGCCAGTCTCTTAACCTTCTTATTGAGGCTGTAGCTGTAATCGCGGGGCTTGGGACCGAGCGCGATACCGCCGTGATACCACTGGGGAGCTCTGATGGAGCCCTGTCTTGCGTGGCCGGTGCCCTTCTGTCTCCAGGGCTTTCTGCCGCCGCCTCTTACCTCTGCTCTGGTCAGAGTGGACTGGGTTCCCTGACGCTGGTTAGCGAGGTAGTTCTTCACAACCGCATGAACGGCAACCTTGTTGGGCTCGATACCGAACACTGCGTCGGAAAGCTCGATTTCGCCAACAGAAGCGCCTGCCATGTTATAAACTGTAACCTTCGGCATGATGATTCCTCCTCCCTATTAAGCCTTCTGACCCTTAACGGCGTCGGTGATGTAAACATAACCGCCCTTAGGGCCGGGGATCGCGCCGCGAAGTGCGATCAGATTGTTTTCTGCGTCAACCTTAACTACGTCAAGGTTCTGTATGGTAACTCTCTCAGCACCCATGTGTCCGGGCATCTTCTTGCCCTTGTAGATTCTCGAGGGCGAGGAGCAGGCGCCCATAGAGCCGGCCTGTCTTGCAACGGGGCCGGTGCCGTGAGTTGCCTTGAGAGAGCGGTTTCCATAGCGCTTGATGGTGCCGGCAAAGCCCTTGCCCTTGCTGGTACCGCAGACATCTACCTTTTCGCCTACCGCGAAGGTATCTGCCTTGATGATGTCGCCGACGTTTACAGAAGCGCAGTCAGCGAGCTTGAACTCGCGGAGAGTGTGCTTTGCAGCAACGTCAGCCTTAGCGAAGTGACCCTTCATGGGTTTGTTAACGTGCTTGTCCGAGATTTCGCCGAAACCGATCTGCACGGATTCATATCCGTCGTTTTCGGTCGTCTTCTTCTGAACGACGACACAGGGACCAGCCTCGATGACAGTGACCGGGATAAAGCTGCCGTTTTCGTCAAACAGCTGGGTCATGCCAAGCTTCTTGCCAATGATTGCCTTTTGCATTTTGGATTTTCCTCCTTTGGTTATTGGTTGACGCGAGAGCGCCAACATTACCTTTGCTCGCACCATTTAATATGTGCGTCGCGTTTCAAGTCTCTTTAAATCAGAGCTTGATCTCGATCTCCACGCCTGCGGGGAGCTCGAGGCTTGTGAGTGCCTCAACGGTCTTGTTGGAAGGACGGAGAATGTCGATGAGTCTCTTGTGAGTTCTCATTTCAAACTGCTCGCGGGAATCCTTGTACTTGTGTACTGCGCGCAGGATGGTAACAATCTCTCTGTCGGTGGGCAGCGGGATAGGACCGGAAACCTTTGCGCCGGTGCGCTTTGCGGTTTCAACAATCTTTTCTGCTGCGGCGTCAACCAACTGATGGTCATAGCCTCTCACACGGATACGGATTTTTTCTTTGACTGCCATATAATCGCCTCCTGATTCACTTTCTTTTGAGAGACGCCCTTTCTTTCAATCCACCGTGCCGTGTGTTTCCTCATTTTTCCCGCAAAAAACCGGTTAAACCGAAACTTCGGTTTAGCCGGGGTCAGCGCAAATGAGCCACACGCAGCACATAAAGCGGTCTTCAACCGCAATGTCCTGTCGAATGGGTCGCCCGGTTTAAAATCGGACATACTCCGCGGAAATTCCCCGCCTCTTGGGCGGCCACCTCCCGCATCAACGCATATCTCAGCAGTCACGCAAGCATTATATTATCATACGGAAACGGCATTTGCAAGCCTTTTTTCAAACTTTTTTCAAAAAATCGGGCTTTTTTGAAATTTCGGATATTTTCTCTTGTTTCGACAAAATACAACAGCTGAATTTGTGCATTTTCACACGTTCTTGCGATTTTCTCCGCTCAAAAAACTCAAGCGGAGAGCCTTTTTCAAAAAAGCTCTCCGCCTTGTCAAAATTTGCACACAACGCAGCTCGAATCGGTTCACAGCCGCGAAAACGCTATTCATTTACATCTTTTCCGCAGTGCGGGCAGTATCTGCCGCTGCTCCTGTCAAGGAATTTCCCACAGTGGGGGCATCTGTAAAATACTATTCGAAGCAGCATATCCCCGACGATAATCGCCATGCCCGCCGCAAAGAAAACCATTTCCTCGCTCTGCGCCCCATAAAGCCCTATCACCGCCCCGATAATCAAAACGGCAATATAAATCGAATTTATCTTTTGCGGCTTTGGCTTTTTCATATTCTTTCCTCCGTCAAAATCAAACGGGTTTTTCAGCTTTCTTTCAGCCAGTTGCTGTCATGCTCATATCTCACCGGACGCGACATCAGCTTTGCCAGTGCCTCCTGCGCGGTAGCTTCTCCGTCGATTATCCGGCAGACCTGCTCGGTTATCGGCATTTCAACCTGCATCTTTTTCGCTAGCTGAGCGGCACAGAGAGCGGCGGTTATTCCCTCAACGGTCATTCCCACCTTTTCAACAGCCTGCGAAACGGTCATTCCCTCGCCCACATAGATTCCGCATCTGCGGTTTCTCGAGTGCATCGAACAGCAGGTCACTATCAAATCCCCCACCCCAGACACACCGGCAAAGGTTTCTCTTTTTGCGCCCATCTTCACACCCAGCCGCGCTATCTCGCTCAGTCCGCGTGTCATCAGCGCAGCCTTGGCATTGTCGCCGCCGCCCATGCCGTCCATTATTCCGGCGGCAAAGGCGATAACGTTTTTGAGGGCGCCGCCTATCTCGGCTCCTATTATATCGTCGCCCATATAGATGCGGATATTGCTCCCCTCGGCAAGGCGGCTCATATATTCCGCCGCGCTCTGCGAGTCGCTCGCCGCCACCAAAACAGTCGGAACGCCTCTCGCCAGTTCTTCCGCATGAGAAGGCCCCGAAAGCGCCACAAACGGATTGTTCGGCAGAACCTCTTTCGCCACTTCATGCAAAAGAAGCAGCGATTTTCTCTCCACACCCTTTGAAACGCACCCCACGGGAACACCCTCCCCCATAAAGGGAGCTATCCTCTCGAGTGTTTCTCTCATCGCCGAGCTTGGAACAGCTATTATCACCCCGTCGCTCGCCGAAACGCTTTCAACGCTGTCGGTTATCTCTACCCCCTGCGGAATTTTGATTCCCTTGAGCAGCCGTTCGTTCTCCCGTTTTTCACGGAGAATATCATTCTGCTCGGGGCGGTGTCCCCAGAGAGTGACCTCATGCCCCATATCCGAAAAAGCGACGGCAAGCGCGGTTCCCATTCCGCCCGCTCCGAGTATAGTCAGTCGCGCCATAATTTCACCCCTGTTTTCGCAGAATCAGTCGGTACTGCCGCCTCTCTCACGAACCACTATTCTTATCGGCGTTCCGCTCAAATCGAAGGACTCTCTTATCTGATTTTCTAGGTATCTCTGATAAGAAAAATGGAAAAGGTCCTTTCGGTTGACAAAGCATACAAACGTCGGCGGCTTTGCGGAAGCCT
>CAZNJJ010000063.1:5114-10393 GCA_964573335.1 uncultured Oscillospiraceae bacterium | reverse complement strand
GAAAGTCACCAAAGCACCCAAAGGGGCTGTGCCCCTTTTGAAACCCCGTTAAGTTATTCCCCCTTAGAACACATATCGCGTCGTTTTTATTTTTTGGGAATAAAAACGACTGCGTGAGTTGTTTTCCCCGCAAAACTTCCCTGACGGTTCTGTGCATAACAGACTACTGCGCTACTAAGAACCGCAAAGCAACGTGGTCTTGGGCGTAGGTGAGAGAACGGAGAGAACCCCTCCGCCCCTATCGGGGCACCTCCCCTTGCGCGGCAAGGGGCGGCTTTGCGTTATTCTTTGCGCTTAAAAAAACCTAAAGCCTCCCCTTTTACAAGGGGAGGTGTCAGCGTCAGCTGACGGAGGGGTTTCGTGCTTTCGCCTAGGCGTGGAATTACGTTTCCCTGCGGTTCTTAGCAGCGCAATAATCCACTTACGCACAGAACCGTCAGGGAAGTGCGGCGGGAGAATTTACCCACGCAGTCGTTTTTATTCCCAAAAAATAAAAACGACGCAGTTTGTGTTCCAAGGGGGAATAACGTTGAGGGGATTTTCAAGGGGCAAAGCCCCTTGAATGTCCCTTTCCTCCATTTCGTGACAGGACGAAATGGAGCGCCTGCGGCGCGCAGCCGCAAGTGAACGATAAAAGAAAGGTAGATTTAAAGCGGAAACCCCTCCGACTTTTGCTTACGCAAAAGCCACCTCCCCTTAAAAAAGGGCGGTAAATAGCCACCCCTCCGTCACGGCTACACCGTGCCACCTCCCCTTGAAAAGGGGAGACTTCTATACGACCCCCATTTCAAAGCAAAAACAAGCTCCGCTATTCGTTATTACGAACAGCGGAGCGTTAGTTTTTCGGTGTAGTAGCTTCCATCGGAATCACATAGCCTTTCTATCTGAAAACCATGACATTTCAGGTTTTGACCGGCGTTGCCTTTGGCTGCTATTTTTAACAAATAAGTTGTCAGCTTTTTAAGAAGTCTGCTTTTGCAGATAAACTTCTTTCTCTCAATTTATGCAGCAGCGGCACCGATCCTGACGGTAACTGCTATTGTTTCGCTGTGCATCGGAACCACTCCTTTCGTTTTCCTGGGGTTATTTTCCTCTTCCTTGTGACTATAATATAGCAGTTATCGTCACAAAAGTCAAGCGTTTTCAACAAAATATTTTCTATTTGTGCAAATTGCAATAAACTCCGCCGAAATATGCACGCTTGACTTTATCGTGGGAATATCGTACACTATACAAAGAAATAATAACAGGAGATGAAACAAAGATGAGCGATAAGTGCAATTGCGGTCATGACCATGAGCATGAGGCGTGTGACTGCGGCTGCGGCTGTAATGATGAGCAGGCAGGAATAATCACTCTCGTTGATGATGACGGAATAGAACATGAGTTTGAAATGATAGATCAGCTCGAAATGGGCGATGATACCTATATCGCATTGGTTGAGTGCTATGAGGACGATGCCGATGTTGATCTTGAGGATCCCGGTGAGCTGGTTATTCTCAAGGTGGTAGCCGAGGGCGTTGAGGAATATCTCGAGGCTATCGAGGACGAGGCTGAATTTGACCGTATCTCCGCGATATTCATGGAGAGATTGAGCGGCGAGTTTGATTTTGTTGAGGAATAATATTCTCAAAAGAGATTAAACCGAAAAAAGTGTTACCCTGCGGTGTGCGATAACCCCTCCTTTTATAATCCGACAACTATAAATTTAGGGAAATACGGCTCCGATACGCTAGTGCAGACCTCCCGCCTTTGGCGGAAGAAGGGAGCGCGATGCCTATGGGCGTTTACCCACCTGTCTGTGACGGGGTTTTATACGGAGGGGCAACCGGCATTGCGGGGACTCTTTTTATTCTGCCGAAAAAAGGCAATAATTTTATATACGGCTCAGGCATAACAGGCAGCTTTGCCGCTCAAAATAAAGGCGGAGGTGCAAGAAATGTCTGAGCATTATGATAACAAATTCAAAGGTTTTTTAAACGGAAAAGGTTTTTATCTGGTTTTGGCGCTTTGTCTTGCGGGAGCTTCCGCCGCGGCATATATCGCGATGGACACCGCCGCTGACAGAGCCGCGCAAAAGCAGCCGCCGCAGAGCTTGACGGCAAAGCAGGAGATAGCTTCCCCTTTGTTGGAGGCGGAGGGAAAACAGCAAGGCGTCAAGGTAGAATCCTCCTCGGCGTCCTCTTCCTCCTCAAAGGAGCAATCGTCATCGAAGCCGCAGTCAAAGCCCGCGGCAGAGTCAAAGCGGTCCGACGTGCCGGTGTCATTCTCCGGCTCCTCTTTCGAGCTGCCGATAGCGGGCGAGGTGTTTAACCCCTATTCCAACGGGGAACTGGTCAAGAGCGAAACGCTCGGCGACTGGCGCACCCACAACGGAATAGACATCGAGGCAAAAGAGGGAACAGCGGTTAAATCCGCCTGCGCCGGTCAGGTGGTGAGTGCGAAAAGCGATTCCCTATGGGGATATGTTGTGGAAATAAACCACTCAAACGGAGTGAGCGCAAAATACTGCGGACTTTCCAAACAGCTCTCGGTGAAAGCGGGCGACAAGGTGAAAAAGGGACAGGTGATAGGACTTGTCGGATATGCGCCCTGTGAGAGCGCCATGCCGAATCACCTGCATTTTGAGTGCAAAAAGGACGGAAAATATATCGACCCGATGAGCCTTGTAAAATAGTATAAACAAACGCCGTTCGGCAGGGAAACCCTGTCGGGCGGCGTTTTTTCGTGAAGAAAAAGAGCGGGAATTTCTCCCGCTCTCAAAAATTATTCCTCGATGAACTCGATTTTGGGCTGTTCGTCCTCTCTCTGCTCGGGAGAGGGTATTTCCTCTGTCGAAACGATTTCCTCCGCGGAATAGGTCTCCTCGGCGGCTATATCCGATTCGGCAACATAAACCGAATTGGCGCTGTCGGCTTTCATCGAAACGTCATACTGCACCGAGTCTCTCTCGTTTTTGTGCAGTTCTATCTCGCCGTTGAGGGAGTCTATCTGCTCGGAAAGGGTGTCAATATCGCGGCAGTATTCCAGCAAATCCTCGGGAAGCTGCTCGCCGTTTTTGTATTTGTTGTAGCAGAATCTGCCCATGGCGGTGTAAACGCTCTCTATACGGCGCTCAACTCCTGCGCGGTCTAAACCCAGCTTGGTTATCTTAGCCTGTTCTTCTGCCTTTTTAGCGGTGGTGGAAGCGATGTTGCTTATCACCTTGCCGAAATTCTCAAATGCCATCTCTTTTCCTCCTGATGAAGTATTACAGGTCGGGCGTGATAAAAAATCACGCCGATGCTACAACTGTTATGATAGCATATAAAAAAGGCTAAAGTGTAAACATTTTTATTCTATGCCGATTTTTCGCATAAATTTTTCGGTGGAAATTCCGCTCGGGCGGTTGAAACGCCCCAAATCGAACAGCACCGAGCTGTCGCCGTTAAGCTCGTTTATCTTTTCGGTGCAGGTGAGCAGGACTGTAAATCCCATCTCTTTGAGTATCGGCAGGGCGGATTTTTCGGTTTGACCGAAAGGATAGGCAAATGTTGTGGGAACGATTCCGCAGTATTCTTCCAGCAGAGACTGCGTTCTCCCGATGTCGCACACCAGCGCCGCGTAATATTCCGCTTCGCCCTCGCCGCGCAGACGCTTTATACCCTTTCGGTCGGTTCGGCTGTGCATATCATAGCTGTGGTTGCCTATCTCCACCCGCCCCGAAGAGGTGAGCCGCTCGATTTCTTCCCAGCTCAGATAGGCGTAGGCGGGGTTGGGGTCTTTGTTTTGGGAAAAGCACTCGCAGTAGCTCCCCACCACCGACACAACCGCTTTCATATCATATCTTTCCAACAAGGGAAGAAGATAGGTCAGATTGTTGAGGTATCCGTCGTCAAAGGTGAGGATAATCGGCTTTTCGGGGAGCTTTTCGCCCTTTGTCACCAGTTCTGCCAGCTCGGCGGCGGTGAGAGAGCAGTATCCCCGCTTTTTGAGATATATCATGTCGTTTTCCAGTGTTTGCGGGGAAATGATGTATTTTCCCGAGCGGGCGGGGTCTCGCAGAATACTGTGATACATGATTATCGGGAGCGGCGTTGCGGCAGAATCGGTTTTTTCCACCGCGGGAATACATAAGCTCACAGCCGCCGTTACAGCGGTGAGGAGCAGTCCCAGTGCCGCGCAAAAGCTCTTTCTGCCGATTTTCATACCGTGGTTCCTCTGCCGATTTTGTCTGTCACAGCCTGCCCGAACTGCAAATCCGCTTTGGTGAGCATAATCAGCACTCTTTCCATAATATCGGGAGAAACCAGCTTTAGCTGTTCCGCGATATTTTCGGCGACGGTGCGGCGCTCAAATTCCCCCATGAGGGAAAGCCGGTGCTTTGCCGTCTCTGCCGAATCACCGCTTTGCAGTGTGGGATATTCTATCCCCGAAACGATATTCTCTGCGTGAAAATTTTTGGTGTTCAAATCACGGAACACCTTTTCGACAGGCTTTGTCAGCGTGAGCAGACCTATTCTCTGCAACGCAAACCGCTCATTGGACCATATATCGGTGGGGTCAAGCAGTTCCGCCGCGTTATGCTCGGCAATATCCCCCTCCGAAATCTGAACGGCAAGCTCATACTGCACCTTTTCTCCCGATAAAAGGGCGTTTATCAGCTCACGGCTCATTGCGTCGGGGTCGGCTCCGGCAAGCTCCTCCGCTTCAAAGCGGTTGAGTGTGCGGGGGCGGGTGCGGGCAAGCCATGCGGTTCTCACGATTCGGCGCTCGCCCTGCCTGTTTACCCATATACAGGGGGTGGAATAGCCGTCTATCGAGCGGTAATCGGCTATTGTGCCCAAGTCGCTGTAAAGCCAAAGCGCCATCGGCAGAGCCTCTTTATATTGCAGGAGAAAGCGCCAAAAACTGTCGGGGGAGCGTATTCCGCTGTCGGGGTCGGCTCGGGTGGTGAGGGAACAGGCTTTTTGCAGGTCGGCGCCGACACCCGCCGTCACCGGAAGATGTGTCGCGGGCATATCGTATTCACCGTCCTCGCAGAAGAACTTTACCGTAAAGCTGTGCCGACAGCGGGTGTGATCCGCTCCGCCCGCCGCCACATCTGCGGCAAATCGCACCAAAACCGGTGTGACAGCTCCCGGTGTCTGCAAAAAGGAAGCACAGGTGTATCTGCCCATCCGCTCATAGGGGCGAAATTCGCCATAAGCGCCTACGCATTTTTCAAACTCGGTGTGCCAATTCTCCCAGCCGCCGCCGAAAACCGCCGTCGGCTCGGTGAGCAGTTCCGGCTGAGGCTG
>CAZNJJ010000063.1:0-5014 GCA_964573335.1 uncultured Oscillospiraceae bacterium | reverse complement strand
CTGCTCGGCTTGCGGCGGCGCTTCTTCCCCGACAGACGCAGACGGCTCATCGGGCGGCTGTAAAAACCGCTCGCTCTCCTGAGCCAGAGTAGGCTTTCCCGGGGCGGTGGCGCGCTGATACCGCAGCAGCTCATCGCGATAATACCGCATCATCTTTTCCATGGTGGCTCGGTCTGTTTCTCTGCCTAAAATACTATCCAATGCTTTTTCCTCCTAACCGTCGTTGACAAATTATATGAGCAAAAAAGCGGGGATATTATCGGGCGTTTAAAAGGGAATAAAACTTCATTTTCGGTTGCCGCCGAGGGCGGGAAAACGGTGTGTTTCAGCGATTCGCCGTTTTTGCACAAAAAACAGACCGCCCCAAAAGACGGTCTGTTTTAAACGGGAATCACGATTGCTTATCGTTTTGCGCGGAAGAAAGTCTCTCGGTGAGAACGGGGTCAAACGCCATTCCCTCAAAGGGAGCAATCTCAAGACCCTTTTCGCGGATAATGTCGATGACCTGCGGCAGAATCTCGGCGTTGGTTTTGCTCACCGAATGAAGCAGCATAATCTCGCCCGGGTGAATAAAATCGGTTATCTTTTCTATCGCGGCGGCAGGCTCGGGCTGATTATCCACATTCCAATCGGCATAGGCAAAGCTCCAGAATATGCTCTGATAACCCATCTGCTGCATCAGCGCCAGCGACTGGGGAGAAAACACCCCCTCGGGGAAACGGAAAAGCCGCATTTCGTAGCCGAAATTGTCTCTGAGATAATCCTGCATCCACTTGGCATCGTTAAAGGATTCCTCTATCGAGAGGTCTTTGCAGTAGACTTTGTGGCTGTCGGAATGGCTGCCGAGAATATGCCCCTCGTCTATCATTCGCTGAACCAGCTCCGGCTGTGTGCGGACATAATGCCCCGTGAGGAAAAACACAGCCTTGGCGTTCTTTTCTTTGAGCGCATCGAGAATGGGGGCGGTGTAGCCGTTTTCGTAGCCCTGGTCAAAGGTGAGGGTGACGGTATCGCTGTCCTCCGGTCCGATGAAGTAGGCGTTATATTGTCCGTATTTCTCCTGCAAATCTATACAGGCGGTAGAACGATTTTTGTCATCCTTAAAGGTTCCCGGTCCCCAGAGAACCGATTCGCTGTCCATCTTTTCTATCTCGAGAAAGTCGGCGTTCATCGAGAGGGCGGGCAGCTCCTCCGGTTCCTCCTCGACAAAAGGCTCGTCCTCCGGCTCGGAATCGGACGGGTCGGATTGGTCAAAATCGGGGAGATGCTCGGGAATCGACTCGGGCAGGGGAGCGCTTTCGGAGGGAAATGATTCTCTCGAACAGGCGGCACAGCCCGAAAGCGGCAAACTCATGCAGATGAGAGCCGCGGCTAAAACACAAACAGCCGATTTTTTCATATACAAATTCCTCCTTTTAGCTGCGAAAATGCTTTTTCAAAGGATAATTTGACCCGAGAAAGGGGGAGATAACCATGTAAATTTAATCCATTTCCCCCAGTGAGAACATCACAGCCGAAAGCGCCGCTATCGGCGCGGTTTCGCAGCGCAGTATTCTTTTCCCGAGCGAAACCGGCAAAACGCCTGCCGCCTTTGCCTGCGCTATCTCCTCGGCGGAAAATCCGCCCTCACTGCCGGTGAGCAGGGCGATTTTCTTTCCGCGCTCGGGCAGGGAGGTTCGCATAGGGGGACATTGCCCCTCGTAGAGGGTGAAAGCGCTGTCAAAGCCGCTCATTTCGGCGAGGGCGGCTTGAAAGGACAAAATTCCGCGAACAGGGGGGAGAATACCGCGTCCGCACTGTTTTGCCGCTTCATCGGCGATTTTTTGCAGGCGGGAAATTTTTTTCTCGGCATCATTGGGCTTTGGGCGGGAGATACAGCGGGAGGTGAGCAGAAAAACTATTTCGCTCACTCCCAGTTCCACCGATTTTTGAACGATAAGCTCTGCCTTATCCCCCTTTGGGAATGCGATATAGAGGGTGATTTTGGTTTTCGGCTCGGCGGCGGAAACTCTCGTTTGACCGAGCCTGACCGATACGGCATCGGCGGAAAGCGACTCTATGACCCCTTCCGCCTCGTTGGAAGCGCCGTCGCAGAGGGTGAGCGTTTCCCCCGCCGTCATTCTCAGTGACCTGGAGATATGGCGCGCATCGTCTCCCGTGATAACGGTGAGGGGAGAAAGCTCGCTGACAAAAAATCTCGGCATATCACACCGCCTTTTTGCAGGCAATCGCCGCCCAGCCGTTTTGCAATTCGGTTTCAAAGGGGATAAGCCCCGCCGCTTTCAGCCCTTCTTCCACCTCTTCACGGCGGGTGTCGATGATTCCCGACACTACGCATACGCTGTTTTCGTGCATGAGATGGGGCAGGTCCTTAGCCAGACGGAGGATAGCATCGGCGACTATGTTGGCGCATATCAGGTCAAATCTGCCGTCAACGTCCTGCGCCAAATCGCCGCAGAGCAGCTCAATATCGCCGCAGTTATTCAGTTCGGCGTTTTCCTTAGCGGTGCGAACCGCTACGGGGTCGATGTCAACGCCTACCGTTCTGCCGCTGCCGAGCAGCTTGGCGCAGATAGCCAAAATTCCGCTGCCGGTGCCGACATCGAGCATACTCATTCCCTCTTTGAGAGAATTTTCCAACAGTTTAAGGCAGAGGCGGGTGGTTTCGTGTGTTCCTGTTCCGAAAGCCATGCCAGGGTCTAAGCAAATCATCTTTTGACCCGCTTTCGGAGAAACATTTTCCCATGAGGGGCAGATAACGAGCTTGTCGGAAAGCTCTATCGGGTGATAATAGCGTTTCCAGGCTGTTGCCCAGTCCTCCTCCTTCACGCCGCCGGTGGATATTTCAAAGGGAATATCGCACTGCTCGAGACGATTTCCGATATAGGAAATCTGCTCCGCGGGGGAATGTTCCGGCGCGAAATAGATGTGAATAATCGCCTTTGTGCGGTCTTTTTGAATAAGTTCTTCGTCAATGAGGTCTATATGCGCTATTTCGAGCGTTTTTTCCTCCAAATCGGAGTAATCTTCTATATATATTCCCGCACCGGCAACCATTTGGGCGATAGCGGCGGCTTCTTCAAGCCTTTCTACGGGAACTGTTACGGCGAGGTCTGTCCAATCCATATCAAAAAATCTCCTTTTGTTATTCGCCTATTCCGTGATAACGGCGGCGGCTGCGGTTTCTGACTATCATAAGCATTATATAAAGAATTATCAATACCACCAGCAGAATAACGGTGAATTTGAACCAGAATGTGCGGGTAATATCCTTGAGCGCTTCTATCATGAGCAGCGAGCGGGATACCTCAGCGTCTTCCGCGGCGATAACGCCGATAACTCCTATTTCCTCACCCGCTAAAACCAGCCGCACCTGACCGACAAGATCGCCCTTTTTGATGGGGGCGGTGAGATATTCGGGCAGGTCGAGGTTATATTGTATGCTGGAAGATTCGATTGCATCGGGAATGAGTGCGGTGAAATTGTCGGCGCTCATTATTCTGATAAAATCCTTTTCCCACGCCATTTTCAGCGGAACCTCACCGAAGCTCTTTCCCTTTTCGAGCAGGGTTTTCACTCGGAAGGTGTTAAACGCCCAGTCGAGCAGGCGGTTGGAGTCATCGAAAACCGAAAAGAGGGAGTTATCCTTGCCGTCGCTGTCATAGCCGCAGCTTGCCATGGAGACAAGCAGATAGGTATAGCCGTCGCGCTTTGCGGTGCAGATAAGATAGGAACCGAGACTGTTGTGATAGCCTGTTTTTATTCCCGAGGCATGGCTGTTGAAATAAGGCGAGGAAGAAAGCGCCATGCGGTTTGTGGTGTTCCAGTAAAGATGCTCGTTTATGTTGGTGGGGCCTCCGTCGTATGATGTGACAGAGACAAGCTCCTCAAATCCGGGGAGAGTTATCGCGTGGCGCGCCAATATAGCCATATCCTCTGCGGTTGTGTAGGAATTTTCATCGGGGAGACCGTGCGGCGAGGTGAAATGGGTATTCTTCATGCCCAGCTCGGCGGCGCGCTCATTCATCAGCTCCACAAAATACGGCACCGAATCATCACCTACATAGTCAGCTATCATCATGGCGGCTTCGTTTGCGTCTCTTATCATAACGGCATACATCAGATTCTTTATTGAAACGGATTCGTTTTTATAAAGACCGGCAAGGCGTATTCCGCCCAGAGCGATATTTTGGCGGTACATTTCGTCTTGAATATAGCTTTTCATGGTGGCAAACTCGTTTGCGGGGTCTTTTACCCGTTCCAGCGCGAGAACCACAGTCATAAGCTGTGCCAGAGATGACGGCTCGGTCTTTTTGTCGGCGTTTTTATCGTATATCAGCATATCGCTGTCGAGATTGATGAGATAAACGGCTTGCGCGGCGGTGTCAAACGACGGGGTGTAATTTGCGGCAAGCGCGGTGGAAGAAAGCATTGTCAAAGCCAGAATAAGCGCTGTGAGCGCAAAAGAAAACTTTTTCATTCAAAAACCTCCTACTGACAGGGGAAATATGGTATTATAATGATATTGCTCTAAACGCCTATAGGCGGTGTTGACAAAGAGCAGGCGAAAACACCTTAGCTTAATTATACCAAACAATAACATATTTTTAAACCGTATGGGAGGTTTTTAAAATGGCAAAAGTTGAAAACGGGCTGAAATTTGACACGCTTGCTGTCAGAGCGGGATATACCCCCGACAGTGACAACCACTGTGTCGCCACCCCTATCTACATGAACAACGCCTACGCCTTTGAAAGCGTTGAATACGCAAAGGAGCTTTTTGAGCTGAGGGCGAGCGGAAATATCTATTCCCGCCTGTCAAACCCTACCGTTGACGTGCTGGAGCAGCGTGTCGCGGCGCTGGACGGCGGCGTTGCGGCAGTTGCGATGAGCTCAGGTCACGCGGCTATGTTTTCCACATTTTTGAATCTTGCCAAAGCCGGAGACGAAATAGTTTCTTCCATCTGCATCTACGGCGGCGCGATAAATCTCCTCGGCGTTACACTCGGCAATC
>CAZNJJ010000062.1:3599-10748 GCA_964573335.1 uncultured Oscillospiraceae bacterium | reverse complement strand
TGCTGCTGCTGTCGCTGACCTATATCCCGGTGACGCGGATCGTCTTTTCCCTGATTACCGTTACCATCTCCTCCCACCTGATCGACTGGATACGGAGCTATCAGGGGCTGCGCCGCAACCGCTGCGTCGCAGCAGAGCAGAGCCGCTAAAAAGCAGCCGTTTTCCAGTGGAAAACGGCTGCTTTTGTGGCATACCTACCGCTATAGGATACAATGCACCACGTTTGGAGGACATGGTGCATTGTTTTGCGATTTTGGATTCAGGATACCGGGACAATGAGGACGGAAAGGACAAACCTGTCGCAATTGCTCCAAATTGCCGCGATAGTCGTGCTTTTCTGCATTTCCGAGCAGGTACAGGAATGCAAAGACCGGAATACGCAATAAATCCTTGCCCTTTTTTCGTGTTATGCACGTCAAAGTCTGATGCTGTTTTTGTTAACACTGTATTCGGTTTATGCCATTTAGCAAAACCGTTCATATTGTTATCTTTAAAGCAAGCACCTCTAATTGCCGCTTATTAATCGATATCATTCCAGAAGCCGATTTCCGGATTTTCATATGTGCCAACAATCACACCGCGATCTAAGAATGCATTTCGCTCTTCACAGCAGGTTTCTGGCAAAAGGCTACAAGCATGGCACGCAGCGAGGTTCAAAGAATCACGACCCTGTCCTCTGCTCATAATACATACCGGATCGTTAGAGCAGGTTTTCGCATTCGCAATAGCTTTTCTAAGGATTCGTGGGAAGGCATCAGGTCTGCCCTGACGGACAAGGCCTCCCAAAGTACCTTCTGCGTCACCACTGGCGGTATAAATAAAAATACCAGCCATAGTCTTACCATCTTCCACCTCGGAACAATACAAGCGTTCACTCAGCGATGCAATGCTATAACCACACTCAAAACTCAACTGGGAAATCAGCAAATGAGAGAGGGTGTGAAGCATGAGGAACTTCGGGGTAATCGTACGAGGATGATTTTTGCCAATATAGGAAATCGCATAGTTATTATTCAGCCGTGTTGCCCGTTCCACCACTGCAGGATTCGCCGCCACCCAGGCATCGATATCATCCTGTTCGAACTCAATAAAAATACCTTCACCACGAACTTCATATGCGGGATACCAATTGGTACCGGGTTCCTTTGCACTCACAAAGCCATTATCGTCACCGGTCATTGCCGGCTGAATTCTTGAAAAGCCAATGAGAGCATTTACCACACGGACTTTGTCAATCAAAGAAATCGCCTTGATATGTGGCAGCTTATATTCGGAAATGTCCATTTCCTCACGAGAGAAATCACCCAGCCCATCACTGGCAGATGACCCCATCTCACCAGACAATGCCACATACTCTTCCATCCGATATTGGATACTTGTAACATCCGCATTGGCCGGATCGTGATCTAACCACAAATGCGTCAGAATCTTTTCAACTTCCGATTTGGGAGCGCCGATTTCAAGTGCTATCTTATCTGTCCATTTCGGCAGCTTCTTAATGATTGTATCGATTCTATCTTCGGGGTCTTCATCCTCGATTATAACCTCGCAATCCTGGTACACCTGGCTCTGCTGGATTTTTACATTAAGCTGATCCGCATACGGTGGAATCACCAACGAACTGTGCACCAACGGGAAGTACACGGAGGACGCACCGCGCTGCACCGTTTTGGGATAACAGCTACATTTTTCTCTTGTGTGGCGGAACGGGTGGTTTCCGTCGCACTTGAAATGACCGATTCCGACCTCCTCATCCAGCTTTTCAAAGCAGTCCTTGTCAAATGCACCTTTCAGTGTTGCTATCGCACCGCAAGCGCAGGTAACACTCAGACCTTCAAGGCCTTCCGTTCCAGATGCGCCGGTCTTAAACTTCAACTCTGGATTGCCACAGATCTGCTTTTTTGACTTCGCATGAACCCACTTAACCCACGGAAAGTCGTTCAAATGGCCATCTTGGCACACGGTCACAATACGTGCAACAACCAGATCCTGACGGCATTTAGGGCATTGCATATGCTCAGCCATATGAGGATCTCTTTCGAGTATTTTTGGATTTGCACCTTTGCGGTACTCTGAAATCCATTTTTTCAGCGGCTGAAACTTTCTGCATTTGGGACAGAAATACCACTCCGGAAACCGCGAATACGCAATATTCGTAGGAAGTGCAAAATACTGCACACACAATGCTTTTGCAAACCGGTGGTCATAAATGCGTGATACACCACCCCAGTATTCGGGAGCCGCCGTTACCAGTGTCTGATCCGGAAAATCGACCATTGCACCAACACCATACTGGAGAACTGCTTGGGCTGCACGCACGGAATGGGTCACCTTATTCAAATCAACTTTTGTTTTGATTGGTTCAGACATTATTATCCCCCCAAACAATTATGCTTCCGGCAACCGGTGTATCAACATTTCTCATGGATGTCAGCGTGCTGATCGCAACATCCCTTTCGTTAGAGCCGTACTGTTTCAGCAATCGGCGTGTACCGCCAGTGGGCGGGGCCACCATAAAACGTCGACCAAAGTACAATGGAACGGAAGGCTCCTCACCGTTACACTCATCAACATAATCCTGCCATGTATCAAAAAATGTTTGAATTTCCGCACTGATTTCATCGATATCGTCCTTGGCTTGTCCGTCAGAACGGGAGTTAATTCCCTTGACTCGTTCAATAACAAAGCATTCGATTTCCCGGATGGCATCCTCAAAATACTCTTTGTCAAAATTGATTGCATCCTTGTCTTCGCTCATGCCAGTCATCTGTCTCATCATAGAGATAAGCACCGCATGAAGTGCACGCTCACGGGCGGGGCGAGAGAATGGCGTAGCACCGGTCGGCTCAACAAAGCGGTAGAAAGACTCATGGTAAGAACGAAAACGCTCATAATGGGAACGGTCTCTGCTCTTTGTGGCATCATACTGAACGAAAGCAACTCCAGGGAAAGATCTGCCCACACGGCTGGACGCCTGAATGTATTCACTGGTCAGTTTCGGCTGACCAATCATAAGCATTACGTTCAATCTTGCCACGTCAATACCGACAGAAATCATATTTGTTGCAAGCAACACATTGGATGCATATCGCTTTGCTGCTTCGTTCTCCTTGGAATACTCTATTTTTTCGAGTTTATCCAGGGTTTCATTTAGTTCCGTAGTGGAAACACGGCTGGTCAATTCATCTGCGCTGATAATCAACCGCCTTGTGGTAAACATTCTGTTGGCGGTACGAACGATAAAGTCCTTAACGTCATCATCTACCAGTGTGGATGCTTTGCCCAAGTCCTTCAGACTGTTAAAATAGACCGTAAGCGTCCACAGCTTATCCTTCACCGCATCCGGCAGATCCATCGTATATGCTTTTTGCAACAATGCCGCCATTGCACGGATCTCGGCCATTGCTTTGGTTTTTCCGGAAGGCATAATACCGACATATTTTCGGCCATATACGCCCTTTTCGTAATCGATGCTCGACTCTTTCGCAAAAAAAGAATCTTCCGCATCCAATCCGGGAGCAGGGAACTGAATAACTTCACGGTTGTACAACACCGAGCATTGTTCTTTCGCCCGGCGAATGGTTGCGGTGGATGCAATCACCTTGGGGGAAATCCCCTTTTGTCCACAAATCGCATCCACTGCAGTTTCATACAAACCAACCACAGTACCCAAGGCACCGGAAATCAGATGCAACTCGTCCTGGATGATGAGTTCGGGGGTGCGATTATCTGAACCTATTCCGAAGAAAGCACCGATTCGACCGTCCCAAGGAAGCATGGCAAATTTATCCACGGTGCCAAACAGTAATGTGGGCGGTGCATCGTATAGTTCTTCGTCAATAATTTGGATTGGAAGCTTCTTTGTAAAAACACAATCTTCATGAGGACAGAACATATAGAAATGTTTACCGCTCATACTGTATCCCCATTCACCGACCAGCTTCTTATCCTTATCATCCTTGACCATTTTTGTGCCACACCATGGACACTTTAGTACCTGGAATTTGTTATGCCGTTCCTTTTCGTTACGGACATAATAATAGCTGCTGACTTTTCGAAGTTTGTCCAAATGGAAATCCGCATCCCCGTTCTTGTTCGGAATATGGGTACCGCCAATCCACAAGCCAATCGTAATAGGATTTTTTCCAAGCGGATATGCAGAATATCTATGGCGCTTCTGGGCACAGTCCTGCCGAATATACTCACAGGCGCAGATTAGCGTGGCGGCACGGGTAAACTGCTGAGCTGCCAAAAGGCGTAATGTGTACCGCATAATGACCGCTGTTCCGGCAGATTGCTTCGGGTGTGCCAATTTGCGGTAGAAGATTGTAAACGCAGTCAGGCCAAGATATGCTTCCGTCTTACCGCCACCGGTAGGAAACCATATCAGGTCAACAATGCTACGTTCCGGAGATTGATCATCCACGATGGAGTTGATATCCATCAGCAGGAATGCAATCTGGAACGGTCTCCAACGGCAGTTTGCATCACTCTCACGGGAATAATCCATCTCATTTAACCTATCCGAAATTTCTTCATCCCCCGGATAACGGTCGGCGTTTACTTGTGCCATTTCAGATTGCATGGCGATATGAATTCGCTGCATAAACATGGCCCGGTTAGCAAGCAAAAATGCACTGTAAGCATTATCATTACTACGCAGAGTTTCAATACCTGCATACATCCGCTGGTAGGCACGTTTACATTCCTGGATATTCTTCGCTGCTGCGGATGCGTATCTTGCATCCAGCATGGCTGCTGCTTTCTCCAAATCCTCTACCCACAGTTTGTACAGATCCACCAGGCTCCGCATGGATTTCAATTTCGTATCTCTGTCCGAAGAATCCAAATCCGAGAGATACTTCATGGACAATTCTCCGTCTTCCAGCAAATCGTTCTTGGGCAGAGAGAAACTCACGGACGGCACTTCGGTAATGGGAAAGAAATCATTCCAAATGATACCCTTACCCTTATCATCAATTTTCCAATCAACGGATGTTCCCAAACCGGTTCCATAAATCTTTTTATGGCGGTAAAGCAGATCAAGCGACCGTTCCTCGTCATCCATTGCGGAAATATCTGAATTAGGATTGCTTTCCACAAACGTAAATCCATTATTATGCGTGCCGATTTCAATTCTGGACTGGAATATGCAACGGTTTGCCTTGACTGGACTTTCACTTAATCCATTGACCAACATCACCGTAACGGACCAGGTCTCCTCCGCAATTTTCCGTCTTAATGCCACCAGCTTGGCATCAGTTCCGTCGAGGTTGCGGTTTTCTTCATTATCCGCATAATCGCCGTTTGAGAAGTCCAGTATAAATTCCGGGACTTCATGGGGAACACGGACATAACCCATACTGCAATAGTCTACGAACCGATAAGCGATTTTCTGAAGAATCTGAAATTCAGATTCAGGAATAGTATCCCGCTCAAAAATGGATCGTACTTCCTTTGCCGTTATGGATGCAATAAGTCGAAGCACACCACGCTCTTTGTCAAAGGCAATAAGATGTGCCAATTCCGGCGGAACCGTATAGTTTTCCGGATCGTCAGGAAAATACGGAATCGCACAATCCGGTACTTTGGCATTACGGTATGTAGCAAATGTTACTCTGCCGCGCACTTGGTCGCAATTACCCTTGAGCAAGAATGTAATGCCCATGGATGATGGCATATACTGAGTCGACATACCGATTTCTTCGTCCAAATTTTCATCGGCAGTATCGTCTTTTTCATAAGTGCGCTGTTTTTTTGCCGCAACCGGATCGTCAACACGAGTAGCTTCTCCGGGAATTTCTGTCTGCTCCGCTCCGGTTTCTTCAATGGGAACCGTTTCGTCGTTATCTTGGCTAATTTCATTGCCTTGTGGGAATAAGATACCGACAGAGTAACGGCTGGTGGGCGTGCTGGATATCAGTTCATGCTCTGCATCCGGCAAGGAGAACTCAGAACCGGGGCCGAGCAGTTCAGCTCTAATAATATCAATATACTCTTCCCGTGCAGAAATCATTTCTTTTCTTATTTCACTGCTGGTCATACCGACACCTCCGCTTCTGAAATGGGTGTATTCACGAGATTGACACTAATGTTGACGCTTTCGGCCAGCTCCGAAACATACTCCATTTCCATTGTTTCAGAAAGACTGTCCACATTGTCATAGACGATACTCAGTACGCTACCCTCTGGCGGCAAATTTCCGCTCAACTTGTCATTGATAGCCTTTGCAATTAAATCCAAGATTTTTCGTCTGTCATGCCGCACCGCGCCACAAGCTGTGAAGAAGCCGTGTGGATCGGCTAAAAGGTGCGGGTCTTGCGTTACAGCCGCAATAAACTCCATAGTCCGCTCGTTACGGGGACCGACAATATGACTGTCCTCGATGAGCCACTGTCTGATTGTGACCTCTTGCATTTTACTGCCCGCTTCGCGCATTTTCTGGGCGACTTTTCTGTAAGTAAACCCATTAACCTCTTTGTATTCTCGCAGTGCTTCTTTCCAATACTGAGATTTTTCATACGCATCTACAGCACCCTTGCCCAGTCTACCTTCCCGGAGTAATCTTTCATAAATGAGGTCCACTATATTTTTTGTGTAATCGTCCCGTTTTACAAATACCAGGATATCACCCGGGAGCAACTGTTCCGGTGCTTTTTCAATCACACTTCCAGATGCACTATCAAAAACAACCGCAGAATAGTACTTGGAAAAGAAGATTTGCTCTCCTGTGACAAATGCACCGACAAATTTCACTTCCGCCACCGGAATATATCCACTGGTTGGCGCTCCGGAATATGCAAACTTCCGGATATCAAAAACATTGAAGTTGTCAATATACTCGTCCAATGTGGTAAATTGCTGCACATCGGACTCCAACTCCATTTCCGCAGGAATGGGTTCCTCTTCAGGCTCATCTGTAACCTTCGTCGCACCAATGCGGCGATTCAGCGTTCGCTCATATTTCTGCTGTTTTTTCTTGCGGAATGCAAAAACCTTCTCCTCGCAACTATAGAGAAGCACATCGATGTTTCTTGCCGCCAAGCATTGTAGCGGATCAAACCTCTTATTGTTGAGTTCGCCAACACATAGGATCGCATCATATTTTGGGCGGGGATCAAAGCGATTGGCGGTTACACAAATAATGCA
>CAZNJJ010000062.1:0-3499 GCA_964573335.1 uncultured Oscillospiraceae bacterium | reverse complement strand
GAGGTAACATGGGCAAACCGCAGCATCTTTCTTCTAAGCAAATCTGCCAGTTCCGACCCGTTTTCCGTCAGGGACACACCGCCTGTGACAAGCAATCCGACTACCTTGTTTCCGTGCTTATCCAACACCAGGTCTCTTGCCGTAGAAATTTTGCCGGTCACTTTTAATACCGGTTCCACCTTAGTAGGATTGAGGCCATATTGATGCTCCTCACCGCTACTGGTGTAATATGCAGCCGGAATGATATCCAACAGGCTTACAGATTTACCTTCATCGTAAACAATCCTAACCTGTTTGCATATCTCACCGAAAGCACTGCGCTCTGCGACAAGAACAATTGCTACATCAATCTGCGACGGGATTTCGGTGATATCCACATCAAACGCAAAAGACAGAAAATCCTCACGGTTTGTTTTCCTTTTCTTCACACCCCGACCGTCTGTAATTTGAGAATCTCCATAATAGGGTCTTATAAGGTGTTTATTACGTTCCAACGGAAGATAACTAACTGATTTTCCGTTTTTTCCCTTGCCGTCTTGCTCAATAACCATGCAAAGGTTGCCATACTCTTTGCGAGTACCTTTCCACCGATATCGCTGTCCCTTGAAAAGAACCATATCGTTCTCCTGGAGGGATGATATTATGTCTTCATTGGTTGATAGGTTGTAGGACAGGCACCCCAACGCAACGGCAACAATAGAGATTACATCGAAGCAAATTGAGCCGGTATGTAAAGCAAAATTTACCGTGCGTTCTTTTGATACCAGTGAGTCGGCAAAGAAAGCAAGGTATTTTTCAATTATTGCCTCTTTGGAAACAAGTGCATTGCCGTAATAAATATCGCACTTGTTTAGAATGGCATTCGCAAGCTTGTCTGCCGTCATGATATCGTTCCTCCATTTATTGCGTTTCCTGTAAAACCGTTAAACAGTCGAGGATAAAATTTGCCATTTCTTCAATCACCGGAATTGTAACGGAATTACCAAACTGTTTATACCGCTGCACATCGGGGATTCCATCCGGGAAAGAGAATTCATCTTCTCCGGCTTCATTTATAAAACCGTAGTTTATAAAACCTTGCAATTTTCCCCACTCCGAAGGTGTCATCACACGGATGCCCTGATCGTTTAGGGGTGTTTTCTTTCCTCTAATCTCTTTACCCGCAATTCCTTCTTGAGGATCGTGAATCAGATTGCGTTCTCGTCCGGAGCCACCGGTTGCCAACAAGGTGTTGGCAATCGGTCTTTCAATTCCTTCCGCATTCACAATACGGTATCCGAATCCATACCCCTTTCCTTCTTGCCTTGCTCTGTGGCGTATAAGTGTGTCAAGATATCCGGATGCCATATAATATTTTGCCGGAACATTATGTTCTAATAAGTCATTTAAATCGCGGTAAATCTCTTTTTCCCGTTTCGAAGGCAGTTCTTGAGGTAATTCTGCCAACCGCTCCGGTGAAAACCGTTCCGTGTCAAAGCCTATAATATATGTTCGGGGGCGATTCTGAGGAACACCAAAATCACGGGAATTACGCACAAATGCCTTTGGACTGTACTTAAGCGTACCATCCTCTTGCCGTTCCACACCGATGACATGATAACCGAGCTTTTTGACCAATGTATCGAGAATTATTTTGAATGTTCTTCCTTCGTCATGGGATACTAACCGATCGACATTCTCAAGAAAGAAAGCAAATGGCCTTGTTCTTTTGATAATCTCAGATATATGGAAGAAAATTTGTCCTTTTTCTTCGTTATCAAATCCCTCTTGTAAACCGACCCGGCTAAATGTCTGGCAGGGAAATCCAGCTAAAAGGATGTCGTATGGTGTATTTACTACCAACTGTTTAAACTCATCGCTGGTAAGATCATGCTGCGGATTGTCCCCGAACAGATGCTGATAGGTGCGGCACGCATACTTATCTATTTCCGAAGACAGCACATTTTGGAACTGTCCTGTCAATTCGAAGCCTCTCCGAATTCCTCCAATTCCGGCACACAAATCAATCGTTCTATACGGGGGGTGCGGTAAGGTACGGAGTTCATCAAGGATTGTGGAAATGCAGTAATCCATTTCCTTCAATATTTCGTGCCCCCAAAATCTGAGAACCACCCATCCTTGCTCCTGCAGACGAGCCGTAACCTCTTGATCTCGCTGCATATTACGCTCGATTTTGGGTATCCAGAAATCCCGGTTGCTTTTTATCTCATTTTGCGCATTTTCCCAATCATAGCCATGCCAGAAGTTTCCGTCGCAAAATACGGCAATCTTTCGTGCAGCAAATGCTATATCAGGTTTTCCGAAAATCGTTTTGTTATTTCTTGTGAAAGTGGTGATACCATTGCGGTTCAACTCCTCACACAGTAGTTTTTCAAGTTCGGTATCGCTATTTCGTACCCGACTCATATTATATTTTATCTGCTCTTTACTCTTTTTACGAGCCATAGCGCATCACTCCATAAATTATGTATAGAAACTGATTCGATGCACATGGTCGTGTACTACCAACTATACTCTATCAGTTCTTAAGTCCTATAAATCGGACATCACTCGTCACATTTCTCTTTTTTATATTCCACAATATCCCCAAAATCCACATCCAGAGTACCGCAGATTTTTTCCAGCACACCCATAGCCACCAGTTCATCCCTGCGGAGCTTGGTCATGGTATTGGGAGCCAGCCCGGCAGCTTTGCGCAAATCAGCCTTGCTCATCTTTTTGTCGATCAGTAATTTCCAAAGTCTGTTGTATGAAACGGCCATCTCAAAAGCCTCCCGAAATCCATAAATTAGATATAAGAATCATATCACACGGTGTCGATTTTTTCAAGATACTGTCGCAAGAATGTGCGAGTGTTTAACGGAACAACTGAATAATCTTATTTCTTCCGGTAGTAATACTCCTTGGCTTTGATTCGATTCCTGACACTCTGACATTCCGGCGTCCCACAGTATTTCTGCCGGTTCCCTCGTTTGATGAATGCCTTACCGCAAGCCTGACAGAACGCAATATTGGTTTTACCGCCGTAGTCATCCAGAGCATTGGCATTCACAGCCATAAATCTGGCAAGACCGAAATAGGCTGCGTCCACTACGGATTTGACGGAGGGTTGCAGCTGGATCTGTCCGGTGGCGAGGTCATATTCCAGTCCCATATTCAGCTTCGGTAGTTTCTCGACAAACCGCTGCAGCACCAGGGGACGGTGGGCGCTGTCCGTCCGATACCACTCCCGGAGCAGGTTCTGCTGTTCCGGTACACAGACACCATCGTAGATTCTCTGGGCATCGGCTGCTTTTCCCTCCATCAGACTGCGGATGGCGAAGGCTGTCATGGTGTCGGTATAGAGCTGCTCCAAATCCTGCACCATATCTTCCACAAAAACGCGATAGGATTCCAACATATTCACCATGCAGTCCCAAAAGCCATTCGGATCATCGTTGTTCATTTCCAGGTGCGCCACATCATCTCCGTAAAAATAGTAGGGATGAATATTCTCCAG
>CAZNJJ010000061.1:780-10786 GCA_964573335.1 uncultured Oscillospiraceae bacterium | reverse complement strand
ATGAAAAAGAAAGCACCATAAAAGATGACGGCGAAATAACCGAAACTCTTATGATGCCCGAGGGAGATTTTTACAGAATACGAAACGAGCTTTCCCCCTCCTACGAAACCGCGCTGGAGATAACCATGTCGGACTGCGAGGAGGTTCCCTCGCTTTATCTGCGCGGATATATAGGCGAGGTCTACACCGAGAGCGGCTGGCGGCAGCTGCCAAAAACTCTCTTTAAGGATTACAGCTCGCTTTTTTACGGACTGCACAAAAACAATTTCTATCCGCAGACACAGCTTGCCATGGCCGCCGATATTCTCGATGAGCAGCTGGATTCCGATTCGCTGATTAACGTTGACCTCTCGCTCGAAACCGCCTGCCGCGGATTCGGCTACGCGCCATACGAGCTTTATGTAACCGATTCCGAGCTGTTAGACCCCAACAGCTTAGACCAATCCAAGATAAACGGCAAAGGAAAAGAGCAATACAGCTACAAAATCCTGCCGAATCAGGTGAAAAGATATTCCTCACTTGATAAACTACTCACCGAGCAGCAGCAAAATCCCTCAAATCGACTCAGCGAATATCTCACGCAAGAAGCAAAATACCGCAGCTTTGTCTATGCCAATTACACCGATATAACCGAGGAACAGAAAAAATTTCTCTCGGGATATATCGGAGAGCCTGCCATCGCGGGGGAAACTCATATCTCCTATGATGAAGCGCGCAAAAAGATATTCCATGTTTTGGCAGATGTCTTGGAATATGAAGAATCTGTCGAAAGCTACAAGGGTGAAAGCAGCTTTCTCAGATTTGTTCTGAGAGAACTGCAATACGGCTACGCGCCGCACTATGCCACCGTCACGGTGATGATGCTGCGGCATCTGGGTATTCCCGCGCGATATGTCGAGGGATATGTTATCACGCCCGATGATGCTGATTCCACCGAGCCGGGCGACTCGCTTTCGGTCACCGACTATTCGGCCCACGCATGGGCGGAATATTATCACGACGGCTTGGGCTGGCTGCCGCTCGATACCTCCCCCAACTTTGCAAACAGCATGGAGGGAACCGGCGCTCCCCCCGAATACGCCGCCGAAGCTCCCACCGAAAATGTCGAGCAGGAGGAGGAAATCCCCCCCGTTTATGACAAGGAGCGCAACGAAAAAGAGGAGCCGCCAGCGGAAGAAAGCTCCAAAATCCTTCTTCCTTGGGTAATACTGATTCTCGTTTTGCTGTTGCTGATATTCGGCTGGTGGTATCGCAGAATGACGATATTCAAAAAGCGCCGTGCCGCCTTTGAAAACGAGGATAACAACGCCGCCGTTTGCGCGATGATGGACTATATGCTCTCGCTTTTGGAGGTTTCTTCGATAAAGAGCCACCAAAACACCCACGCCGCACTGGTAGAATCGGTCGGCGAGAGCTGGGGCGAAAGCTGGCAGAAGGATTTCGGCAGAACAATGTCCATATTCCAAAAAGCGGCATACAGCCAGCATACAGTGAGCAATCAGGAGCGGGAATTGACAGAAGAAACGGTTGAGAGCATGATAAAAACCGTTGACGATATGCAAAATCACCGCAGCAGAATCAAGCTCAGATATTTGAAATGCCTCTATTAAGCCGATTTTCGTCTTACTTAACCCCCATGAAGCAATCGCTCCATGGGGGTTTGTTGCATTGGCGGGATTTACATTAAAGCTCAAATGGTATATAATATAAGCGTGTATCGGCAATAATAAAGGTCGTTGAAAATACACTGCAAGTTCTAGAATCTCTACACTTAGACAATATAGAAGAAGCCGATTTTAACCCGCCTGTTTAAAAATACAACAAACTAAAAACCGCGGAAGCTGTTGGCTTCCGCAGTTTTTGTTATTGTTATTATTCTTCTTCCGGCTCCTCGGGCATATCCCAGTTGTGGAACACGTTCTGAACGTCATCGTTTTCCTCAAGCAAATCAATGAGCTTTTCCATCTTGAGCGCCGCGTCGGGGTCATCAATCTTGGAAAGGGTATTCGGCACATATTCAACCTCTGCCGAAACAAAGCTGTAACCCAGCTCCTCAAGCGCTATACGAACGTTGCTGCACTCATAAGGCTCGGTGGTTATCTCAATTCCGCCGTCCTCATACTTAATATCGAGAACGCCGTCAAGCATAGCGTCTTCATATATCTTGTCCTCGGAGATAGCGCCGTCCTCGTTGTCGATAGCGATAACGCCCTTCTTCTCAAACATAAAGGAAACGCTTCCGTTCTGACCGAGATTGCCGCCGCACTTGTCAAAATAGTGGCGCAAATCGCCTGCGGTGCGGTTGCGGTTATCGGTGAGTGCCTCTACCATAACGGCGATTCCGCAGGGACCGTAGCCCTCGTAGGTCATTTCCTCGTAGTTGCTCTTGTCCTCACCGCCGATGCACTTTTTGATAAGGCGGTCGATATTATCATTGGGGACATTGTTTGCCTTAGCCTTGGCGATAAGGTCACGCAGCTTGGAATTGGAATTCGGGTCGCCGCCGCCCGCCTTTATCGCAACAGCTATCTCACGTCCGATTTTGGTGAAAACGCTTGCGCGCTTAGCGTCAGCCGCGCCCTTTTTGCGCTTTATTGTACTCCACTTAGAATGTCCCGACATAAATAATCCCTCAAATCTTAAATAAATCAAATTATAATCAAACGGGGCAAATTTTTTCTCAGCCCGCATTATATCGCATAATATTATATCAAAAAATTTCGCGTTAGAAAAGGGTTAAAAAGCATTTTCTCTAAAATTCGGGAATAAAATCCGTCATTTTCACAGCGAGAACCCTTTTCTCTCCTCATTTTCGCCGCTTTTGTCGCTCAAAAACGGCTCATACATCATTATCGCCGAGTTTTTCACCACCTGCCGCTCACCGGCGCAAACTCCGTCGGCTGTGAATATCCGCTGATAAAGCTCGTTTGAGCGCACATTTCCGCCCCAGTATTCACGGGTTATCCTGTGTTCCCGCTCCTCTATCTCGTAGCGGTATTTCATAGGCGCGTCGGCTCTGAGCTGTCCGTAGAGATACTGTTCTCCCACCACCGTAAAGAGCTGAAAGGTATCCTCGGTGTCGTTTCTCAGCATCAAATCGCCATGGGGATAAAAGCAGGTGGCTCCGCTGCCGAACGGCTGAGTTCGGTTGCTGTCGGGGAAAACGTCATAGCCGTGCCTGTGCCGCTCGATAACCGTCAGCGGGGAGTGCAGTGCCAGCCAGAATATCATATTCGACAGTTGGCACAGTCCGCCGCCTGTTCCCGCCGTAACCTTGCCGTTTTTCAGCACCATTCCGCTCTGATAGCCGCGCTTTTTTGTGGGATTGCCGATAAGATACCAGTAGCTGAATATCTCCCCCGGCTGAATTATCACTCCATGCAGCCGCTCGGCAGCCAATTTGAGATTTGCCACCTTGTTTATCTGAAGCTGCATATCCGCGCCCTTCAGCTGCCGCAAAAGCGGAGTCTTGTGGCTGAAGCACTCATATTCCAGCGGCTCGTCCTTGCGATAAACAGACAGCAGTTCGGCGTTTTTGAGCCACCACAGCTTTTTTGCGCCGCCATAGAGCGCATTGCCGACCGCCAAACGAAATTGCGAGCGTATCTTCGGCTGTTCCATGAAAATTCTCCCCTTTCGCGTGATTCGACATTATTCGACAAATTATTATCTCCCACAGCGGTAGAATCTGATTACAACCTATTCTATCATGTTATTCCGATTACGGCAACGGGAGGTAAAAACAATGCGAACACAGTTTAAAAAATGCTTATCACTGCTTCTTTCTCTCTGTCTTATCTTTTCCCTGCCGATTTGCGCCGCAGCCGCCGAGCAGGATACCGCTTCTTCACTGGAGATACGCTTTATTGATGTAGGTCAGGCAGATGCCGCCCTCATCTCCTGCGACGGACATTATATGCTCATCGACGGCGGAAACAAAGCCGATTCTCAGCTTATTTACACTCTGCTGAAAAATCTCTCGATAGAACAACTGGATATTACAGTCGCCACCCACCCGCACGAAGACCATATAGGCGGAATACCCGCCGCCCTCAGTTTTGCCGAATCCTCTCTCACCCTCTGCCCCGTCACCGACTTTGACAGCGATGCCTTTCGGGATTTTGCCCGCTATGCCGACAAAAACGGCGGCGGAATAACAATTCCGAAGGCGGGAGACAGCTATCATCTGGGCGGAGCTGACATAAAAATTCTGGGAATAAACGCCTCTGCCGATGCCAACGATTCCTCGATAATACTGAAGCTCACCCACGGTGAAAATTCCTTTATTTTCACCGGTGATGCCGAGCGTGCGGCGGAACAGGCGGTATTGAATTCCGACTTGGCGAGCGAACTTTCCGCCGATTTGCTGAAAGTCGGTCATCACGGGAGCGACAGTTCCTCAACATACCCCTTTCTGCGCGCGATAATGCCTAAATACGCCGTCATTTCCGTCGGAAGTCAAAACAGCTACGGTCACCCCACCGAAAACACCCTCAGCCGCCTGCGTGATGCGGGCGCCACCGTATTTCGCACCGATTTGCGCGGCGATATTATCTGCAAGAGCGACGGCAAAAGCCTTTCCTTTTCGTTTTCAAAAAGCGAATCGCAAAGCGCCCGCCCCGCTGTTTCCTCGGAAATAACCTACTCCTACCGCACCGAGCCTATCCCAAAATCCCAGAGCGAAGCTGCTTCTGCAAGCTATATCCTCAACCGCAACACCAAAAAATTCCACTATCCCTACTGCCACAGCGTAAAGCGCATGAAAGAAAGCAACAAGCAGAGCTTTTACGGCGGCAGGAGCGCGGTCATAGCAAAAGGCTATTCCCCCTGCGGAAACTGCAATCCGTAAAGCCGCTCCCGCTTTTTGAAAAAAGCGTGGCAAAAACTTTTATTCTGCCGATTGCGGCAGCGCTTGAAATACCGATTTTATTTCATAAAAAGAGGCGGGAGCATTTACTCCCGCCTTTTTTTCGTATACTCAATTTCCGGTAGGTATGTAGGGGCGAATGGAATTAGCCACATTCACGATAGGCATTGTTTGCAGCCAAATCTTTCCGGGACCTGTCAAAACCGTGTTGAACAGTCCCTCTCCGCCGAAGAGAGCGTTTTTCACACCCGGCACCGACTGTATATCAATAGAAACGGTGGACTCAAATCCCGCGACATTTCCGGTGTCAACTATTATCTGCTGACCCGCTTCCAGTTTGTATTCCACAACGTCGCCGTCTATCTCGACAAATGCCATTCCCTTGCCGGACAGCTTCTGCATTATAAATCCCTCGCCGCCGAACAGACCCGCGCCGAACTTCTTGTTAAAATGAATCGAGAGCGAAACTCCAGCTTCGGAAGCGAGAAAAGCGCTTTTCTGCACAACGATTTCATTTCCGCCGGAGATTTCGATAGGGAGAATCTTTCCCGGGAAACTGGAACCGAATGTTATCATTCCGTTTCCGTGAGCGGTATAAACATTCTGGAACATACTCTCTCCCGAAATCATCTTGGAGAACATTTTTCCCATGCCGCCGCCCTTTGTTTCCATCTTCATATTGGGCGACATCCACACCATCGAGCCTTTTTCGGTTATCATCTGTTCCCTGTCCTCAAGATGGCAGACAACTATCGGAAACGGCTCACATTTTATTTCATATCTCATTTAAAATCCCCTCTTTCTTTGTTAAAAGAATACTACTATAATTATATATAAGTCAACAGCTTTAGCGTTTTTTAATAATTCGCGCAGCAATTTCGGGAAAATTCCCCACTGAAATTATAAGCAAGGAGGTTTTGGCATGAAAAAATTTATCTCGGCTATAACGGCAATAGTACTTTTGTGCGGCTGCTCCGCCGCGAACAGCAAGCGTGTTTTCACAATCGAGCTTGACGAAAATCCCACCACTGGTTACAGCTGGAGCTACACGATTGAGCAGCCCGACATGGTAAAGGAACTGGAAAACAGTTATCACGAACCGCAGTCGTCCGACCCGACTGTTCTCGGCGCGGGTGGAAAACGCATCTACAAATTTGAAACGATAAACGACGGCATCGTCACCTTTACATTCAGCTACGCGAGACCGTGGGAGGGCGGCGAAATCGACAGAACCTACGTTGTCAGCTATCTGATAACAGACGGCGTTGCCGATATGCTGACAAACGAAACCACCTACACCGACCGTGTCAACTGAAATCGGCTTTCTGCCGATGTGATTTGCGGTTTGGTATAGCTTCCACTATATCAACTTTACTGTTTTTCGGCTTTATGGCAGATTTGTTATTCCTCTATCGCGGCAAAAAACTGTATGATATGCCATTTTTGCCGCTCGGCAGGCACAGATTTCCCCGCAGATAGGCTATGGAAAGCCCTATAAAGCATAAAAAATAACCTTTGCCTGTCGGCAAAGGTTATTTTTCGGTTTACACGGCAGCTCCGGTAGTCGGATTTATCAGCACGAAATCATAATCATCATCGTCGTTATAATCCTCATCGTCGCCATCGTCGATGTAGGCGTACTCATAGTCGTCTTCATCGTCCTTGTCATCATCATCGTCATAGTCATCATCGTCATAATCGAGCGGTTCGTCGGCTATGACGTAGCTGCCCAATACATTGGTCTCTATGACAAACGCGTTTTCATCATCGTCATAATAATCGCTTCTGTCCCGCAGAGAATTTCCGCTCTTTATCTCATAGAGATACCAGTCATCATCTGCGTCGATTATCAGCTTCGGCTTGCGAACATCATCAAACTTTGCTCCGTTTCCTCTAAAGAACACCATATTCACATCATCGTTTTGGCGGGTTATCGAGGATATTTTTGTGTGGTTCATTCCCGCGGTGACGTTTATATCCTTTTTGGCTGTCGCGGTGAATCTGCCCTTGCCGTTGGGAAATTCCAACGAAATCTTGTCGCCGGTATCAAATCGGTAGAGCTGTGCTTCTTTTTCCAGCTTCTTTCGGGAATTTGCCTCCGAAAAGGATATTGAATCCAATGACTTGCCCAAATCTATCGTAAAGCTCTTTCCGCTCTTGCGGGTGATTTTCAGCTTTCCCTCAATGCTGCAGCCGTCCTCCGGGAATTTCTCTATATCGTAGGATTTCACCGGAATAACGGCAAAATACCATTCGATTCCGTCGGCTACCTCCTCCGACTCTATATCCACCTCTCCGGTGGAAATGAGCTTGTATTTCTTATCGTCGATAAATCCGATGGTAGTCATGCTTGTAATTTTTGCGGTTTTGGGGATATTGGTGCTTTTTATCTCAAAATCGCTTTCTTCGTCGCTCTTTTGGGTTATCGCTATGTAAATCTTGTCACCGGGCGCAGCGGTTTTTATCTCTTCGTCATAATAGCCGTTATCCTCGGTATACGCCTTTCCTCGGGAAATGGCAAAGCAGTCAACGCTGAGCATCAGCAGGAGAGAAAGCATCAGCAGGCAGTTGAACAGTTTTCTCATATACTTCCTCCATATAGCCAAAACCCATCGAGAAGCTCCCGATGGGTCAGGTTATTTTTAAAAATTTAAGCGTTGGGCAGAACCAGAACCTGTCCTGCATAGATGAAATTGCTTCTCAGATTGTTGAGAGAAACTATCTCGGGATAACGCCAGCCGTTGCCGAGCTGTCTCTGCGCGATTCCCCAAAGCGAATCTCCCGCCACAACAGTGTAGGTGCGGGAACCGGTGGGAGCGGTAAGCGTGGTTCCGGGAGCGACAGCGCCGATGTATTCGTTGATGGAGGGCTTATCGCTGTCAACGGTGGTGGTCACCGAGGTAGACAGCTTTGTGTCGGAAATGATGTACTTTCCGATAACGGTAGTCTTAATGACAAAAGCGTTCTGCGAGTTAGACCAGCTCGAGCTCATATCAACCAGCTTGCCGTTGCTGTCAACCTTGTAGCAGTAGTCGCCGGCATTAGCATTAAAGGTCAAACGACCGTTGTTTACAGGAAAATTTGCTCCGTTTCCGTTAAAGAAGCATATATCCGCATTGGGATACTTGTTGAGCAGAGAATTGTTCACCTTGGTGTTCATCGAGGCGACAATATCGAAATCCTTTCTTGCGGTTCCGGTAAAGGTGCCGCCGTCATCGGGCAGGTCAATATCAACATCATCGTCCTTGTCAAACTCAAAGCGCTTGAGCTTATCCTCAAACTCATCGTCCGAGTCCTCATACTCTATGCTTTTAAGCTCGAGCTCAACATCTTCGTCTCCGTTGTCATAGTCCCATTCATATTTAAACTCGATTGGGGTAGAAACGTCATATCCGTCCTCGGGATATTTGGATGAGCTTATCTTTTTAACGGTGAGCTTTGCAAACCAACCGTATTTAGGCTCGGTGCTGTCTATCTTTTTCTTTTCGGCACGGCTCGAAAGAGAGATGAGCTTTTTAGCCTTATACTCCTTGCCGTCCTCATCATCGTCGTCGGGAGTCTCGCCGGAAGCGGTAAACTCACCGTCGGTTATCGAGATGCCGTGCGGCTTTTCCTTAGAATCTTCATTGTCCTTGTCATAAATTCCGATAAACACCCAGCCTGTCTCTCCGGGGGCGAGTGTATCTACCTCGTCGGTGTAATAATCGTCGTCGTCGTCCTCTTTAATATAAATTTTACCGACGTCCGATGCGGTGGGCTTGGCGGCAAAAGACACAGCCGACATAGCCGTGAGCGCAGTCAATGCCAACAGCGCCGACATGAGCTTTTTCATAAAAAATCCTCCTTTTAATGGAATATCCTCACAAGCATATATTATCACTTGCTTCTCTAAATTACAAGTGCATAAAACGACCTATTTTACTGCATTTCGGCGGTAAATTAAGGAAAATAAACAGCATAATTATTCCATCATCGTTAAAACGCCCAATCGAAATCAAACCGCGGCTCCTGTCGGCGGATTGGGCTCGGGCTGAGGGTTGGCGTTGGGGTGAAGCGGTCTATCGGAAATGACAAATCCCTCCAACCTCCTTGTATTCACCACAAATGCCATTTCCTGCGGCTGATAGCAGTCAACACATTCGAGCAGCTTTCCGCCCTTCAGCTCGTAGAGGAATTCCTCCTCCTCGGCGGGGATAACCAGTCTTCCCACATGGTCAAACACCGGCGAACTGCTCCACCTGATGAATCTCAGCTCCGCCCCGCGATACCGCTCCTGAATATCGGTTATCGGCAGAATACTGCACCCGATATTGAGCGCGCCCTGCCCTTGAACATCTATATCGAAATACCCAAAGTCGTAGAACAAGATAGTTGCAGAGCCGTCATCGTTGGTAAAATCTATCCAAATGTTCTGCGAATTGCTGTTTATCGCGTGATAATCGCCTGTTTCGGCATTCTTTTTGAGCAGCAGCGTGAAAGAAACGGTGGGAACCTTTTGATTTCTGCGCTGTGCCAGCTTGATAGTTCCGCGCAGGGTGTGAGCGTCATCGTCGAGGGCATCGGTCATTCCCATAGAGATAACATAGCGGTAGCCGAGCGAGGTTTCGCCGTCGCAGTCCATCACCTCACGGTATTCTATTCTCGGAGTGAGGATATATTCCTCCCCCTTGCTCCATGTCGTCACCGCCCTGAATCCGTTGAGGTCCTCGGCGCGCCTTGCGTTTTCGATAGAGAAATACAGTGTTGAGCCCGGTTCAATCTCCAGACGTAGTGATTCTCCCGAGCGCTCAAGCCTCTTAGGCAGAGAATTTTTTTCGGCTAAGAATATATCGTCAACATTTATCTGCGGAAGCGGCGCATCATCGTCCGCGCAAACAGCACAGCAAAGCAGAATCACGGCAAAAAGCGCTGTAATAAGCGAAGAAAACTTTTTCATGCCGCCCCCCCTTTTCAAGAATTACACATATATTATATGCCGAAAAAGCGGGCTTTTCAACCGTTTGGGTTGACATATCAAACCCACCGTTGTAAAATATATTAGTATTTTTTGCCGCTGTGGCGAAACAGGCAGACGCAAGGGACTTAAAATCCCTCGGTGGAAACACCATACGGGTTCGACCCCCGTCAGCGGCACCATAC
>CAZNJJ010000061.1:0-680 GCA_964573335.1 uncultured Oscillospiraceae bacterium | reverse complement strand
CCCAAAATCCCTCGGTGGAAACACCATACGGGTTCGACCCCCGTCAGCGGCACCATACTGAATTACATAGCGAAATAGCCAATGACAGCAATCCCAAAATCCCTCGGTGGAAACACCATACGGGTTCGACCCCCGTCAGCGGCACCAAGAAGGCACTTGCAACAGCAAGTGCCTTTAGTTATACTTTAAAATGATAATATGCTAATGGCATCACTGTCGGCAGACGAACGGATACAACCGGCAGGACTTCTTTGGAAACTGCCGGAAAAGGAAACTGAAGGTGAACAAAATGGCTGAAAATAAAGGTAACAGCGCTTGTGTATCCATATTCCACCGTATTCTTCTCTACATCGTGGGTGCGATTCTGCTGGGATTCGGAATTGTTTTGTGCGTGAAATGCGAAATGGGCGTTTCGCCCATCAACAGTATTCCCTATGTAGCAACGAACCTCGTACCGCTGAGCCTTGGTACGCTCAGTATTGTTTTCTACATTGTCAACATTGCCGCCGAGCTGATTCTGAGCGAGCGAAAGCAGTATATCAAGATTCTTTTGCAGCTGCCGGTGTCTCTGCTCTTCGGCTTTGTGATCGACCTGTGGGACGCGCTGCTTCCCTCTGCCGGAAGTCTCGTCATGCAGATCGTCTGCCTGTGCGGAAGCCTCTTTTTTACCGCCCTCGGCA
>CAZNJJ010000060.1:0-10933 GCA_964573335.1 uncultured Oscillospiraceae bacterium | reverse complement strand
TTTGCCTTTAGGGTTAATTTCCGTCGCTTGGATACGATTATATTTTTAACAAGAGCTTTCGCTTATAGTCTTTTAGGGCAGATGGAGGACTATCGGCATGAAAATCGACAACAGCACTATTCAGATGAACTCCACCCGCAGCTACAAAAGCTCGGCGGTGGATAACAACACCACAATAACCAGATATTACGGAAACAATCATACCAACACCGGAATTTCGACCACCTCTGTCAAGACTTCCACTGTTGAGATAGAGGGGTCTTCCGCTGTGTTTTCTTCTTCCTGCGGAAACGGCATCGAGCGCACCGACAAAAATGATATTACCCACAACTATACCGAGTCGAAAGATGTCACCGGCAAGAACAACAACGGCAGCAACGGCTTGATGACCCAGCAGCTCGCATCTCAGCTCGCCGGCATGAACAGCTATATGAAGGAATTTGACTACAATGCGGAAGAAGACCCCGAAATTGCCATGCTCAAGCGTATGCTCGAAATGCTCAACAGAAACAGGAGCGGCAAGAAAACGACTCCCGCATATCAAAACGAGATAGCTTTTAAGGGAATAAAAGGCTTTTCGGCAGAGCAGAGCGCCTCTTTCAGCTTTGGAACTACAAATATCATGGCGGCGCAGTTCAACCGCATTGAGCTGAAAAGCTCCGAGAGCGGCGCTCAAAACGGGCGCTGGACTCGGCAGACTGTTTCCTCGGGATTTATCGCGGGAAGTGAACATACCGCCTATCGCTCGGTGGGAACTGTTGTCACCTCCGACGGGCGGCAGATAGACTTTAACATAACGCTGGAAATGTCCCGCAGCTTTGCCGCCGCCTATGAATCAATAGGCGCCGAAACAGTGATGACCGACCCGCTTGTGATAAACCTCGATACCGATTCCGCCGAAATATCGGACGTTTCTTTCTATTTCGACCTCGACTCCGACGGAATAGCCGAAAAAATGTCCTCTCTCGGCGAAAAGAGCGGATTTTTGGCTTTTGACAAAAACGGCGACGGCGTTATCAACAACGGCTCGGAACTTTTCGGAACAAAAAGCGGCGACGGCTTTGCCGACCTCGCTCAATATGACGAGGATAAAAACGGCTGGATAGACGAATCGGATTCGATTTTCAAAAGCCTTTCGGTTTGGGTAAAGGCAGGTCAGGGCGGCGCTCGTCTCCTTTCGCTTTCAGAGGCGGGAGTCGGAGCGATATTCCTCGGCAGCCAGAAAACGCAGGCTGTTTTAGCCGATGAAAACGGCTTTGAGGGAGCGCAGGCGGCTAAAACCGGCGTATTCCTCAGAGAAAACGGAACCGCGGGAACGATTCAGCATATAGATTTCAAAATCTGAACAGAAAACAAATCGAGGGGCGCTTTTTAAGCGCCCCTCTTTTTCGCGGTCGTTTTCAAATCGGAATTGCTTATTCCCAGCCTTTCCACACATCGGGGCAAAAGCCCACGGTAGCTTGTCTGCCGTTTCTCACGACAGGGGTTTTCAGCAGCTTGGGATTTTCGAGCAGCTTATCGAATTTGTCCTGCTCGTAGGCGAGATATTTCACCAAAGCGGCATCGGCGGCTTTTTCGTCTATCAGCGATTCCAAACCGCCTACGGCTTTTTTAACCGATTCCAGCTCACCGCGGCTCATTCCCTTGGAATTTAAGTCGATAAACTGGAATTTTATCCCCCGCTCTTTAAAAAATCTCTCCGCCTTTTTTGTATCAAAGCATTTTGCCTTGCCGAATATCTGTATATTCACGTTTCTCTCCTTTAAGGCTCTTTTCGCTCATCGTTGAGCTTTTCGTGGCGAACCAGCTTGCTGTCTGCCAGCCGCAAAAACTGTAAGGCGCTGTCAAACGAGGTTATCTCACCGTCGTTGAGCCATTCCACCCTGCCCTGCCAACTGCTGTTTCGGCGGGACATGACATACACCAAAAATGTAGCTGTTTCACCCATATTCTGCGGAATATTGCATTTTTGCCGCATCTGTTTATGCTTTTCGAGCTTTTGGTCAAAGGGTATCGTTTCATGTTCCTTTTGAATAAAACTGCGCTTTATCTGAAAAGCATCGGGATAGCCTCTTTCATCAAATATGTTTTCCATCTCGAGAACAAGCTCAACTATATCTCCGAAATGAAAGGTTTTCTCAATCTGAGCGCAATAGGCTCTACCGCTGATTTGAGAGCCGTTTATATCATCAACGCAAACTCTGATAGCGGTGGAAGGGTAATAGTATACAGCCGCCATTTCAGCACCTCTTTTCGCTAATCTTCAAATCAGAGCGCCTTTTGCCCAAAAGCGCCGAAAAGCCGTTTCAGGCGTTGATGTCTCCGGGCAGCTCAAGCTGTTGGAGCTTATAATGCAGTTTAACAAGCTGGCGCCTGTTGTATTTATTGAAATTGTTGGCTATTCTCGCCATTACCTTTTCGCCGTCCTCATAGGTGAGTGCCGGCAGCATCACAACATACTGCATACCGCTGTATCGAGAAACAACATCGCCCTTTCGCAGGCTGTTTTTAAGCGCCTCCAGCAGTTGGTCCATAGCGGTGTTGAGGGTATCCAGCTCGGGTATCTCCCCCGCGCCGTTCAGCACGGTGAAAAGCGCGATAAACACCGATTGTCCCGCTCTTATCGCACGCCTTGCCTCAAGGCGATATGCCATTTTAAAGAATCCGTATTCGCAGACGAAAGCACCGGGAAGCGCCTCTACCTCGCTCAACTGCCGCTGAATAATGCCGAGATCGGTTTCCATAGATTCCTGAGCCTTCATCATCTCATCATACAGCTCTCTGAGTGCCTGAGAGGGGCGCACACCCAGATTGCGATAAAGCATATCGGTAGCCTTGTTGTAATAGTTGAGCGCGGCAGAATCCTTTCCCTGATGGATAAGAGCGCGTATCTGCAAACAATGCAGGTCTTCATCAAGCGACTCTATCTCTATCGCGCGGGAAACCGCATCGGACATTTTCGCATACATACCGTTTTGCTCAAGCAGCTCGGCATAGCGCTTTATCACGGTGAGATAGAGCGAGTGATAATGAACCGATATTGGCACCGCCCAAAATTCCATACTCAGTTTGGGCAGAAAATCCCCCTTATAAAGCTGCGACGCGGCAGAATAAAGCTCCAACTGCTTTTGCAGCGGAACATCACCGCGAGAGGCGCTTTTGCAGACCGCTTCAAACTCATCTATATCCAAAACGCAGTCTATTTCGTCGTTCCACCGATAGGAGCCGCGCTGTGAGAGTATAAATTCCGCGCCGTATGCCTCCTGAAGCGGTTCGAGCAGTATTCTGATGCGGTAGAGCAGGGTCTTGAGGGCGTTAATCGGATTCTGTCCGTCATCATCTCCCCAGAGCGTGTCGATAAACTCCTGCTGTGCAATCGCCTTGTCACGATGGACTATCATATAGGCGAGCAGATTCCACATCTTGCGGGAACGGTTTAAACTGTCGTTTATGACAACATCGCCCACACGCAGCTCAAATCTGCCGAACATTGATATATAAAGTTTTTGACGCTTTTCTGCCGCAAAGTTACTGTCAGTATCAAAATCCATAAATTTACCTCCGGCACATTAGGTTTCACTTATTCAAAAATATATTCATTATATATTATAAGAGGTTTTTCAACAAATTTCCATACTTTTTATGACAAAGTTACATATAAAATCATTTTTCTGTGACTTTCATATTCTTATTCCTGCGAGCGGCGGCTGACCGCTTTTCGGTTGCAAATTCCGCCGCCGCTATGCTATAATGAGCTTGTTTAAAAGAGAATTTCCATTAAGGCGGTGTTGAAGAATGAGCGCTAACAGCAAAACAAATACCTTTGTGGTTCAGGTGGCATACAATCAGAACAACACCTGGCAGGGAACGGTAAAATGGATAGAGGGGCAAAACGAGCAATGCTTTCGCAGCGCCCTCGAGCTTATCCGCATGATAGATGATGCCGTTAAAGAAAACGGCGAAAAAGAAGAATAAGCCTTTTTCGCAAAACTTGCAGCAACACAAAACCGCGTTGAAAAATCGCTTTGCCGATTTTTGCGCGGTTTTGTTTTTTCACTGTCGGCGATAGCCTGTCATTGCGGAAACGGCAATCAGCTTGCCGTTTTCGTCTTTCACCTCAACCCGAAAAGCACAGCTTCCTCTGCCGGAATGTTCGCAAATGGCGGCAGCCGTCAGCCTTTGGCAAACGGCGGGGGCGAGATAGGTGATATTCGCGTTTAAGGTGACGGTTGGCACCCCGCCCGCGTTTGAAGCGGCGGCAAAAGCCAAATCCGCCAGCGTGAATATCGCCCCGCCCATCACAACGCCGTTTCGGTTTTTGTGATTTTCGGTTATATCAAGCGAGCAAACGGCGTAGTCGGGTTTTACCTCTTCGATAACGACACCGGTGGTTTTTATCGAATAGCCCTCGTCCTTGAAAAACTCCTTTGCCCATTCTGTTTTATCCATGCCTTATCCCCTTTTCAGTTATCGGCAGGGTATTTGATATAGTCGTCTGTATCGGTTGACATATTCTTTTCGCTCAGACGGGCGCATATCCATTCCCGCATGAGGGTGTAGATTACGCCGAAGGTCGGCACGCCGATAAACATTCCGAGAATACCGAATATTCCGCCGAAGAAAAGTATGGCGAACACCACCCAAAAGGCGGAAAGTCCGATAGAATCTCCCAGCACCATCGGTCCGATGATGTTGCCGTCTATCTGCTGAAGAACAAGTATAAACACAAGGAACACCAATCCCTGCACGGGTGAGATTATCGCTATCAGCAAAAATCCCGGGACAGCGCCGATAAAAGGTCCGAAATAGGGCAAAACGTTGGTAACGCCCACTATAAAGCTGACCAGCACGGCGTTGGGCATCTTCATCACGCTCAAGCCGATAAAGCAGAGTATTCCTATTATGGTGGAATCTATTATCTTGCCGGTGATAAAGCCGCCGAACATCTGATGTGTGAGGCGGGAGATATGCGCCATTCTCTCCACCTTTTTAATAGACATAAAGGCGCAGAGCATCTTTTTGAGCTGTGCCATAAACCGTTCTTTTGCGGCGAGAAGGTAGATAGACACCATCACCGCCAAAAATCCGGTGATTATGCCGTTTCCGAGCTGAACCGCAAATCCCAGCAGCTTAGGCGCGGAATCCGCCAGCCAGTTTATCAGCTTTTGAACGCTGCTTCCCGCCAAATCAGCCAGTTGATTTGCTATATCCGGCGAGATAAGGTCATCTGGAATTGCGTCAAGCAGCATATTGGCAAACCGCTCCGCCGCCGCTACATAGGATTGTAACTGGCTGTACATCGTTGCGATATTGCTTATGACATGAGGCATTACTATCACCATGAATATCGTCAAAACGGCTATCGTGATAAGATATGCCGCCAAAAGCGACAACGCCCTTTGGCTTTTTCGGCTGAGCTTTTTATAGCGCTCAACGCGCATAAACAGCCGCTCTGCCCAAACCATTATCGGGTTTATCAGATAAGCCACCGCAAAGCCGTAGATTATCGGCAGTATCGGCTTAAAAAAGCCATCAAGAAATTTCAGCACCGCGATGATGTTGCTCATCACAAGATATGCCGCCGCCGAAGCCGCCAACACCAAAAAGGCATAAACCGCTATCGTGGTATATCTTCTGCTCCACTCGATTTTCATACACTGTCGCCGCCTTTGTCATAAAAGATAGTCTTTTTATATATCGAGCCGAAACCCGATTTTAAAGCATTTCGTCAAGCTGCCGGTAATATTCTCCCAAAACGCCCTCCAAACGGGTTATCTCGGCAGAAAGCTCCGACAGCTTTTCGTAGTCCCCGCAGACATCGGGGTGAGCCATGCGCTCCTGCGTTTCGGTGATGAGCACCTCGGTGTCCTCAATATCCTTTTCGAGCTGTGCCAGCCGCTTTTGCGCCGCAACCTCGGCACTCCGCTGTGCTTTTGAGCGATAATACTGCTTTTTCTCCTCGCCCTCGGTCTTTACCGGCTTAACGGCAGAGAGCTTCTTTTCTTCTTCCCGCTCGGCGAGCTTTTTCTGCATCTCCTCAAATCCGCCCGAAAAGCTCTCCAAGCTGCCGTCTGCCATACGGATTATCCTGGTCGGCAGATGGGAGAGAAGGTATCTGTCATGCGAAACTATCACCAAAGTTCCCTCAAAGGCGGAAAGCGCTTCTTCCAACGCCTGCTTTGCGGGAATATCAAGGTGGTTGGTAGGCTCGTCCATCAGCAGGAGATTGCCATGCTCCAGCATCACTATGCCGAGCTTTATTCTGGCGCGCTCGCCGCCCGACAAAACCCCTATCGTCTTAAACGCTTCTTCCCCTATGAGCTGCAAGCCGCCGAGCAGAGTTCGCAGCTCCTGCTCAACGGCAAGTGGGAATCTGTCCCACAATTCCATAAGGGCGGTTTTTTCGGAATGAAGGTCGGAGGAGTCCTGTTCAAAGCAGGAAAGCTGAACATTTTTCCCGAACTCGATATTCCCCTTTTGCAGCGGGAGCTTGCCCTCAAGCGTTTTCAGCAGGGTGGATTTTCCGGTGCCGTTTTCGCCTATTATCGCGACCCGCTCTCCACGCTTTATATGAATATCGCCGTTTTTGAGCAGAACACGCTTATTCTCGCCGCCGCCCACCGTTATCTCCAATCCCTCGGCTATCAAAACATCGGAAACGGGGCGCAGTTTGGGGGTGAAATTCATTTTCGGGGGCTTGGGCGGCAGATAGGGCTTTTGCGCCTCATCGAGATGCTCTATCATACGCAGACGGCTCTTGGCGCTCTGCGAGGTGGAGGCGCGCGCCATGTTTTTGTCGGCGTATTCCTGCAGGCGGGCAACCTCGTTTATATAGCGCTCGTATTCCTTTTCCATGCGCTCATAGCGCTCTTTCTTGAGGACAAGATACCTGCTGTAAGGCGCGAGATAGCTCACAAGCGAAAGATTTTCGATTTCCCACGTTATATCGGTCACTCTGTCCAAAAAGTATCTGTCATGCGAAACGGTGAGTATCGCGCCCTTGTAGCCTTGCAGATATTCCTCAAGCCACGCGAGCATTTTAAAATCAAGGTGGTTGGTAGCCTCGTCGAGAATAAGCAGCTTAGGCTCCTCCACCAGGAGCTTTGCGAGCATCAGACGGGTTCTTTCGCCGCCCGACATGGTATCCACCGGCGTTTTTCTGTCAAAAGAGCCGAAACCCATGCCGTTGAGCACGGTGTTTATCCTCACCTGAGCCTGATAACCGTCAAGGCTGGTGAATTTCATCTCAAGGCGGTGATAATCCTCCTCGAGCCGTTTGTATTCATCGGTGGTGTGATTCAGCGCCGACATTTTATCGGCGGTGTCGAGCATGGCTTCTTCCACCGCCCAGACCTCGCCTGTCGCGCGGCGCATCTCGCTCTCGATAGTGCCGTTTGCCGAGAGTCCGCCGTTCTGCCTGAGATAGCCCACCTTCAAATCGGGGGCACGGGCAATATCGCCCTCATCAAACTCGCCGCCGGCTATGATGTTGAGCAGGGTGGTTTTTCCCGCGCCGTTAGGCCCGATAAGGGCGATGCGCTCACCCTCGTTTATCGCGGCGTTTATATTCTCGAATATTTTTTCGGCGCCAAAACTCTTTCCTACGCCGTTTAATGTTAAAAGCATCAAAATTCTCCCCAAATAAAATGCTGTATCGCTTTTAATGATACCACAGCCGATTCCAAAAATAAACCGCCTTTGACCGTTAATTATTCTTAACGCCGCTATACCATTTGCCGAAAAACCGTGTTATTATATAATGATAAGATAAATTGCGTAAATCCGCTCTCGGGGGGCATTTAAAATGGAAAATCTGATTTTTTGCATAAACGCGGTAATACCCAGCTTTGTCATCATAGCTGCCGGATATTCGGTGAGACTTTTCGGCTTGATGGAGGAAAAATCGGTCAAGCAGTTTAACAAAGTCTGCTTTAACATCTTTCTGCCGCTGGTTATGTTCAAAACCGCCTACACCTCAAATTTCACAAGGGATTTTGACCCCCGCGTTATCGGAGTGACGCTGGTTTGTCTGCTGTTGATGATAGCGCTCATGTCCTTTATCGCCCCGCATTTTACAAGTCAGCGCGGCAGAATCGGCGTTATGATACAGGGCTCTTTCCGCTCAAACGCCGTTTTGATGGGTATTCCCTTTGCGATAAGTCTCTGCGGTGAAGAAGCGGCAGGCCCCGCCGCAGTTTTGGTGGTGTTTGTGGTTCCGCTTTACAACCTGCTTTCGGTTTTGGTGTTCTCGGTTTACAACGATAAAGAGAAAACCCGCCCAAATCTCGCGGCGGTAGCCAAAAAAATAATCACAAATCCGCTGATAGACGGTTTTTTGGTGGGAATGACCTTTAATCTGCTGAATATCCCTCTCGCTCAGGTGATAGAAAAGCCTGTTTACAGCCTTGCCTCGGCAGGTTCAACTGTGGCGATGTTCACGGTTGGGGCGCAGCTCAACTTTAAAAACGCGGTGAGAAACATCAAGCTGACCGCCGTTTCCGCCTTTGCTAAGCTGGTGGTTCTGCCCCTCATGGGAACTCTGCTCTCGATAGCGGTGGGATTAAAGGGCGCTTACCTCTGCGCTCCCTTTCTTATTCTTTCGATGCCATGTGCCACCGCCAGCGCGGCGCAGGCAGACGGAATGAACGCCGACGGAACTCTCGCCGCCGAAATGGTGGTATTCACCACTGCCGTTTCGATAGTGACTATATTTATCGGCTCATTCGTTCTCAAAACGCTCGGTCTGATATAACACGGAGGTTGCAATGCTGAAGAAAAACGACATTATCGAGCTGGAAATAACAGACCTCACCAACGACGGAAACGGAATAGGCAGATTTGACGGTGCGGCGGTGTTTGTTCCGATGACGGCACCCGGCGACAGAATAAAGGCAAGGGTGGTCAAGGTTCTGCCGAGATACGCTTTCGGCATAATCGAAGAGCTGCTCTCCCCCGCCGACAGCCGACGCGAAATCGACTGCCCCATATTCAAAAGCTGCGGAAGCTGTTCTCTGCGCCATATCTCCTATGAGCGGGAATTGCAGATAAAAAGCGGCTGGGTGCGCGAAAATATCCGCCGCATCGGAAAGCTGGACATCGAGCCGCTTGCGGCAATAGCTTCCCCGCCGGAAAACCGCTACCGCAACAAGGCGGTATATCCGATTCGCCGAGAAAACGGCAAAACGGTGGCGGGATTTTTCGCAAAGCGTTCCCACCGTGTGATAGAAACAAAAGATTGCCTGCTCCACCCCAAGTTTTTCGGTGATATTTGCAAGGCTTTCTGCCGCTGGGCAGACGAAAACAACATCTCCGTCTATGATGAGCAGAACCACAGCGGCTTGATTCGCTCTCTCTTTATCCGATTCGCCGAGGCTGCCGAACAGGTTATGGTAACTGTTATCGTCAACGGCAAATCACTTCCGCAAGAAGATACTCTCGCCAAAGCACTCATCGCCGCCTGCCCCAAAATAACCTCGGTGATAATAAACGTCAACACCGAAAAGAGCAATGTTCTGCTCGGAAAAAGCTGTCGAACCATTTGGGGCAGCGATACGATAACCGATATTCTCTGCGGACTTTCCTTTTCAATATCGCCGCTCTCCTTTTATCAGGTGAACCGCCGCGGCGCGGAGCGGCTATACGGCATCGCCGCCGAATTTGCCGAGCTGAAAGGCGGCGAAACCCTGCTCGACCTCTACTGCGGCACCGGTACTATCGGGCTTTCCATGGCGAATCGGGTGAAAAACCTCATCGGCGTTGAGGTGATTCCCGCCGCAATCGAAAACGCAAAGCAAAACGCCCTGCAAAATAACATTTCCAACGCGAGATTCATCTGCGGAGACGCGGCAGATGCCGCCAAACTGCTTGCAAACGAGGGACTCGCCCCCGATGTGATAATACTCGACCCGCCCAGAAAGGGCTGTTCCGCCGAGCTTATCGAAACGGTGGTGAAAATGTCTCCCGAGCGAATAGTCTATGTCTCCTGCGACAGCGCCACCCTCTCCCGAGACGCGGCGATTTTCTCCCAATCGGGATATTCCGTTCAAAAGGTGCAGGCGGTGGATATGTTCCCGAGAACCTGCCATATCGAGTGCGTGATGCAGTTGACAAAATCTCTCGGCTGATTTTCAAGCGAGACGGATAGTGCCGCCGCTGTAACAAGGCGATTCTTGCACCTTTTAGACCGTTTTCGGGTGTTCAGCTGTTCCGCCTGCGATTTTGCGAAAAGCCGGTTCAATTTGCCTCAAAGCAGCAAAAACCTCCCCATTCCATTGAGGAACGGGGAGGTTGTTTTGTTATCGGGATATATTACTTGATTTCCTTGATAGCAGCCTGAGCAGCAGCCAGACGAGCAATCGGCACGCGGAAGGGCGAGCAGGAAACGTAATCCAAACCGGTCTTGTGGCAGAACTCAACGGAAGAAGGATCGCCGCCGTGTTCGCCGCAGATGCCCAGGTGAATATCGGGATTAGCCTCACGACCGAGCTTAGCAGCCATGGCAACCAGCTTGCCGACGCCGTTCTGATCGAGCTTGGCAAAAGGATCGTTCTCGTAAATCTTTCTGTCGTAATAAGCATCGAGGAACTTGCCCGCGTCGTCGCGGGAGAAGCCGAAGGTCATCTGGGTGAGGTCGTTGGTGCCGAAGGAGAAGAAATCAGCCTGCTTTGCGATTTCATCGGCAGTGAGAGCAGCTCTGGGTATCTCGATCATAGTGCCTACGAGATACTTCATATCGGAACCTGCCGCCTTGATTATCTCATCGGCGGTGTCGGTAACAACCTTCTTTACAAATGCCAGCTCCTTAACCTCGCCTACAAGCGGAATCATGATTTCGGGAACGAGCTTCCACTCGGTGTGCTTTGCCTGAACGCTCAGAGCAGCCTTGATAACGGCTCTGGTCTGCATAGCGGCGATTTCGGGATAGGTTACAGCC
>CAZNJJ010000059.1:0-11066 GCA_964573335.1 uncultured Oscillospiraceae bacterium | reverse complement strand
GGATGCAAAGGACGTCTTCGGCATTGAGGCTGAGAACACCGATATTTACGGCGGCAAGCTCGACCACGAGGCATACAAGTCTGTTGCAAAGCAGCTCAAGGACAAGTTCGGCTTTGAAAAGGTTGCTATCACTCTGAGAACTTCTATCTCCGCTTCTGATAACGACTGGGCCGGTATGCTATACGACGGCGACAACTACTGCTTCTCCAAGACCTACCATCTGCACATCACCGACCGTGTTGGCGGCGGCGACTCCTTTGGCGGCGGTCTTATCTACTCTCTGATGAACGGCAAGTCCACTCAGGACGCTATCGAGTTTGCTGTTGCGGCTTCCGCACTCAAGCACTCTATCGAGGGCGACTTCAACCGCGTATCTGTTGCCGAGGTTGAAAAGCTGGCAGGCGGCGACGCTTCCGGTCGTGTTCAGAGATAATTAACCTACGTCCCCCTTATTTTTCATATTCGACATACTCCTCATTATCTTCTTACTTCTAAAACACGGAAAAAGGAATGGTTTTATGCCATTCCTTTTTTCGTTGTCTCAAAAGCTATTCAAACCGAAGATAACCTATTCCCTCTCCCCTGCCTGAAACAAGGGGGAATTTGGCAAAACGATTGGGTCAACAAAAAAGGTCGTGCATCATTGACGATACACGACCTTTTGTTTTTGCGAATGGGAATTTACTTTTTCAGCGACTCGATGCAGCTTGCCGCGGCGGAATAATCAAATCCATCGCCTTTGGCGGCTTTTGCCTCTCCGCGGAGAAGGCGCTGCTTTTTCCACTTGGGCAAATCGGCGAAGATGATACAGTCGGAATCTCTGCCGAGATAAAGCTGGGGGTTGTCAAAGGGATCTGCGAAGATGGTGAGCGGAGTGAGAGGAACGTTGTATATTCCCGATTTGGAAAAGATGCGCTTTAACAGCTCAAAGTTAGCTTCCAGAGCTTTTGTGGGATTGGGTATCATGCGCTTTTCGTTGTTGTTGTCAACGCTCGCCCATTCCGAATCCTCGGGAGAGCCGTATATTTTTATGCCGTAGCCTATGGTTCTGATTGCGACGATGCCCGCCCTGTCAAGGAGAAGATGGTCGAAATGAATATCCGTGCCATCTACGGTGAGGTTGACATCATTGAGGAGAACGCCGTCTTTGCTCTTTATCTTGAGCTTTTTGGCGACTTTTTTAGCGGCGCTGGCATCATTTCTGCCTTTGTTTATCTTTCTGATAGAGAGGTATATCACTATTATAAAAAGAGCCGCTACGACAAAAAAATTGATGTAGTCGGCGGGGGTATCCAGCTTCCAGACATCTAGGTTTTGACCGAACATCATATATGGTGGTTTCCTTTCAAATAAGATAACACTATTATATAATAAAACTCCCTCAGCCGCAAGACCGAGGGAGTTTTGAACTGATTTACACGGCGTTTACTGCAATAACGCCGCATTGGGTGACTTACATAACGCCTGCGGGCAGGGTGTAGGTCATTCCGGGGCCGATAGGCAGACCGAGGAGGTAGTAACCTACCATAAAGATAATCCAAGCAATCTGGAGCGCAAACGCAACGGGAACAAGTGCCGCGGTGAGCGAACCAATCTTGAGATCCTTGTCATACTTGGTCTTTGCAACCTCGAGAACCATCCAAATGTAGGGGCTCATGGGAGTGAAGCAGTTCGTGGGCGAATCACCGATTCTGTAAAGAAGCTGGGTGAAGCCGGGGTGATAACCGAGCAGCATGAACATAGGAACAAAGATAGGAGCAAGAATAGCCCACTTTGCAGAACCCGAGGAGATAAACAGGTTGATGCACATACAGAGCAGGATAAAGGTTACAAAGAGCGGAACTCCGGTGAAGCCGATGTTGGAAAGGGCGTTTGCGCCGGAGATAGCAAGCATGGTGTCAAGCTTGGTCCAGGAGAAGAGCTTCTGGAACTGACCGCAGAAGAAGCAGAATACGATATAGGAACCCATAGCGTTCATCTGCTTTACCATAGCCTTGTTTACGTCGTTTACATTGCCGAACTTCTTGGAAACAAAGCCGTAGGTTATGCCGCAGATAGAGAAGAGGAAGAACAATACCGGAATAAGACCGGAAAGCAGAGGCGAGCCGACAAAATGTCTGGTGCCGTCTTCATCAATCTTGGCAAGAGGTCCGAAGAAGTAGCCGACAACGATAACCGCGATGTAGAGCAGAGCGGCGATTCCGGCAGCATTGAGCGCCTTCTTTTCGTGAGCGGCAATATCTTCGAGCTTGGTGTCGGTGGCGTCGCCCTCATACTTTCCAAAGCGGGGATCAGCGAACTTGTTGCAAGCCCAGCCGATAACAGCGCCGCAGAGGAAGGTGGAAGCGAACATGAAGAACCAGTTGCAGGTAACGTCTACCTGGAAGGTGGTGTTCTCACCGAGGAAGCCCTGGATACAGTTGTTGGTGATGCCCTGAAGCAGAGAGTCGGTTCCGGCAATCATCAGGTTGGCGGAGAAGCCTGCCTGCGCGCCTGCGTAGCCGCATATCATACCGACTATCGGGTGCTTGCCTGCGGCTATGTAAAGAACTGCCGCAACAGGGGGGATAACTACCATCGCGGTATCGGAAGCGATGTTACCGCAGGTTCCGACAAACGCTACAACGTAAGGAACCATAACGGGGGGGATGTTTTTCAGGCTGTTTTTGAGCAGAGCCATGATAAGACCGGACTCCTCACAGAAGCCGATAGCCAGAGTCATGGTGATAACCAGACCGAGGGGAGCAAATCCTGTGAAGTTGGTGAGCATATTCTTGAGCAGCCACTGTATGCCCTCACCGGTAAAGAAATTCTTTGCGGAAACCAGCTCGCCGTTGGCGGGGTTGGTCAGAGATGCGCCGGTTGCCGAAACAACAGCACCGAGAACAGCTACGATAATAAAGAGGTAAATAAACAGAATACCGGGAGGGGGCAGCTTGTTGCAAACTCTCTCGATAGCGTCAAGAGACTTGTCTATCCAACTCTTTTTTTCGGTTGCGGGGGCAGAACTCATACAAAATCCTCCTTACAAATCATTTTATTGCCACACACAATGCTGCGATGCAGCCCACAGCAATGCGTTTCGGTTTCGAAAAAAGACATTTTGCGCCGTGAATAAGTCACAGTGCGGAAAAAACATACCTTTTTCGCAAAGATATTATAACAGATTATAAATAATTTGTCTATAATTAAGTGATTGTTGATTGAAAATTACAAAAAATTGGCTAAAATACACACTTTTTACAGAAACTTTACACAGTTGAAATGGAATTTCACGAAAAAATGCCGCAAAAAAGTCCTACGCGCGAAAAAAGTGATTCGGCGGAGGACGGTTTTGCCGTTAAGTTCAGTTCTTGGTGATGAGGCGGTAGATAAGCTCGGCGGTGTTTTCGAGCTGCTTGATTTCGATGAACTCGTTGGTGGTGTGAACCTTGCTCATGCCGGTTCCGACAACTACCGATTCGATTCCGTTGCGGTTCATGATATTGGCATCCGAGCCGCCGCCGCCGGGAACGATGTTAGGCTCAAGCCCCATATCGCGGATATTCTCGCAGAGATAGCTGATAAGCTCGCCCTCAACATCAACGTTGTAGCTGATATAGGCGGTGTCAACGCGGCAATCGAGGGTTGCGCCGAACTTATCGCAGGCCTGCTGCATACAATCGACGATGTGCTTGGTCTGTGCCTGGAGCTTGTCGTAATCGCGGCTTCTCACCTCGGCGATGAGAGAACAGGTTCCGGGAACGATATTGGTGGCGTTTTTCGCCTCAATAGTGCCGATGTTGCAGGTGGTTTCAGGGTCGATTCTCAGCAGGTTCATCTTGGCGATGCCGTGTGCCATTACCTGAATGGCGGAAATTCCCTCCTCGGGAGCGATGCCCGCGTGAGCGGTTTTGCCTACTACGGTGGCGTAAATCTTGTTCTGACCGGGAGCCTGATTGATTATCTTGCCGACATTGCCGCTGGAATCGAAAGCAAGTGCCTTTTTGGACTTGATGCGGGAATAATCGAGGTTTTTGGCTCCGTGCAGACCGCCCTCCTCGCAGATGGTGAATATGACCTCAAAGCTGCGGTGGGGAACATTCTTCTCCTTGACCGACTTTATAGCCTCGATGATGCCGGCGATGCCGGATTTGTCGTCACTTGCGAGAATGGTGTCGCCGCTGCTGCGAATGATTCCGTCTTCGATAACGGGGGTGATGCCGATGCCGGGCTTGACGGTATCCATGTGAGCGGAAAGGGCTATCATTTCGCCGGGGAGGGTGCCCTCAAAGGTGGCGTAAACGTTGTAGCCGTTGGAATTTATCTTTTCTCCGGCGTTATCGGTGGTGACAACGCCGCCGAGTGCGGCAAGGTCTGCTGCCATGCGGTCGGCAAAGTTCTTTTCGTTATAGGTTTCGCTGTCGATTTTGATGTATTCCAAAAATGTGTCGAGAACTCTCTGCTTGTTTATCATATCGGCATTTCTCCTCATATATTATATTTTCTTACTCCGCGGACTGTAAAAGTCCTTGTATACTAATCATAATAACAAATCGGCTTTCTGTCAATCGGGCGAACAGTTGTAAACTTATAGATATTGTTTTGCGTCAGTTTCACCAAAAACACAGATTCCGTTTTCTATCAGTTTTCGGGCGGTAACGCCGTTTCCGATAACGAGCCTGCCGCTGAAACTGCCGTCATATACCTTTTTGCAGCCGCAGGAGGGACTGCGCTCCTTTAAAACGGCGGCATCACATTCCAACAGCTTTGCGAGCCTTACCGTCTGGTCGGCACCGCGCTCATATTGCTCGGTGACATCAATTCCGCCGCGGGTGATAACCTTTCCCTCGCGGATTTCGGCGGGGTCGCGCGGGGTGGGCAGTCCGCCGAGCTGTTCGGGGCAGGCGGGGATAAGGGTGTGCTTTTTTCCGAGGGCGGCTATGTCGTCGTCGGTTTTGCTCTGACCGTCATATCTGCAGCAGGCGCCCAGCAGGCAGGCACTGACAAGAATTTTCATTGTGTTGGCGGCTCCTTTCAAATAGGTTATATAAATAGTATCATATAATTCGTCTTTATTGCAATGACGGCGATTGACAAAAGCCGCCGATTGGAATAATATAGCTTTCAGGCGTATCGCGGAAATGGTGGCAGCTTTCCTCGGGCGCTTTTCAAAAAACGCGGGAGCCGCTCTTTGGCGGTTTTTTGCCGCGCGGTTTTTGAAAAGCAGAACGCGCCGTGTCGAAAAAGCATTTCGGCGCGGAAAGCGCGTATGGCGCTGCCATAAATTCAACCGTGCTTTTCGCTATCATGTTTGGAGGCACCCATGAAAAAAATCTCCCCGAAAACTCTTTCCCGCTGCGGCATGACAGCCGCTCTCTACACCGTTGTTTCAATAGTGCTGTTGCCTGTATCCTTCGGCGCGATTCAAATCAGAGCGGCGGAGGCGCTGACGCTGTTGCCTGTTCTCACCCCGACGGCGGTGGCGGGAGTAACACTCGGCTGTGCGATAACCAACGCCTACGGCGTAGCCATGGGCGCTAATCTGCTGGGGGCGGCGGATATTGTCATCGGCAGCTTGGCGACCTTTATCGGCGCGGTGATGACCCGCGCGCTGAGAAACGTGAGGATAAAGGGTCTGGCGATACCGTCCTCTGTTCCGCCGATAATCATCAATGCCCTGTTTATCGGGGCGGAGCTGTCGTTTGTGCAGACAAATTCGTTTTTTTCGCCGCTGTTTTGGATAAATGCCGCTCAGGTGGCGGCGGGTCAGTTGCTTTCGTGTTCTGTTTTGGGGGTAATGCTGACGGCTTTTATCGAGCGGTCGGGTCTTTGCCGAAGGCTGTTTGAATAGCTTTAACCGCGCGGTGGCTTTAAAGCCGCCGCTTTGATTTTACGGAGGGAATTTTTGATGAGCAAACGTGCCGGAACCGTATCAATCATAATCTCGGCGGTTTTGTGGGGAATGATAAGCGTTTTCGTAAAGCTGCTTTCCTCGATAGGGCTTTCCACCATTGAGAGCATCGCCCTGCGCTCGATACCCGCGGTGGCTTTTCTGGCGGTATTCCTCTTTATAAAGGACAGGCGGCTGCTCTTTATCTCCCCTAAGGACTGGTATTACTTTTTCGGAACGGGAATATGCAGCCTGCTCTTTTTCAACAGCTGTTATTTTTATACGATAAAGGCAAGCTCGGTGGCGGTGGCGGCGGTTTTGCTCTACACCTCGCCGATATTTGTTATGCTGATGTCGGCGGTGCTGTTCGGTGAGCGGCTGACCGCGAGAAAGCTCGCGGCGCTCCTTTTCACCTTTGCCGGCTGTGTTTTGGTGAGTAATATCCTCATTTCCGAGCAGAGAATATCCGCCTCTGCCCTGCTGGCGGGAATAGGCTCCGGCTTTGGCTACGCGCTTTACAGCATATTCGGCAGATACGCGCTGAGAAAATACAGTCCCTTTACCGTGACGCTCTGGACGGTGATATTCGCCGGAGCGGGAGCGGTGGTGATTTGGCTGATGGGAAGTCAAAAAAGCGATTTGAGCGGGATATTCACCACAGAGGGCATCATCGGAATTTTAGGGCTTTCAATACTCTGCTGTGCCCTGCCCTATCTGCTCTACACCTCGGGACTGGCTGTGACGGAAAGCGGAAAAGCCTCGATTTTGGCGACGGTTGAACCCGCCGTTGCCGCCGTTATCGGAGTGTGCGTATTCTCGGAGAAGCTGTCGCTTTTGAACCTGCTGGGAATGGCGATGATATTCGGCTCGGTGATATTGCTGGCGCAAAATCAGCAAAACGGGGAAAAGCGGTGACAAAAAAGAAGAATATTCCGAAAAGACGTTAAAATCGCGAAAAAAGGCTTGACTTAGCGCCTTGGTGTGTGATAAGATAGCTATACCTCGAAAAGGGTCTATTTTTTTGTGCCCAAAAACGGGGGCACTTTTTCCCTTAAACCCTTGAGGGAGGCAAAATATAATCCGATTTACAGGAGGTGCCGAATAATGAGAGTAAAGGTCACTTTGGCTTGCACCGAGTGCAAGCAGCGCAACTACAACACCATGAAGAACAAGAAGAACGACCCCGACAGACTCGAGATGAACAAGTATTGCAGATTCTGCAAGAAGCATACTGTTCATAAAGAGACTAAGTAAGACGAAGAAAGGCAGGGAATCTATATGGCAGATACGCCTGAGAAGAAGTCTATCTTCGCTCGCATCGGTAAGTTCTTCCGCGACCAGAAGGCGGAAGTGAAAAAGATCGTTTGGCCTTCTAAAAAGCAGATCATCAATAACACTATCATCGTTTTGGTCATCACTGCTATATTCGCTGTCGTGACCGGCGGTTTCGATTGGCTGATCGGTTTGATAGTAAAGGCTGTTTACGGAGCCTAATGGAGGAACACAATGTCTGAATCAGCCAGATGGTATGTTGTTCACACCTATTCGGGTTATGAGAACAAGGTTGCAGGCAGTATAGAAAACGCTGTTGAAAACCGCAAGCTCCAAGACCTTATATGTGAGGTCAAAGTTCCGACCGAAACGGTGACCGAAATCACCGAAAAGGGCAAAAAGGACGTTGAGCATAAGGTATTCCCCGGATATGTTCTCATAAAAATGGTCATGAATGACGAAACCTGGTATATCGTCCGCAATATCCGCGGAGTTACAGGTTTTGTCGGACCCGGCTCAAAGCCGGTTCCTCTCACCGATGAAGAGGTTATGCGCCTCGGAGTGGAGAAAAATGAAATCGAAATCAACTTCGCCGTGGGCGACAGTGTTTCGATTACCGGTGATGTCTTTAACGGCTTCATCGGACAGGTAAGCAGCATCGACAAGGAAAAGGGCATAGTGCGCGTTATCGTTTCGATGATGGGCAAGGATGTTCCCGTAGAACTTGGACTGAGCGATGTTGCGCCTATCATGTAAAAAAAGAAACAAACTGCGAGCTTTTCGCAGGTAGGCCGTTTAAAAAGGCGGCCTGTGGGAGGGGCGAAAGTCCCGCACATTAACCACTAATTTGGAGGAAAGTAATATGGCACAGAAAGTTGTAGGCTATATCAAGCTGCAGATCCCCGCCGGAAAGGCAACTCCGGCTCCCCCTGTTGGCCCCGCACTCGGTCAGCACGGCGTTAACATTATGGCATTCACCAAGGAGTTCAACGAGCGCACCAAGGGCGACATCGGTATGACTATTCCCGTAGTTATCACCGTTTACGCTGACCGCTCCTTCTCCTTTATCACCAAGACTCCTCCTGCCGCTATCCTTATCAAGAAGGCTGTCGGCATTGAGAGCGGTTCCGGTGTTCCCAACAAGACCAAGGTTGGCAAGATTACCCGTGAGCAGGTTCGCCAGATCGCAACCACCAAGATGCCCGACCTGAACGCTGCCAATATCGAAAATGCCATGAGCATGATCGCAGGCACCGCACGTTCTATGGGTATTGAAGTAGTTGACTAAGAGGAGGATTTGCAAATGAAGCGCGGAAAGAAGTATATTGAAAGCGCAAAGCTTGTGGAATCCCTCAAGCTTTACGACAGTGAAGAAGCAGTAGGTCTCTGCGTAAAGACCGCCAGTGCAAAGTTCGACGAGACCGTTGAGCTGCACGTTCGTCTCGGTGTTGACTCCCGTCACGCTGACCAGCAGGTTCGCGGCGCGGTTGTTCTTCCCAACGGCACCGGCAAGACCGTTCGCACCCTCGTATTCTGCAAGGGCGACAACGTTCAGAAGGCTATTGATGCAGGCGCTGATTACGCAGGCTCCGATGAGTATGTTCAGAAGATTCAGCAGGAAGGCTGGATGGAGTTTGACGTTGTTATCGCAACTCCCGATATGATGGGCGTTATCGGTCGTCTCGGTAAGATACTCGGACCGAGAGGCTTGATGCCTAACCCCAAGGCAGGCACCGTTACCCCCGATGTAGTTAAGGCTATCACCGAGGCTAAGGCAGGTAAGATTGAGTACCGTCTTGACAAGACCAACATCATCCACTGCCCCATCGGCAAGGTTTCGTTTGGCTCCGAGAAGCTCGTTGAGAACTTTGATGCTCTCATGGGCGCTATCGTTAAGGCTAAGCCCGCTGCCGCAAAGGGTCAGTATGTTAAGAGCTGCGTTATCGCAACCACCATGGGACCCGGAGTTAAGATTAACCCCGCCAAGTTCCAGAGCGCTCCCGCTCAGAACGAGCAGTAATTGCCAAAGAGAATCCCCCGCCGAAATTCGGTGGGGGATTTTTTGCGTTAGGGTGGAAATTAAACTGTTTGTTTTAGCATAGGTGAAAAAGAAGTTTTTCAGAGAAATTGTTCTACAATGGGTTAATTATTTGTGGAAACGTGCGAATATATTATTGAACAACTTCGTTATGGATGTTCCGCTTTGAGGTGAGGGATTTGCCGATGAGCGGAAAATAAATACAGAAATCAGGAGCAAAGCAAAGGAATGCTTCGCTTTTTACAAGTTCAAGGAGGAAAAAATATGTCGCAAATCGTTCAGCACAATATAATGTCTCTGAACTCCTACAATCGGCTCAATAAGAACAATTCCCTGCTTTCAAAGAACCTTGAAAAGCTGTCTTCCGGCTACAAGATAAACCGCGCCGCCGATGATGCCGCGGGACTTGCCATTTCCGAGAAGATGAGAGCGCAGATAACAGGGTTGGAGAGAGCTGCCGATAACGCGCAGGACGGAATCTCGCTTGTTCAGACCGCAGAAGGCGCGCTGACAGAGGTTCATTCGATGCTCGACCGCATGGTGGAACTGGCGACACAGTCCGCAAACGGAACCTACGATAACAAAATCGACCGCGCAAATCTGCAAAAAGAGGTAGATTCGCTCAAGAACGAGATTGACAGAATCGCTACCTGCACTAATTTCAACGGAATCAACGTGCTGGACGGCTCTATGGGCGCGGCGGCTGCCGTGAGCGAGACTGCGGGGGTTGCCGAAACCACTCCCGCTGTTAAGGCTGTTTATACATTTGATGGTAGCTCTATTGCTACCGGCGGTGAAATTGACGGCGTTGCTTTTAGGACCGACCTTGCTACTACAGTCGCTGATTATAATGCTGATACCAGCAAGAATTTTGTTGCCGAAATAGGCGCTGATACCAAGACCGTTACTCTTACTGCTAAAACAGCAGGTACTGTTGCCGCTGATCCTACCGCTAAAAAGGACGGAACTACTACTATCGCTGTTACCAAAACAACTGCTGGTGCTGCCGGTAGTGGCGACGGCAAGGGCGCTGTAACCACCCTTGATTTCGCAGGAAAGACCGGCGAGGACGTTATCGGTTCTACTATCACCGTTAACGGCAAGACCTATGAGTTTGTAAAGACCGGCGGTACTGCTTCCACCGCAGGCGCTACTGCTGTTAATGTAGCTGATAACGATGCCGATACCGCTATTGCTGCCGCTCTTAAGACTGTAATCGGTGCTAATGTAGCTATTGCCGGCGGCGATACCTATACTGTAGGTAGCACCGGTTCTAAGGTAACTTTCACCAATCAGACTACCGGTGCCGCAAGTGAAGCTCTCGAAGTTAAGCAGACCGGCAAGGGTCTTGGCTTGCAGATTGGCGACACCGCAGAACAGCGTCTCACCGTAAAGGTGGGCGATATGGGCACCAAGGCGCTCGAAATCGACGGCATCGACATCAGCACCGAAACCGGAGCAACCGATTCCATTGCGTTGATAAAGGCGGCTAAGAATACCGTTTCCAGTGCGCGTGCCGACCTCGGCGCTATCCAAAACCGACTGGAATACACTATCAACAACCTCACCACCACCACCGAGAATCTGACAAACGCAGAGAGCCGTATTCGCGATACCGATATGGCAAAGGAAATGATGGAATATACCAAGAACAACGTGCTGAGCCAGGCGGCGCAGGCGATGCTCGCGCAGGCAAATCAGCAGCCCCAGCAGATTCTCCAGCTCCTCCAGTGAGAATTGAATTGAGTGATAACTGCCCCCGAGGTTTTTCCTCGGGGGTTTGGTTTTGCGTTATCTTTCACGGAAGAAAGTCGGCATTGCGGTTTGGAAAACGTAAAGCCGCCCCTTTTTAAGGGGAGGTGCCCCGACAGGGCAGAGGGGTTT
>CAZNJJ010000058.1:0-11498 GCA_964573335.1 uncultured Oscillospiraceae bacterium | reverse complement strand
GGGCTTAATATCCTTTTTAACAAGCTCCATTATCTGGCTGCCGGCCTTTTTTGCAAGGTGTATACGCGCGGAGAAGGGTGCGGGGACAGTTCCGTTTCCGGGCAGAGCAAGACCGATTGCCTCGCAGAGGCAGTTCATCGAGTTTGCGGTGAACATACCGGAGCAGGAGCCGCAGGAGGGGCAGCAAGCCTCTTCTCGATTGCAAAGCTCCTCTTCGTCGATTATTCCTGCCTTGTAAGCGCCCACAGCTTCAAACATCTGAGAAAGGCTGGTGAGCTTGCCGTTGACATGGCCTGCCATCATGGGACCGCCCGAAATGACTATCGAAGGGATATTCAGTCGAAGTGCCGCCATAACCATGCCGGGAACTATCTTATCGCAGTTGGGTATCAATACCAGACCATCGAAACAATGGGCTGCCGCCAAAGTCTCGACAGAATCGGCTATCAGCTCGCGGGAGGCGAGAGAATAGCGCATACCGGCGTGTCCCATAACGATACCGTCACATACGCCTATCGAGGGAACAAGCACGGGGGTGCCGCCGGCGGCGTAAACGCCTGCTTTAACGGCATCTGCAACTTTATCAAGATGTGTATGACCGGGTATGATTTCGCTGAAGGCGGAAACAACACCGATCAGGGGCTTTTTGATTTCCTCATCAGTGAAGCCTGCCGCATAAAAAAGTGAGCGATGAGGCGCTCTGTCAGCGCCCTTTGTAACTTTTTCGCTAATCAAAAGATAAAACTCCTTTCATTATACGATTGCTTTTCCGAACAGGTGAGGCTGCCGAAAAAATACTGCTTTTCGGCGGTGAGGCGCCGTTTTAAGCCTATGAGCTTTTTCGGAGGTGAGGCACCGAAAAGGGTACTCATAGGAAGAATTTTATCATATTCTCATACAATTTGTATATAGTTTTTTTCTCAATTTTTAAAAATCTGTGACTGAAATCGAAAAACAGAACAAAATAAATACCGCTCCTTTTGGGAGCGGTATCGGTTTTATTATCGGTTTTGCTTATGGAATTTTCTGTACTGCTGCGGTGAAAGGGATGTGCTGGCTTTAAATACGCGGGTGAAGTGTATCGTGGTGGAAAAGCCGGACTGCTGTGCAATATCCGATATGCGGTTATCGGTTTTTTCAAGCAGATTCTTGGCGGACATTATACGAACGGAATTTATGTATTCCACTATGCTCAGTCCCGTGACTTTTTTGAAAAGTCTGGATAAATAGGAGGGACTCAGATAAAATCTCGATGCGATGTCGGAAAGACTCAGTTCCTCATTGTAATGCGCCGAAATATAGCATTTTACCTCGGATATGGTTTTGTTGTGGATATATTCGTTATCCTTTAGGGCGGAATCCTGCTCGCTGATGAACCTGTCTATATAAAGCAGCAGCTCGCATACAAGGCAGCAGCGCATCACCTGGGAATCGGGAGAAGCCGAGTCGCGCTCATCGTATATTCTGCGGAATATGTTTTCTATCAGCGGGCGCATACGCATCGGCGGGGAAATTATATGTATTCCGCGCTTGAAGCAGGAGAGCAGGTCAACACGCTCATTTCCGTTGAAGGGTGAGAGAAGCTCCTCCGAGAAATTCATGACGGCACGGGTATGCCCCTCGTCTCCTATGGGACCGGTTTTATGTATCTCGTCGGAATTTACCAAAACAATATCTCCCGCGTTGACGAGATAGGCACTGTCATCTATAAAATATCTGCGTGAGCCGCTTATGAGATAATAAAGCTCATATTTTTTGTGGAAGTGAAAGGAGCCCATCTCATAGTTGGGTTCGCGCTGGCAGAGATCTATATAGAAATCATAATGCGGGGAATATATTGATTCATGCACAGGACGCACCTCCCAAAAAGACTGTTTTTGATATTTCGCCGCAAATTCGGGCTTGAATGTCCGATAAAACACAAAGCGGCGATTTAAACGGATAAACACCTGTTTGCAGATATTGTACCATAGTGCTAAACGATTTTGCAATACAAAACTTGCGTTACCATACGGTTTTTGATGTTTTTCTTCTGCGCGGCTGCCGAAAAACGGGGAGAATACATATATTTTGGCAGCTGCATGGCATAAATAAAAAGAAAAAGCCGATTGCAAAAAGAAAAAAGAGACATCGTTGTGATGTCTCTTTTTCGTGGTGCGGTAGATGGGACTTGAACCCATACGTCTAAGACACACGCCCCTCAAACGTGCCTGTCTGCCTATTCCAGCACTACCGCGTTTTCAGTTTTCGTTGTCGCTTTCGTCAGGCGACTTGTTTATAATATCAGACGGATAGTAAAATGTCAATGCTTTTTTTGAAAAAAATTGAATTTTTTTAAACTTTTTATTTTGAATTGTCGTAAAACCGCTCTGCAAAGCGATTTGTCGCCATAAATCGACTATTTGTATATCGCATGGGATTTTCCGAGCGAGTCCCACCACAGTATGTGGAAAAAACGGTGGAAAATGTTGAGAACAGATATTTTCAACCGCATATTTTAAGCCGAAAATCAGAATCCGTGTTGAAAAGTCGGTTGAAAATGTTGATTACTTATTGTATAAGGAACAGTCTGTCGGGCAATTCGGTTGAAAACCTGCGATTTTCAAGCGAAAAATCAGGTTTTGTGGCTTTTGACAATATTCGGCTGAAATTCCCATCGGATTTTTAAACATCTTTTTTGCAGGGGAATTTCAGCAATATTCGGTGTGAGATGTCTTGAAAAACGCATAGCGTCCGTTTATGCGATTGAAATAGCATTGAGTCAGTCGGTTTCTCACGCAAAATAGTTGGGTATCTGAGTTTATAAAGCAATGGTAACAGCAATTAGAATGCTTTTCAACTTCTTTTTTAAAACGGGTGTTTTTGCCGGACTTACAGCCGCGCAAAGCGGAAAAAAGGCGGCTTTTAGGTTTAAATTTGGCGCTTTTGTCCTGTTTTTCGCCAAAAAAAGTGAGCTTTTTTTGGACTTACACAAAAATGAAAAATATGTTAAAATATTTATTGTATTTAATATGTTTTGATTGGCGGCGGCTTTTTCGGACGATAATAAAGCCGACGGCTTGTTTTTTTCTGTTTCGGAGGTGAGATTTCTTGTTTAACATAGGCGATATAGTGGTTTATGCCAACAGCGGTGTCTGTGAGGTCAAGGATATTTCAACGCCGCGTTCCCGCGCGATAAAGAAGGGAACGCTCTATTATTTCCTCAAGCCTCTTTACAATGAGGGGATAATCTATTGCCCTGTTGACAATCCCAAGGTGTTTATCCGCCCTGTTATTTCAAAGCAGGAGGCAGAGCATCTTGTGGAAATGATACCCACAATAACCGCGGAGGCTTATCACAACCGCAGTACACAGCTTTTGAGCGAGCATTACGGAGAGGCGATAAATTCTCACGACTGCGGCGAGCTGATTGAGCTGATGATGTCGATATATCAGAAAAAGCAGACCCTCAACGGGCAGAAGCGAAAGCTCGGACAGGTAGACGAGCGGTTTATGAAAAGGGCGCAGGAGCTGCTTTACGGCGAACTGGCGGTTGCGCTCGGAATAGATAAGAAAGATGTTGAAGCATATATAGCGGCTCGTGTTGAAAAATCGGAGGGCGAGCTGAAAAGAGCATAGTCTTTATCGGGGGCGGAAAGGTTTTTCCGCTCTTTTGCTTTTATTTTACATATTATTTTAAAGAGCCGCCTTGTAAAAAGAGACTGCGCGAATATAATATATATGTAGGTTTAAGAAAAATGATACTCCCCGAAGAAAACGGAGGTAAAACAATGGAAGGACTCAATGAGCTGAGACAGAAAAAAGGCTTTCTCTGCGATATGGACGGTGTTATCTATCACGGAAACCGTCTGCTGCCCGGAGTGAGCGAGTTTGTCGATTGGCTGTATAAAAACGACAAGAGCTTTCTCTTTCTCACCAATTCCAGTGAGCGCAGTCCTCTGGAATTGAAGCAGAAGCTCGCCCGCATGGGGCTTGACGTTGACGAAAGCCATTTCTACACAAGCGCTTTGGCAACGGCGAAATTCTTGAGCAGACAGGCACCCGGCTGCACCGCCTATATAATCGGAGCGACCGGTCTTTATAACGCCCTTTATGATGTGGGAATAACTATGAATGATGTTAATCCCGACTATGTTGTGGTGGGCGAGACCAGAAACTATAACTACGAGAGCATTTTAAAGGCTGTCGCACTTGTAAACGCGGGGGCGCGCCTGATAGGAACCAACACCGATTTGACCTATCCCACCGAGAACGGCATAGTTCCCTCCTGCCGCGCGCTGGTAGCTCCCATCGAGCTTGCCACCGGAAAGCAGGCGTATTTTGTGGGAAAGCCTAATCCGCTGATGATGCGTACCGGTCTTAAACTGCTGGGCTGTCATTCACATGAGGCGGTGATGGTCGGCGATAGAATGGATACCGATATAGTCGCGGGAATGGAAACCGGTTTGGATACCGTTTTGGTGCTTTCCGGAGTGACCGGCAGGGAAGATATAAGCCTTTTCCCGTACAGACCGACCCATATTCTCGACGGGGTTTGCGATATTCCCGAAAGATAATAAAAATCGTGAAAAATATCAAAAAAGCTATTGCATTTAAGTGCAATATGTGATAACATACTTAGGCATGTAATCGCCGTGTTCCCTTTGCGGCGGGATTTCATGTCGGTAAAACCGGAATGAAAAGCTGGCAGTCCTCTGCCGCCGTGAGTTATATCGGGCGGGAATGAATGTCTGTTACAAACTTAAGGAGGAAATTTTAAATGGACGCAATGAAAATCTTTTCCGACTCCTGCCTGAAGGAGAATCCCCCCAAGTTCAACGTTGGCGACACCGTTCGCGTAGGCGTTAGAATCAAGGAAGGCGAGAAGTCGAGAATCCAGACCTTTGAAGGAACCGTTATCGCCAAGAAGCACGGCGGAATCCAGGAGACCTTTACCGTTCGCCGTATTTCTCACGGTGTAGGCGTAGAGAGAGTTTTCCCCGTACATTCCCCCGTTGTTGAGAGCGTTACCGTTGTTCGCGAGGGTCGCGTTCGCCGCGGCAAGCTCTACTACCTCAGAGACAGAGTTGGTAAGGCTGCCCGCGTTAAGGAAATCAGAAGATAATTTGATTGGCTGCAAAAAGGGACTTTTAGGGTCCCTTTTTGTGCTTTTCAGAGCGTTTTTTGCCGCTCTGCAAATTTTTTGTCGGGAGGAGTCAGTATGGACGAGATTTTTGACAAAAACGAGGAGATTCTGCCCGAGGAGCCGGCTTTATCGGAAAAGCCTTCTTCGGCAAAGCGCGACCGCGTGTTCAAAGAGCTTTACGATTGGGTTGAAAGCGGCGTTTTCGCGATAATATTCGTGGTTTTGCTCTTTACCTTTGTGGCTAAAACCTCTGTGGTGAGCGGCAGGTCGATGTATGATACCCTCGACAGCGGCGATATGCTTATCGTTTCCCGACTGGGGGGCGATTTTAAATACGGCGACATTGTTGTGGCGACAAAGCCCTATTCCCACAATGAGCCGATAATCAAGAGGGTTATCGCCACCGAGGGTCAGACTGTGGATATTGACTTTGATGAGGGCGTGGTTTATATCAACGGCGAAAAGATAGATGAGCCTTATGCTCACACCCCCACCAACCGCGACTACGATATGGAGTTTCCGGTGATAGTTCCCGAGGGACATCTTTTTCTGATGGGAGACAACCGCAACAATTCCTATGACAGCCGCGCCGAGGAAATCGGCTTTGTGGACGAAAGATATATAATGGGCAAGGCTTATCTGCGGGTGATGCCGTTTGACAGGTTTTGCGTTTTTGAATGATTTTTTACGGTAAAGAAACGGAGGTTCAAGGTGGCTGAACAGCAACAGCAGGGAAAGACTATCCAGTGGTTTCCCGGGCACATGGCAAAAACACGCAGGCTGATAAGAGCCAGTCTGCCGCTGGTAGACGCGGTGGTTGAGCTGCGTGATTCGAGAATAGTCAGAGCCAGCCGAAATCCCGAGATAGAGCAGCTTACAAAATCCAAGCCCAGGCTTATTCTGCTCAACAAGGCGGATATGGCCGATGAAAAGGTGACAAACGAGTGGTGCGGCTTTTTCAAAAAGAAGGGCTACGCCGTTATGGCGGCAGACTGCCGCAGCGGACGCGGCTTAAAGCAGATAGGCCCGCTGCTGAGAGAGGTATGCGCCGAAAAGATAGAGAGCAACAACCGCCGAATGATGACCGGCAGACCGCTGAGAATAATGATAGTGGGGATACCGAATGTGGGAAAATCCTCGCTGATAAACCGCCTTGCCGGTTCTAAAAAGGCAAAGGTGGAGGACAGACCCGGCGTTACACGCGGTCAGCAGTGGGTAAAGCTGGACGGCGGTATGGAGCTTTTGGATATGCCGGGTGTTCTCTGGCCGAAATTTGAGGATCAGCGTGTCGGCAGATACCTCGCCTACACAGGTGCTATCCGTGACCAGATAATGGACACCGAGGATATAGCCTGCACTCTGCTTGAGCTTTTGCGGGAGAGATACCCCGAGGAGCTTTGCGCGAGATATAAATTTGAGCGGGAAGAGATAGCCGACATGGAAAGCTACGATATGCTCTGTCTGCTGGCAAAGCGGCGCGGAATGTTGATTTCGGGCGGCGAGGGAGACACCTTGCGCGCTTCGGCGGCACTTCTTGACGAATTTCGCGGCGGCAAGATAGGCAGAATATCGCTTGAGACACCGGAGGATATTCGACGTGACTACCGATAATGTTATCGTTGACCTTTACGAAATAGAATCCGCTCTGCGGGAAAAGGGATTGAAATTCATCTGCGGAGTTGATGAGGCGGGGAGAGGCCCTCTATGCGGTCCTGTTGCCGCCGCCGCCGTTATCCTGCCCGAAGGGGTAGTGATAGAGGGGATAAATGACTCCAAAAAGCTGACCGAGAAAAAGCGCGAGCAGCTTTATGATGTTATTACCGAAAAGGCGCTCGCGTGGTCGGTGGGACTGGCAAGCCCCGCCGAGATAGATGAGCTTAACATTTTGCAGGCTACCTTTTTGGCTATGCGCCGCGCGGTTGAGGGGTTGAAAACCGTTCCCGATTATATTCTGGTGGACGGAAACCGCGACCCCAAGCTGGGTATTCCCACCGCGACGGTGGTAAAAGGCGATGCCAAAGTCGCCTGCATAGCGGCAGCTTCAATACTTGCGAAGGTGACCCGTGACAGGCTGTTGGAGCAGATGGATGAGGCTTATCCCGAATACGGCTTTGCGAAGCATAAGGGTTATCCCACCAAGGCGCATTACGCGGCAATCGCAAAGCACGGAATTCTGCCGGAGCATCGGCGCTCGTTTTTGAAAAATCTTTCAAAGCATATATAAAATATGTAAAAGGTGATAGAATGTCGCAAAACGGCAGACTGGGAGAGAATTTTGCCGCTCAATGGCTGCAAAATCGTGGGTATCGCATAGTGGGAATGAACTATCACACCCGATTCGGGGAGATAGACATTATAGCGGAAAAGGGAGAGTTTATAGCCTTTGTTGAGGTGAAAACCCGCTCTGCCGATTCGCTCGCGAGACCGATGGAGTGGGTGACCGCTTCCAAGCGGAAAAAGCTGATTCTCTCGGCGGAAAGCTATCTTATGGAAAGCGGTAGTCCGCTTCAGCCGAGATTTGATGTGATAGAGATAATCACCGCCGACAAGACCGATTTTCAGGTAAAAGAGACAGAACACTACGAAAACGCCTTTGGCGTTTGACATTTATGATACATACTATCCGTGAAAGGATGATGTCAAGATGCAGTATACAAGTACAAGAGACAAGTCGCTTTCGGTGACCGCCTCCTATGCCATCGCAAACGGAATTTCCGCGGAGGGCGGTTTGTTTGTTCCCGAGTCGCTGCCCAAGGTTGACGGCAAGTGGATGAAGGAGCTTTGCGAAAAGGAGTATAACGAGCGCGCCGAGCAGGTGCTTTCGCTTTTTCTCACCGATTTTACCAAAAAGGAGCTGCGTGACGCGGTAAACGGCGCTTATACCAACGGCGTTTTTGAGGAGGATTGGGCGGCTCCCATATCCGACCTTTCGGACGGGCGTTTTATTCTGGAATTGTGGCACGGCCCTACCTGTGCTTTTAAGGACATGGCGCTCCAGCTTTTGCCGAGACTGATGGTGCCCGCCGCAAAGCGCGCGCTTGACGGCAAGCAGATAATGATACTGGTGGCAACCTCGGGAGATACCGGCAAGGCGGCGCTTGAGGGCTTTAAGGACGTTGAGGGGATAAAGATAGCGGTATTCTATCCCAACGACGGCGTAAGTCCGATGCAGGAATTGCAGATGGTCACCCAGCAGGGCAAAAATGTAAAGGTTTTCCCGATAGAGGGGAATTTTGACGTTGCCCAGTCGCAGGTGAAAAAGATATTCACCGATGAAAAGGTGATAAAGAAGCTTTCAGAGCATGATACCGTGCTTTCTTCCGCGAACTCGATAAACTGGGGCAGACTGGTTCCGCAGATAGTTTACTACTTCTCCGCCTATGCCGATTTGGTTGCCTGCGAGTGCATAAAGCCCGGCTCAAAGGTGAATTTTGTCGTGCCGACAGGCAATTTCGGCAACATTTTGGCGGGATATTACGCAAAGAGAATGGGATTGCCGGTGAATAAGCTGATATGCGCTTCCAACAGCAACAACATTCTCACCGATTTCATCAACACCGGCGTTTACGACGCTAACCGTGAGTTTTTCACCACCATGTCTCCCTCGATGGATATTCTCATATCCTCCAATCTCGAAAGACTGCTCTTTGAGCTGACCGGACGGGACAGCGAAAAGGTTTCCGCCATGATGAAAAAGCTCGCGGACGACCGCCGCTACGAAATCGACGAGACTATGCAGAAGGCTATGCGAAAGGATTTCTGGGGCGGATATGTCGATGATAAGACCTGTTCCGCAAAGATACGCTCCACCCTCGACGATATAGGCTATCTTGCCGACCCGCATACCGCTGTCGCGATGAGCGTATACGATAATTATAAGAAGGAAACCGGTGACGATACTCCCGCTGTGATACTTTCCACCGCTTCTCCCTTTAAATTCTCGGGAAGTGTTTTGAAGGCGCTCGGCGCTAACTGCCCAGACGACGAATTTGCGGCGGTGGAGATGCTCTCCGAGGGAACGGGGGCGGAAATTCCCGAAAGCATCATTGCTCTCAAGGATAAGAAAATACGCTTTACCGATGTCATATTCCCGCAGGAAATGACCGAGGAGATAATGGATTTCGCCATAGAATAAGGCAGTAACCGCCGCCTGAAAATTCGTTGGCGGCGGTTTTTTAAAAGCGTAAAAACGCCCGGTAGTCTGTTTTGCGGGGCTGTTTCGGCGATGCAGCTTGCAGTACAGATTTTGTTCTGTGTGCCTGCCTCTATCACGGGGGAGGTGCGGTTTACTATGTCGCAGCAGGCAGAGCCGGTGCTTTTGTTTTCGCTCATAATTTCACCTCGCTTTTTGATTTTGCGTTAATCATTATCTGCCGACGGCGGCTGATTATTCTGAAAGGAGAGCTTAATGGCGATATTCACGATAGGCGACCTGCATTTTTCGCTCGGCTGTGACAAGCCGATGGATATTTTCCCCGGCTGGGACGACCATGTGGCGAAGGTGACCGAGAGCTGGCGGGAAAACGTTTGCGACGGCGATACGGTTCTTCTCGCCGGAGACACCTCATGGGGAATGACGCTTGAGCAGGCACTGCCCGACTTTGAATATATAAATTCTCTCCCCGGCAAAAAGGTGATAATAAAGGGCAATCACGATTATTGGTGGAACAGCCGCAAAAAAATGGAAGATTTTTTTGCGAAAAACGGTTTAGACACCCTCACGATACTGCATAATAGCTTTGTCGCCGCCGAGGGCATTGCCCTTTGCGGAACACGCGGCTGGTGCATAGAGGAAGCCGCCCCGCAGGACAGAAAGGTTTCCGCGCGGGAGGAGGGCAGGCTTAAAGCCTCTCTCGAGGCTGCGGCGGTCAGCGGGCTGGAACCGGTGGTGTTTCTGCACTATCCGCCGGTGTTCAAAGATGAAATATCCGGAAAGATGATAGATTTGATGCTGCAATATAATGTCAAGCGCTGTTTTTACGGTCATCTTCACGGTGCTTCCTGCTCTTTTGCGCTGGAAGGCGGCTATTTGGGGATAGATTTTTCACTGATTTCCGCCGATCATCTCAAATTTTGCCTAAAAAGGCTTTAAAATAGTAAATTTTTAGTGGTATTTCAGTTTTTAATATGATATAATACTAAGCTGTAAATGTTTGCAAACAGGAGGAATTATAAATGACTTTGGTATCTTCTAATAAAGTTGAAACCAACCGCGCCGAGCTTGTTATTGAGGTAAAGGGCGAGGTATTCACCCAGGCTGTTGACGCTGCTTTCAAAAAGAACGTCAAGAAGATAGCTCTGCCCGGCTTCCGCAAGGGCAAGGCTCCCCGCGCTATGATAGAAAAGGTTTACGGAAAGGGCTTCTTCCTTGAGGAAGCTATGAACGACCTTTATCCCAACGCCTACACCGAGGCTGTTGAGGAGGCGGGCATCGTTCCCGTTGATATGCCCGAGATAGAAGTGACCGACTTGAACGATGAGGGCTTTACCTTTAAGGCTGTTGTTACCACCAAGCCGGTAGCTACCGTTGGCGAATACAAGGGCCTCACCGCAGAGAAGGCTGTTGCCGAGGTAAGTGACGAGCAGCTTTCCGACCGCATTGACCAGATTCGCGAGAGATATGCCCGCGTTATCAACGTAGAGGACAGAGCCGCAAAGCTCGGCGACATTGCCGAAATCGACTTTGAGGGCTTTAAGGACGGCGTTGCGTTCGACGGCGGCAAGGGCGAGAATCACCCGCTGACCCTCGGCTCCGGCAGCTTTATTCCCGGATTTGAGGATCAGATAATCGGACACAGCATCGGCGACGAGTTTGATGTAAACGTAACTTTCCCCGAGGACTATGCCGAGAAGTCGCTTGCAGGCGCTCCCACCGTATTCAAGGTTAAGATTAACGCTATCAAGGAGCGTCAGCTCCCCGAGCTGGACGACGAGTTTGCAAAGGACGCCAGCGAGTTTGACACCTTTGAGGAATACAAGGCAGACATCAAGAAGGGTATGATGGAAAACGCTCAGGCTCAGGCAGATGCCGAGTTTGAGAACAAGCTGCTTGAGCAGGTTGTTGCCGGCATGACCGTTGAACTGCCCGACTGCATGGTTGAGAGCCGCATCAATGAGCTGGTTCAGGATTTCGCTCAGAAGATGAGCTATCAGGGACTGAAGCTCGACGATTTCCTCAAGTACACCGGCGAGACCGAGGAGAATTTCCGCAACAATTTCCGCGAGCAGGCTGAAAAGCAGGTTAAGACCCGTCTTGCTATGGAAGCTGTCGCCGCTGCCGAAGGCTTTACCGCTTCCGAAGAGGATATTGAGGCTGAGTACAACAAGCTCGCCGAGATGTATCACATGGAAGTTGAAAAGATTAAGGCGGCTC
>CAZNJJ010000057.1:0-11802 GCA_964573335.1 uncultured Oscillospiraceae bacterium | reverse complement strand
GATAATAGTAGCCATAAACAAGATGGATAAACCCACCGCCAACCCCGAAAAGGTTAAGCAGGAGCTGACCGAGTATGAGCTTGTTCCCGAGGAATGGGGCGGCGATGTTATCTGTGTTCCCGTTTCGGCAAAGGCGGGAATGGGCATCGACAATCTGCTCGAAATGATTCTGCTGGTTGCCGATACTCAGGAGCTTAAAGCCAATCCCGACCGTGCCGCCAAGGGCACCGTTATTGAAGCAAAGCTCGATAAGGGCCGCGGCCCTGTTGCCACCGTTCTGGTGTAGAACGGCACCCTCCACGCGGGAGATATGGTTATCGCCGGCACCGCCCTCGGCAGAGTGCGCGTGATGCTCAACGACAAGGGCGAAAAGATAGATGCGGCAGGTCCCTCTACACCTGTTGAGATTACCGGACTTTCCGAGGTTCCCGCGGCGGGCGATATTTTGAACGCCGTCGCCGACGAAAAGCTCGCCAAGGAGCTGGTTGACAAGCGCCGCTTCGACGCTAAGGAAGAGCAGTTCAAGGCATATCAGAAGGTAACTCTCGATAACCTCTTTAACCAGATTTCCGAGGGCGAAATGAAGGAGCTGCCCATCATCGTCAAGGCAGACGTTGACGGCTCGGTAGAGGCTGTAAAGCAGTCGCTCGAAAAGCTCTCCAACGAGGAAGTCAAGGTAAAGGTTATTCACGGCGCGGCAGGCGCTGTAAACGAGTCGGACGTTATGCTCGCAAACGCCTCCAACGCCATCATCATCGGATTCAACGTCCGCCCCGAGCCGCAGGCTAAGATTTCCGCAGAGCGCGACAACGTTGATATGCGTCTCTACCGCGTTATCTACGACGCGATAAACGATGTAACCGATGCGCTCAAGGGTATGCTTGCTCCCAAGATTCGCGAAAAGGACCTCGGCAGAGCGGAGGTTCGCCAGGTATACAAGATTTCCTCTGTGGGAACTGTTTCCGGCTGCTATGTTCTCGAGGGCAAAATCACCCGCTCGGCGCTCATTCGCGTTGTGCGTGACGGCATCATCATCGCAGATGACAAGCTCGAAAGCCTCAAGCGCTTTAAGGACGACGTTAAGGAAGTCAACACCGGCTACGAGTGCGGCATGACCCTTTCCAAGTTCTCCGATATTAAGGAGGGCGACGTTTTTGAAGCATACGAAATGGAAGAATACCGCGACTGATATTGCGGCTTAAAACGAAAAACGGGGGCTGAAAATGCCCCCTTTTTCTGAATTATAAGCAGAAAAGAATATTGAAAGGAGAGACAGCTTATGTCCTTTCGCGCCGCCAGAACACAAGAAGACGTTCAGCGTGAGCTTTCCGCCATTCTGCGTGAAATGAAAGACCCCAGAGTGGCTGACGCCATGCTCTCAATTGTAAAGATAGACCTTTCTTCCGACCTTTCTTCCTGCAAGGTGTTTGTCAGCTCACTTTCGGGCAAGGAAAAGGCGGATTCCGCCGTTAAGGTGCTAAAAACCGCCGCGGGCTTTATCCGCCGCGAGCTTGGCAACAGAATGAAGCTGCGCCACACCCCCGAGATAAAGTTTATTGCAGACGATTCTATCGCTCATTCCGCCGATATTTCAAAGATACTCAACGATTTGGAGGCAAAGCGCAATGAGAATTGACGTTAAACGCTGCGCCGAGCTGTTGTCATCGCGTGACGATATTCGTATTCTCTGCCACCGAGACCCCGACGGCGACACCTACGGCAGCGCCATGGCGCTTTTCGATACACTTGCGGCAATGGGCAAGCGGGTTACTGTGGAATGTGTAAATCCATTCCCGAAAAATCTCGCGTTTCTCAATCGGGAGATGCCAAAGGATTTTGAGCCGCAATTCAATGTGGCTGTTGATGTTGCCGCCCCCTCGATGCTGGGCGACCCGCCCGAAAGCCGCCCCCATGTTCATCTCTGCATCGACCATCACCCCACAAACCCCTTTTATGCCGACGAAACTCTGCTGTTGAACTACGGCTCGGCGGGAGAGGCGATATTCGAGGTGATAAAGGAGCTGGGGCGGAAATTTTCGCCATACAGCGCCACCGCGCTTTTCACCGCAATATCCTCCGACACAGGCGGATTGCGCTATTCCTCGGTAAGCTCGCTCACCATGCGTAAAGCCGCCGAGCTGATGGACTGCGGCGCCGACTTTAATCTTGTGCGAGTTTCGCTCTTTGAATCAAAATCCCGTGGGCAGATTCAGGTGGAATCCACCGCCCTTTCCAACACACGCTACTACGCGAACGGGCGCATCGCAGTCATTTCGGTGACGCTCGATATGCTGAAAAAGGCGGGAATAGACGAATCGGAGCTGGAAGGACTTGCCTCCAAACCGATTGAGATAGAGGGCGTTGACATCGGCATCACGCTGAAGGAGCGCTCCGACAACACCGTGCGGGTTTCGATGCGCTCCACCGAAAAGGTGGACTGCTCGGTTATCTGCCGTGAGTTTGAGGGCGGCGGGCATATCCGTGCCTCCGGATGCAGAATCAGAGACAGCATCGAAAATGCCGAAAATAAGCTCATTGAGGTCTGTCTGAGACATTTGGGGTGATTGCGCGCTTTCGCGCCTTGCCCGACATATTATTAAGGAGTTTTTATGGCAGACGGTATTCTTTTGATAGACAAGCCGCAGGGCTTTACTTCTTTTGATGTTATCGCCAAGCTGCGCGGAATGAGCCGACAGCGCAAAATCGGACACGCGGGAACGCTCGACCCCATGGCGACAGGCGTTCTCCCCTGCCTTTTCGGTTCCGCTACCAGACTTTGCGATGTTATGCCCTGCGACACCAAAATTTACCGCGCGGGGGTAAAATTCGGCGTTGTGACCGACACGCAGGATATGACCGGAACTGTTATCGCAAGAAGCGACGCTCCCGTTTCACGTCAGGCGGCAGAGCAGCTTATCCCCGAGTTTTCGGGGGAGATAATGCAGACTCCGCCTATGTATTCCGCCGTGTGGGTGGACGGAAAGCGCCTTTACGACCTCGCCCGTGAGGGAAAAGAGGTAGAGCGCTCCCCGCGCAGAATAAACATCTTTTCACTTGAACTGACAGAATTTGACGAAAGCGCGAGAACCGCCGTTTTTGAGATAAACTGTTCGCGCGGGACATATATCAGAACCCTTTTCCACGATATGGGAGAGCGCTTGGGCTGCGGTGCGGCGCTCTATTCGCTGAGAAGAAGCTATTCCAACGGATTCGGCGAGGGCGAGTGCATCACAATGGAGGAGGCACAGCGGCTCACCGATGAGGGAAAGCTGCTCGACAGGCTTTTGCCGGTTCACACCGCGTTTTCATCTCTGCCGAGAATGAACGTGGGCGAATGGCAGGGCAAAATGCTTTCCAACGGCGTTGCACTCAGTCTCAAAAAGCTGGGGCACCCCGACGAAGGCAGTTACGCCGTTTGGCAGGGAGAGAGCTTTCTCGGGCTTGGAACGGTCGATTCCGCGGCAGATTGCATGAGGTTGAAGAAGTTTTGACCGTATATCCCGACAGAAAGGAATTTTCGATATGAATATTCTCGACAGCCTTAATATAAACAGCAGCTCGCCTACTGCGGTGGCGGTCGGCTTTTTCGACGGTGTTCACCGCGGGCATCGTGCCGTTATTGATGCCGCCGCTGAATACAAAGCCGAGGGACTTGAGCTTTGCGTTTTCTCTTTTTCGATGTCGGGCAGCAGTCCTGCCGCGAAAAAGGGGGCAAAGCTGCTGCAATCGCCGACCCTCAAAGCCGATTCCATGAGGCAGCTCGGCGCAGACTGGCTGCTGACACCGGATTTTTCCTGCTTTATGGGGCTTTCGCCCGAGCAGTTTGCGGTGGAGGGGCTGCTGCGCGGCATGAACGCGAAGGTGGTCTGCTGCGGATATGATTACCGTTTCGGAAAAGGTGCCTGCGCGGGAGCCGAGGATTTAAAGCGTTTTCTTTCCCCTTACGGCGTTGAGATAAAGCAAATCGGTGCTGTTTTGGATAACGGCGAGCCGATAAGCTCCACAAGAATCAGAGCCTCCCTCGCCGACGGCGATATTGAAACCGCCAATCGGCTGCTGGGGCACCCTTTCGCGATAGATTTTGCCGTTGAACACGGCAGGAGACTGGGCAGAAGATTGGGATTTCCGACTGCGAATCAGCCGATAGACCCCGCGTTTGCCGTGCCGAAATTCGGCGTTTACGCCACCCGCGTTATCATAGACGGCAAAGCTCATGCCGCGGTAACAAATGTCGGTGTAAAGCCGACGGTGGGTTCCGATTTTATCGCCGCAGAGAGTTATATTCTCGATTGGTCGGGCGATTTATACGGAAAGCGGGTGGAAACACAGTTTTTGTGTTACCTGCGTGAGGAAAAGAAATTCGACTCGCTCGACGAGCTGAAAGCCGCGATATTCCAAAACGCGGAGCAGGCGAGAAAAATCGTCAGCTTATAACAAATATCAGCCGATTTGCTATTTACAAACCGAATCGGTGCTGTTATAATATTTTGGTGCATGACCCGCTCTCGGCTTTCGGGAGAATCCCTCGAGATTTCGAGTGACACTCTGACCCATAGCTGCGGCGGTGCCAAATAATAAAAGGAGTGTATTTTACCATGCTGCGTAAAGAAGAAAAGAACGAAATCATTGTTGCCAATGCTACCCATGAGGGTGACACCGGTTCGCCCGAGGTTCAGATTGCGATACTCACCAAGAGAATCAGCGACCTCACCGCTCACCTGAAGGAAAACAACAATGACAACCATTCCCGCCGCGGACTCTTCAAGATGGTTGGTCGCAGAAAGAACCTGCTCAACTACCTCATGAAGAAGGACATCGAGCGCTATCGTGCTGTAAAGGCCAAGCTCGGAATCCGCTAAAATCAACCGAAAAAGGCAGGCGCCGAGTTTTAACGGTGTCTGCCTTTCTACGCGCAAGAGGAGCGTGAAACGCATCACTTTAGCCGTGAATCGGGTGTTCCCGCATTGTGTGAATATCGGATTCATTGCTAAAAGCGATGCCTCGCTCCTCTTTGAGAAAACGAAACAAAAAGAACAGGAGGAGCAAAAAATGTTGTTTGAACACAGAATATTCGAAACCGAGTTCGCCGGACGCAAGATGAGCTTTGAAATCGGCAAAATCGGTATGCTCGCAAACGCGGCGTGCCTCGTTCGCTACGGCGAGACCACCGTTATGGTAAACGTTACCATGGCTAAGAAGCCCCGTGACGGAATAGACTTTTTCCCTCTTTCGGTAGACTTTGAGGAAAAGCTCTACGCCGCCGGCAAGATACCCGGTTCTTTCCTGCGCCGTGAGGGCAGACCTACCGACCGCGCTATCCTCGCTTCCCGTATGGTAGACCGCCCGATGCGCCCCCTTTTCCCAAAGGATTTGAGAAACGATGTTTCCATCGTTATGACCGTTCTTTCTTATGACCCCGACTGCAATCCCGAGATATGCGGCATGGCGGGCGCTTCTTTCTGCCTTTCCATTTCCGATATTCCGTGGGGCGGCCCCATCGCCGGAATCATGGTCGGCATGGTTGACGGCAAGCCGGTTCTCATGCCCGGTGAGGCTGACCGCGCAAAGAGCAGCATGACCCTCACCGTTGCCGGTGATGTAAACAAGGTCTGCATGATAGAGTTCGGCGGCGACCAGATTCCCGATGACATGGTTCTCGATTCCATCATCGCAGGTCACAAGGAAGTTGCAAAGCTCGCGCAGTTCATCGCCGATGTAAAGGCTGAGATAGGCGTTCCCAAGGTTCCCTACACCGAGGTTGAGGTTGACCACGACCTCTTTGAGGCTATCAAGGAATTTGCCATCGACCGCGTTAAGTTTGCGCTCGACACCGACGACAAGAATGTTCGTGAGGAGCGTCTTGCTCCCATCGTTGATGATATTCACGCTGAATTTGACGAGAAGTTCCCCGAGCTGGCTTATCAGATTGACGAGGCTATCTACAAGCTCCAGAAGTTTGTTGTTCGCCGCTGGCTGCTCGACGAGGGCAAGCGTGTTGACGGCAGAGGTATGGATGAGATTCGTCCCCTCTCGGCTGAGGTAGGACTTATTCCGAGAGTTCACGGCTCCGCCCTCTTCACCAGAGGTCAGACTCAGGCGCTCACCATCACCACCCTGGGCCCTGTTTCCGACGCGCAACTCCTCGACGGCATTGACACCACCGAGACCGAGAAGCGCTATATGCACCAGTACAACTTCCCCTCCTACTCGGTAGGCGAAACCAGACCCTCCAGAGGTCCCGGACGCCGCGAGATAGGTCACGGCAACCTCGCCGAAAAGGCGCTGCTGCCCGTTATCCCCTCTGTTGAGGAATTCCCCTACGCTTACCGTGTAGTTTCCGAGATAACTTCCTCCAACGGTTCTACCTCGCAGGCTTCTATCTGCGCTTCCACCCTTTCTCTGATGGACGCAGGTGTTCCGATAAAAGCTCCCGTAGCCGGTATCTCCTGCGGACTTATCACCGAGGGCGACCGCTGGATAACCATGACCGATATTCAGGGTCTTGAGGACTTCTTCGGCGACATGGACTTTAAGGTAGCAGGCACCCACAAGGGCATCACCGCTATCCAGGTGGACATCAAGATAGACGGTCTTACCTACGAGATAATTGCAGAGGCGTTTAAAAAGACCCGCATCGCGCGTGAGTATATCCTTGACGAAATCATGCTCAAGGCTCTCCCCGCTTCCCGCGAGCAGCTCTCCAAGTATGCGCCCAAGATGCTCTCCCTCAAGATAAACCCCGACAAGATTCGTGAGGTTATCGGCTCGGGCGGCAAGGTTATTCAGAAGATAACCGCTGAGTGCAACTGCAAAATCGACATCAACGACGATGGCAGTGTATTTGTTTCCGCTATCGACATCAACGATGCAAACCGCGCTATTCAGGTAATCAAGACTATTGCCATGGATCCCGAAATCGGCGCTGTTTACAAGGGCAAGGTTACCAGACTGATGGCGTTTGGCGCTTTTGTTGAGATAGCTCCCGGCAAGGAAGGTCTTGTTCACATCTCCAAGCTCGACACCAAGCGTGTTGAAAAGGTTGAAGATGTTGTCGCTGTCGGCGATGAGATACTCGTCAAGGTGACCGAAATCGACCAGCAGGGCAGAATCAATCTCTCCCGCCGCGATGTTCTCGAGGCACTCGCCGCAAAGCAGCAGAACAAGCAGTAATTCGCTTTAAAATCCCCGATTTTTCAATCGGGGATTTTTTGTTTCGGCAGCTTTTTCGCAGTCAAATTTTCGCATATCGAAAAGGCGATTTTTCCCATTTACTATTGCAAAATTACCCAATAGCTGATACAATAGCAATAGAAATCCTTCATCTTTGCTGTATCGCTGTTTCGGTCGTCCCCCGCAGCAGCAGTCGGGTGCTTTGCAGCTCTCCACTGAAAAAGCGTTCGGCATTTACACAGCAAAATGGTTTCCTCACACACAAAATACCGCCATTGGGCGGTATTTTGCGTTATATGGGAAATTTTTCGGTCGGCGCGTTTGAAAACTGTTAAAAACAGGCATAAACTGTTTGATTTTTCGCTTTGTATTCACAAAATATTATTGAGAAAGAACGCGCAACATGATAGAATATTATGAATAGCTCTTTTTAGGGGGCTAAAATTTTTAATTTACGGAGTTGAAATTTCTTTGGACACAGACAGTAGCTTGTATACCTTTATATTCCTATGTATACTCATAGGTCTTTCGGCGTTTTTCTCCGCATCGGAAATGGCGCTCTCCTCTGTCAACAAGGTGAGGATTAAAACCATGGCAGATGACGGCGATAAGCGCGCGGCAAAGGTTTTGGCGCTCACCGAGCGGTTTGACCGCACCCTCTCGGTGATACTGATAGGAAACAATATCGTGAATATCGCTGTTTCCTCGATACTCACAGTTTTGGCAACAGCCCTGTTCGGAGCAGGCGGCGTTGCCATTGCTACCGCGGTGGCAACGGTGTTGATACTTATCTTCGGCGAAATCACCCCTAAGTGCATCGCAAAAGAAAAATCGGAGGATATGGCGCTGGGAGTCAGCCCGATATTGTCAATAATCATTACGGTGCTTTATCCGGTGGCGGTATTGTTTGTTAAGCTGCAAAATCTGATTTCAAAGATTGTAGGCGCGGGAAAAACCCAGCCATACGTCACCGAGCAGGAGCTTTTGAATATAATCGAGACTATCGAGGAAGAAGGCGTTATCGACGAGCAGCGCTCCGAGCTGATGCAGTCGGCGCTGGCATTTGACGAAACGATGGCGCAGGACGTTCTCACCCCGAGAGTTGACCTCACCGCGATAAATATAGCCGATTCCCCCGAGAAGATAAAGCAGTTGGTTTTGACAGAGCGTTTTTCGAGAATACCCGTGTTTGAAAAAACGCTCGATAATATAATCGGCATACTCCACACCCGCGATTATCTCGAGGCGATGCTCAAAACGGGGCAGGCTCCCGAGGATATTCGCCCTCTGCTGGCAAAGCCGTTGTTTGTTCACAAGTCGCAGAGGATAGCCGCGCTGTTAAACGATTTCCGCCGCAAGAGGGTTCACATGGCTATCGTCACCGATGATTTCGGCGGAACGATGGGCATAGTCAGCATGGAAGATGTGCTGGAAGAACTGGTAGGCGAAATTTGGGACGAGGACGAGGAAGCCGAAGTAGACTTTATTCAGACAGAGCCGTTTGTTTACCGTGTTTCGGGCGATTTCCCGATAGAAACCGCGCTTGAAAGAATCGGCTGTGAGCTGAAGCATTTTGACAGCGAATTTTCCACCGTGGGCGGCTGGGCGCTCGAACAGCTCGGCTATATCCCCACCGTGGGAGAATCTTTTGAAGCGAACGGAATCTCCGTTACAATAGACGAAATGGACGAACAGCGAATTGTGATGGTAACTATGAGATATGTTCCGCCCGCTCCCGAGGAATAATTCTGTATACGAAATGGAAGGAATGAATTGTTATGAACGGCTTTAAAGACGCAAAGCGTGTTGTCGTGAAAATCGGCACCACCACCCTCACTCACGGCGGCGGTCTTATCAACTATCGTCGGATTGAGAAGCTCGTAAAAACCCTTGCCGACCTGAAAAACAGCGGCAAAGATATAGTTTTGGTCTCTTCCGGCGCTGTCGGCGTAGGAATAGGCGAGTTGGGGCTTAAAAGCCGACCTGCCGATGTTCCCACCAAGCAGGCTTGCGCGGCAATCGGTCAGTGCGAGCTGATGTATACTTATGATAAGCTGTTCGGCGAATACAACCATTCGGTAGCGCAGATACTGCTCACCCGCGACGTAGTTGAGCAGGAGGAGCGCAAACAGAACGTTGTCAACACCTTTGAGCGTTTGCTTGAGTTCGGCGTTATCCCGATAGTCAACGAAAACGACACCGTTTCCACCGAGGAGCTGGTTTTCGGCGATAATGACACCCTTTCCGCCATTGTTGCAAAGCTGATTAACGCGGATGTGCTTGTGCTGTTGTCCGATATAGACGGGCTTTACACCGCAAATCCCAAGGAGGACAGCAGCGCCGAGCTTATCTCGGTGGTTGAGAATATCGAGGAGGTTCGCCACCTCGCGGGCGGAAGCTCGAGCAGCTTCGGCACCGGCGGAATGGTGACCAAAATTCACGCCGCCGATATTGCCTGCGGCTCGGGAATAGATATGTATATCATCAACGGTGCCGAGCCTGCTCTGCTTTATGACCTGTTCGACGGAGAGAGCGTAGGCACACACTTTATAGGAGGAAAAAGCAATGTATGACCTTGTTCTGCTCGGAAAAAGCAGTAAAAAAGCCTCCGCGGTTCTCAAAAAGATGAATACCGCCGTTAAAAACGCTGGACTCACCGCGATAGCGCAGCAGCTAAAAGCCAACAAAGACACTATTCTTGAGGCAAATAAAACCGATATTGCCAACGCCAAGGTTGCCGGAATGAAATCCGCAATGCTTGACCGCCTTTCTCTCACCTCCGAGCGAATCGACGCGATAGCCGATTCGATAATGGACGTTGTCGCTCTCCCCGACCCTGTCGGCGCGGTTGACGAGGGCGTAACCCGCCCCAACGGAATACAGATTCTCAAGACCCGCGTTCCGATTGGCGTTATCGCCATGATATACGAGGCTCGCCCCAATGTCACCGTGGACGCGGCGGCTATCTGCCTTAAAAGCGGAAACGCCTGTATTCTGCGCGGCGGAAAGGAAGCCTTTGCCACAAACCGCAAGCTGGTAAGCGTTATGCGGGAGGCGATAGCTTCTATCGGAATACCCGCCGATGCTATCGGCTTTGTTGCCGACACCTCCCACGAAACGGCAGAGCGGCTGATGAAGCTCAACGGCTATATTGATTTGCTTATTCCGAGAGGAAGCAGCAAGCTGATTCAGACAGTTCTCAAAGCGGCAACTGTTCCCACCATTGAAACCGGCGCGGGCAACTGCCATATGTATGTCGATTCCTCGGCAGACCTCAAAATGGCGCTCAATATAATCGACAACGGCAAAACCCAGCGTCCCTCGGTTTGCAACGCGCTCGAAACTGTGCTTATTCACCGCGATGTCGCGGAGGAATTTCTCCCCATGATGAAGCAGAAGCTCGACGAACACAACGTTGAACTGCGCGGCTGCCCGCTGACAAAGGCTATTCTGCGGAATATCAATGCCGCAGACGATGAGGACTGGGCAACCGAATATGATGACTATATTCTCGCTGTGAAGGTTGTGGAGAATATCGACGAGGCGATAGAACATATCGCAAAGTATTCCACCGGTCACTCCGACGGAATAGTAACCAACGACCTTGCCGCAAGCCACAAGTTCATCAGCTCGGTGGATTCCGCCGCCGTTTATGTCAATGCCTCCACCCGCTTCACCGATGGCGGTGAGTTCGGCTTGGGCGCGGAGATAGGCATTTCCACCCAAAAGCTCCATGCAAGAGGTCCGATGGGTCTCAAGGAGCTGACTACCATTAAATATATCGTCACCGGCGATGGTCAGGTCAGGGCCTGAACGCGCTGTGACCGCTGAAAGGAATGGTCACGATAGTTAAAAATACAAGAGCTGTTTCGCGCCGCCGCAAGCTCGCTCCGACAGTAGGCGCACTCTTTATCGTATTCGCGCTGATAGGTGCTTTTTCGGTGGGAATGATGTTGTTCAACGGCGTTATGGAGATTTTCGACGACAGCGATGAGCTGGAGCGGTTTGAGAGCTTTATCAGCCCCGTTGTTATGATGGACCCCGCGCCTTTCACCTCTTACGAAAATCTCGAGGACGATATGCTGCTTCAATCCTCGCTTTGGGCGGCTCTCACCGGTGAAGGACGCAGCAGCTACAGCTACGACGAAAACGGTCTGCTGCTGGTTCCCTCCTCTGATGTTAACGTTGCCGCCGCAAAGCTCTTCGGAGCGGACGTTCATATCATTCACCGCAGTTTTGACGACACCGATGCCAGCTATCTGTTCGACCCCGAAATATCGGCGTATCGTGTTCCCTCGGTGAATAAGGTGGCGTATTCCCCATCTATCACCGCGATGCAGAAAAACGGCGATAACATTGTTTTGACGGTGGGCTATGTCGCCCCCGGCAACATTTGGACAACCGAGCCTATCGACGGAAGTGAGAACAGCGAGCCTACCCCCGAGAAATATATGCTCTACACTCTCACCAAATCGGAGCAGGGCTACTACATCAGCTCTTTGGACTACGTAGACGCAAATGCGGCGCCGATGTCTTAAACCGAATAACAAATCAAAAAAGTCCTCCGTATGGGTTTTACTGAACAGGTCCAGCAAAAACGGACAATAGACAAAAGCGCCCCCTGTGTAGGAA
>CAZNJJ010000056.1:0-11971 GCA_964573335.1 uncultured Oscillospiraceae bacterium | reverse complement strand
GAGCAGGAAAAGTGGCGAGCCGAGGCGGGACTGCCGAAGAGATAAGGCGTTTTCCTAAGAAAGCCGATTCGGCGGGGGATTTGCGCGAAAAAAAGACCTTTCGATACGGCGAGAGCGCGGCGTGTGACTGCGCGGACGTAATATCGAAAGGCGAGGGTAGGGGGAAAGCGGATTCCGCTACTGCGAGAGGGAATCGAGAGAATACCAGACGCGGGAGGAAGAATCACAATCGGCAGGGGCATTGCCTGCGGCGATAGTGACGGTTTTGCCGTTTGAGCGGGTGATGACAAGGGTAGCAGGGTATCGGTTGAGAGCCTTGACCACCGACAGCGGCAGATAGGGGCAGTCGGCGGCGTTGGCGGTGACGGTTTTGCCGTTTGCCGATTCAATGCGCTTGACACAGCCGCTCCAAAAGGCATCGAGAGAGACAGGGTCGGAATAATCGGTTTGGGTGACGGTGTAATTCAAAAGGCGATAGTATTCGGTGAGGACATCGCTTGACGGCATACCGTTCTTTATCGCAATCGCTCTGACGGTGGCGGAGGAGAGAATGTCAAATTCGCCTGTGTAGAGCGGGGAGGAGGCGGTTGGGAGAGAACCGTCAAGTGTGTAATGAATCTCGGCACCGGCAGTGGCGCAGGAGAGGGCGAGAATCTGACGGCAGGGATAGGTTCCGCCCGAGATATTTACGGTGGGAACGGCAACCTTTTCTGCGATGGGGCGGGAGAGGGCGGATTCCGCCGGAGAAGGCTCGGGCGGTGCGGGTTCAACGGGGGCGGAGAGCGGTTTTGCCGCGGGAGAGGAGAGCGAATCGGTGATGTCGCTCATAATGCTGTTGGTGAGTCTGGCGCACGCCTTTACATTGGCGTTTTCCGAGACGTAAACCGATTTTTGATAGATGTTGGAGAGAACGTTTGGGGTGGAACCGTCGATGGTGAAATATATGGTTGCGCCCGCATCGGGAGCGGTGATGGTGAGGAGACGCTGGCCTGCGGCTCCTGTATCTTCGAGATAGATTTTAGGGGGAGCGGGCTTGATAACGGTGAAATCGGTTCCGCCCCAGAGGTTGACGGTATTTCCGTCGGGAAGAACGGCGGTGAAGGTTTTATTGCTTTTGTTGACAAATCGGGCACCGAGCGACATTCTGATGATGTTTTTGCTGCCGGAGACAGCGCCTGTGGAAAAATTGAGGCTGCCGCCGTTTTCGAGAATGAAGGTGCCGCCCAGCTCAAGACCGCCCGAGGACATGACCCAGCCGTGGTTGGTGACAGAGCAGCCTGCGGGAACGCTGTTGAGATAGAGCTTGCCGTGATTCTCCAGAGAGGGAGTTCCCGATGAGAAGCGGACGGCATTTTGGCTGATGACGCCTTTGTTGACGACGCGGGCGTTTCCGACAAGAGAGACAGTGCCTGCGGTGTAAGAATCCTGCTCGAGGGTGATACCCTCATTCACGGTGAAGCCGACAGCATCGGATAAATCGGCGCTGAGACAGATGTGATCTCCAGAGACTGATTCAGCAAGTGCCGCGGTCAGCTTGGGGGAGGCGGAAACGGTGACGTTTTCGGCAAAGGATATACAGGTCAGCAAAGAAAAAGCCAAAAGCAATGAGATGAGTTTTTTCAGCAATGCTATCCCTCCTGTATAAAAATTCCTTAAATATATGAAAATTTTACTATTTTTCGACGGCAAATACAAGGGGAAGAAAACAAACTCTCTTTCAGATAAAAAGCTCTCTTTGTCAAAAGAACAAAGAGAGCTGTATTTGCAGAGCGCAGCGGCTTGATAAGCCGTAATTCGGCACAGGGTTTAACCTTTTCTGAAGAAATGAAAATCGCAGCAATCGCCACCGTAACCAAGTGTTTTTGTACGAGTGAAACCTATTTTTTTCAGTCCGCCGTATGTCACATCATCAACATCACAAAACAAACGGCATAACTCTGCACAACCATTTTCCACGCAGGCTGTATGCCAAAGGCACTTTGTAATAGTGACATCATAGCAATCTTTTTTGCGACTTTGCACACTTTCCTGCAAATCGGTTGTTTTCATAATTTTAAGAAAGGTACTGCTGTAAATCCGGTAAAACCCGGGCATGAGTTCCATTTTTGCCGTAGATGAATGTTTTTTTGCCGCAATCCAATTTATCATATACTTTCGCATACAGCTTTCTGTATCCGCTTTCAAAAAATCATCTTCCGCCATCGCCTTATATAATGCTATGCGTGGAAGAATCGTCTGAACAAGCGTTTTCATCTGATTCTTTGACTTGTTTGTTGTGTTTTTGATAAGTGATTCCAGCATTTTATTCTGCCTGTCAAATAATGTGCTGCCTTTTTCTTTGCCAAACTCCTCAAGCAGAAATGCTTTGATTTGTTTTTGCTGTTTTATATTCATACTTAGTTATCCTCTGCGACGTATAATTTATCTCTTCGGCTATTTCATTATAGTTTTTCTGTCGATGTCAATGCCCGACTGAATTGCCGAAGGCAGAGACTGCCGATTAAAAAGGAAAAAGAAAACAAAGATTAAAGTGACCATGGAAAGCCACTCATAAGGAGTGTTAGAGTTAAACTGCAAAAGGTGGAAACAGACCGGCAGGGATGCCGAGTCTGTTTTTTATTGCCTTTGAGCAAAATTTTTTATATTCGGAAAGGAAGAAAAAAGATGAACACATTTACCGAAAAGGCGACAAAGTTTTTGACAGTGCTGGACGAGGTGTATCAGCGCGGGGCGATAACCGCGATGCTGGACGACGCGGCGCTTGCCAACCGCTTTGCCGGAACCAAGACCATCAAGCTGCCCAGAGTGACTGTGGACGGCGCGGGCGACTACGACCGCGACAACGGCTACGCTCAGGGCGGTGTGGCGGCATCGTTTGAGGAGTATGAGCTGGGATTTGACCGCGGAAGAAAGTTCAGAATCGATGTTGTGGACAACGACGAGGCGGCTTTTGACCTTTATCGCCAGGTGGCATTGCAGTATCTGAGAACCAGAGAAATACCCGAAATTGATGCGGTGAGATTCGCGAAGATGTTTGCGACCGCAAAGAAAAATTCCAACGCGACACTGGTGAGCGCTAATATCGACGGCTCGGCAGACCCGATAAAGCTCATCGACGAGGCAGAGCGCACCCTCAACGAGAAGGAGATTCCCGACGAGGGGAGAGTGCTGTTCTGCACCAACGACTTTTACGCCATGATGAAGGGCAGTGAGACTGTGAGCCGCAGAATGGACAGTTCCGCACCCGTGGGAGGAATCGACAGACGAATTGTGATGCTGGACGGCGTGACACCTGTTATAAGAGTTCCGCAGTCGAGATTCATGAGCAAAATCGACCTGCTCGACGGTGTGAGCGAGGAACAGACCGCAGGCGGCTTTAAGCCCGCTGCCGATGCTGTGAAGCTCAACTTTATCTATGCGGACAAGAACGCTCTGCACGGCGTTATCAAGCGCAGATTCTCCAAGATAATCGAGCCGGACGCAAATCAGCAGGCAGACGCATACGACATATTCTACCGCGCGCATCACGATTTGATAATCGGCAAGAACGAAGCGGCGGGAATCTATGTCCACGCGGCAAAGGCATAAAGCGAAATGAGAGGAGGCGGTTTTGATGAACGCGGAAACGGTTTTGGCGCGGCTGAAGGAGCGTGAGCTGCTTTGCGGGGCAAGTGACACGGCGGCGCTCTCGCTGATAGAGGCGGCAAGGGTAAGGCTGCTCGGCTATTGCAATATTCCGCTCAAGGCAGAGATGCCTGAGGGATTGGCGGAGGTTTGGTGTTCGCTGACCGCCCTGCTCCTCGCGGACGGATACCCTTTGGGGGTGACCTCGGTGACAGAGGGCGATGTCAGTGTGAAATTCGGAGGCGGGGAGACTTTGAGCGGCTGTTTGGCGCAGGCTGACCGATTCAGACGAATGGTGCTTTGAAAGGGGAAAGATATGAAAATTCCTATGGCGAAAAACGTTGCGGCTGTTCTCGGGAGAATGTATTCGGACAGGGCGCGTGTGGAGCGTGCCGTGACGGAGGACGGCGAGATAAGAAATCGGGTGGTGTATACCGAGCAGATATGCCATCTCTCCGGCAAAAAGGGATTGGGACAGGGAGTTTCATTCGGCTTTAGGCAGACAGAGGGATACGGCGAGACGAAGGTGAGCCTTGTGGTTTATTTTCCGCCGGAATGTGATATTGCCGCCGGAGATTTGATAACCGTGAGAAAGGGCAAAAGGAGCTTTGTCGGACGGGCGGGTATGCCGATATTCGGCAGTATGGCGATAAAGACGGCACTGGACAGCGTTGAAGCGACTTGAGGGGTGAGATTCTTATGGTGATATATGAGCAGGAGATGAAAGAACGGCTCAAAAGCGACGAGGCTGTTCCGACAGAGAGACTGCGCTCGCAGATATGCGAACAGGCGGCGAGACTGATTCCCGAGGCGGCGGTGTTTTATTCGGCGAGAGAGCAGGGGGCGGTGAAGCCGGCTGTTTTTTCGAGACTGGAGAAGCTGACCGTTTGCAGGACTCTCGGAAAAACCGAGAGGGTGACGATGAGGGTGGCGCTGAGATACCTTCCGATTCGCGCCGCGGACGACGCCGAGAATGAAAGATTTATCGAGGCGATGAGCGGAATTGTGAGTCTCTCGCGGGGAAGGATAACCGATTTTTGCGGGGAGCGCACCGAGAAAGGCGCTCTGGTGGCGCTGACGGTTTGCTTTGAACAGACCGCCGACTGCGGCGACACAGAGGGCGTTATGCGTGTTTTGAATATGAACGAGGAATGAAAGGAGAGATTTTTATGACAAGATTGACCGGAGCTGTGATAAATGTTTACAGCGAAAAGACACTTGCCATCGAATCCGGCTCGCGCGGCGTTTGCGCCATGGCGACAGAGTCGGACTGGTATGACGAGGGGGAGATGATGACCTTTTCGAGCGGGGAGGACTGCGAAAAGCTGTTCGCGCACGAAATAGACGAGCTTGTTGAGCTGAGAGAGCTGATGAAGCGTGCTTTTAAGGCTTATATCTGGCCGCTCAACGAGGGAGGCAAGGCGGCTTTCGGCAAGATAGGCGAGAATATCACGGTGACAGCCGCGAAATCGGGTTCGAGAGGAAACGACCTGACGGTAAGCTGTGAAAAGCTCGGCGAAATGTGGCTGATAAAGACATTCCTTGACGGAAATACGGTGGACAGTCAGACCGTGAAAAGCATTTCGGAATTTTCGGAGAACGGTTGGGTGAAAATTTCCGGAGAGGGAGAGCTTATCGCCGCGACGGTGACACTCGCCAACGGAGAAAACGGTGAGGTCGGCGAGGGCGCATGGGACAAGTTTTTGGCGGCGCTGGAATTTTTGAAATTCAATGTGATTGCCTATACCGGTTCCGATGCGGCAGTGAAAGCCAAGATAGCGCAGTTTGTAAAGAGACAGCGTGAGGACGAGGACAGATTTATCCAGGTCTGCATGGGAGGATACAGCGCGGACAGCGAGGGCGTTATCTCTTTTGCCAACGGAGTTGTTCTGGCAGACGGAACAAAGCTGGACAAAAATCAGGTGAGCGCATGGCTTGCAGGCGCGACTGCCGCGGCAGAGGTTTTTGAATCGCTGACCTACGACAGCTATGACGGCGCTGTTTCGGTAAACGGCGAGCTGACAAGGAGCGAACAGCTCGAAAAGAAGAAGCAGGGTCTGGGCTGTTTTATTATGAACAACGACAAGGTTAAGGTGGAGAGCGACATCAATACGCTGGTGAGCTTTAACGCAAAGAAACAGAGCGATTTTTCAAAGAACCGCGTTATCCGCGTTTTGGATGGAATATGTTCCGATATAAAAGCGGTGTTCGACAGCTCGTTTGCCGGAAGCGAGAGCAACAACAATGACGGCAGAAACCGCTTTAAGGCGAGCATCTGCGACTATATGTCGGCGCTGGAGAAGAAAGAGGCTATAGAGGAATTTTCCGCAGACGATGTGACTGTTTCGGCGGGGGAGCAAAAGGATACGGTGACTGTTTCGCTCAGAGTTAAGCCTGTGGACAGCATGGAAAAGGCCGATATAACCGTTCGTGTAAGATAAGGAGGAGAGAAAATGGAAAAGACTGTTCTTTCGGCTATTCCCTCGGGGCATGACGGCGACGGATATATAACCGTTGACGGAAAGGTTGCGGCGGCTTTCAGAATAGCCAAGATTTCGGCACAGCTTGATGTTGTGGAGGAAAAGCACAGATTTCTCGGGGAGAGAATGACACAGCACGCGGCGCGCGGAATGTCCGGCTCCGGCGTGATAAGCTACTACCACACCACCTCGGCGCTGATAGACGCCATGAAAAAATACAGCCGCGGAGGTGAATACCCCGATATTACCATTCAGTACTATTCGCAGAGGGGAGACAGCCGCCTTGAGGTGGCGCTTCGCAAGGTGGTTTTGGAGAGCGTTTTGTTCGGAGAGCTGGACGACGACTCGGATAAGGCGATAGTCAACGAGAGCAAATTCAGCTTTGACGGATTTGACGTAATCGAGAGATTTTAAAGCTGGTCGGGGACGGTGAACGGTTTTGCGATACAGACTGAAGCTCGGCGGCAGAGAGATAAAAACCGTTATTTCGGTGACTGAGACGCTGAGAAACGACATCAATGAGTATCACAGCCTGAACGGAAAAAGCTATTGCGCCATTTCGGCAAAACCGCTGAGATGCTGGGAGATAGAGCTTTTATCGGAAAGCAGCAAGCTGACCGACTATCTGCGCGATATGAGAGACGATCAAAAGGCAGAGCGGCTGACAGTGTATTCAGCCGCTGTGCGCTTTTCCGCGAGGGTGACAGTGAGCGAGATGAGGATAGAGAACGGCTGCGGCGACAGCGCGGTGATTCTCTTGCGGCTTTTGGAATACAAAAAAGCCGCGGCGGGAACGGCTGACGGCGGGAGAGCCGGTTCGATAGCCAAGCCGCCCGAAAGGGTGAGCGCCGGAAACGCCTATCAGCTGATAGTGCAGTATCAAGATTCGGGGGAAAATCTGAGGGTGGCAAATCCCAATACGGGGGCGGAGGTGTCAAACCTTGCCGCGGTTAATCCCGATATGCTGTTGAGGGTTGAAAGGTGCAAAGAGGGAGAAAAGAGCGCCGCCCTGAACTTTGAGGAGAAGAAAAACAAAATCATAAGCCGCGCATACGACATTATTGCGAAGCTGAAATAAGGAGAGTGTTTTGATTTGCTTTTGTCAGGAGGGTATGACCTTTCCGACGCGGCGTTTGCGGTGAGTTTTTTCGAGCGGGCAAACGGCGGAGCGGGAGAGTTGGTGTTTGCTGTTCCGAACGGGATACGGTATAAAGCCGAGAACGGCGATGAGGTGAGTTTTTCCATAGGGGGAGAGACGCTGTTTCACGGATATGTGTTTTCGATAGAGGAATACGCTGCTCAGAGCAGAATAACGGCACTGGACAGCTTGAGATACCTTTCCGCCGTGATGCCGATAGAGCGGAAAAACGAAACCGCTGCCGCTTTTGCCGCCCGCGCGATTTCAGCGGCGGGAGGGAGAGTGACGCTCGGCGCTGTTGAGGAAAATGCTGTGGCTTTGAGCGAGAAGCGCTGCAACAAAGCGCTGCTGAGGGCGATATACGATTCGATAAACGAGAGCGTGAAGGCGGGCGGCGAAAGACTTATTCTGCGAGATGAAAACGGAAGAACAGCGCTGAGACGGGAGAGCAGCTTGGCGCTTTCGGCGGTTTTGGGGGAGGAGAGCCTTGCCGACGGCTTTTTGCGAACTCGTTCGATAGGCGAGGGGGTTGTAAACTACGCCAAGGTGACTGCCGAAAACAAAAGCGCCGGAATGAGGATTTGTGCAATAGCTCAGAACAATGAGCTGACGGACAAATGGGGAAAACTGTCAAGGACTGTTGCCGGTCGGGGAGAGGCGCTGTCGCTTTTGGCTGCCGCGGGAGACATTCTCAGGGAGAACTGCCGCGAAAGCGAGCGGATAACCCTTTCGGCAAAGGGAGACGCGCGGGTGAGAGCCGGCTGCCTGATAACGCTGAAGCTGCCGAAGGAGCCGGCTTTTCGGGCGAGGGTGCTGACGGCAAGGCATGATGTTAAGGCGCTGACTCACACCATGCGGCTTGAGCTGGAGCGGCTGTGAAAGCGGGCGGAAAGGAAAGGGAGAGGAGATTGTCGGTTTTAAAGACATACGGAGAGGGCGTGAGCTTTGCGCCCTCTAAGACATACAGACTGGCGGGAGACCGGATTGTCGGAATGATAGACGGAAAGGAATCCGTTTTGCAGGCGATAGAGCTGATTCTCTCGACCGAACGGTGGAGATACAGAATATTCTCAAAGGACTACGGCTGTGAGTTGCAGGCGCTGTTGGGCGAGAGCGAGCGCCCACTCGAGACAGAGACAGAGCTGATAATCAGAGAGGCTCTTGCGGAGGACGACAGAATAACCTCGGTGGAAAATGTATCGGTGAAATACGAGGGAGACAGGGTGACGATAGGTTTTACGGCTGTTTCCCGCTTTGGAGACATAGAGGTGGAAAGGAGCGTTTGAATTGGCGGAGGAATACGGATTCAACGAGATATTGCAGAAGATGCTCAAAAGAGTTCCCGACACGCTGGACAAGCGGGAGGGGAGCATAATTTATGACGCGCTGGCACCTACGGCATATATGCTTTCGGTTCAGAACTATATGCTGGCGGGGTTGAGCGATATGCTGTTCGGTGACACGGCGGAGGGAGAGTGGCTTGACCGAATAGTAAAGGATTTCGGCATTGAGAGAAAGCGGGCGACCCATGCAGTGAGAAAGATAACCTGCTTTGACGGCAGCGGCGAGGTGATGACTGTTCCGACGGGGAGCAGATTTGTGATGAACGGGCTTTGCTTTTCGGTGAGCGGAACAGCCGAGGACAAAAGCTGCGAGGCTGTTTGCGAGCAGGAGGGCAGCGGCGGCAACGGCGGGAGCGGAACGGTGGTTCCGGTTGACAACATTTTCGGACTGGCTTCTGCCGTTTTGACAGCCGAGCCTGTTAAGGCGGCGAGAGACACCGAAAGCGATGAGGAGCTGAGAGAAAGATTCTATCAGCATATAAGGGAAACTCCCTTTGGAGGAAACCGCGCCGACTACCGTGAAAAGGCACTTTCGATAGAGGGAGTGGGAGCTTGCGCTGTGTTTGCCGCTTCTGACGGAATGGGAGTGGGAAATGTGGGACTGGTTATCGGCAAAGAATCGGGCGGCTGTGCCGATGAAGCGCTGATTGCAAAGGTGAAAGAGCTTTTCGGCAATGACGGCGACGGACTGGCTCCGGTTGGACACAACGTAAGCGTGAAAACAGCCGATGAGCTGAAGATAAACGCCGACGCAAAGCTGACGCTGAAAACCGGAAGCAATATAGAGCCTGTGGCAGACGCGGTGAAAGCCGCGGCGAAAAACTATATAAACAGCTTGGATTTTGAAGCGCCGACGGTATTCTACTCAAAGCTGGCGGCGGAGATATTAAATTCCCATGAGGCGATACTTGACGCAAAACTGACTGTGAACGGAGCGACCGAGAATATCATGCCCGACAAGAGCTTTGCGGGATACCAGATACCCGTTTTCGGGGAGATGACGGTGAGCGAGGCGGTGAAATGATGTTCTATGATGAAAAAGCCGACTATGCGGGGCTTTTGCCCGAGAGACTGCGGGAGGTTTTGGAATTTGCGGCTTTAGCCGACGCGGTGGGCGAGCAGATTGATATTCTCAATGCGAAGATAAAGAGAATGGCGCAGAATATGGTGATATTAGATTCCGACGAGGAAGCGGTGGCGCGCAGAGAAAGAATATGGGGAGCTTATTCGCCGATGAGCCGAGATTTGCAGGCGCGCCGCGAAGCTCTCCGCGCCGGACTGATGACCAATCCGCCGATAAACCTAAAAACGCTCAAAAGCATAATCGAGACATACATGGGTCTTGAAGTGATGATAACCGTGGCGGGGCAGACGGTGAGGGTGAAATATCGCGGTGAGAGCAGAATAAGTGACCTGCTTCCGCTTTATGTGACTATATATGAGGCTATTCCCGCAAATATGCTGCTGTATATCGTGTATAACTATATGAATTTTGATGAGCTGGACAGTTTTGCGATGGATTTTGAGGAGCTGGACGGCAAAAAGATAGACTGGGAGACATTCGATAAGGGAGAGTGGATATAAATGGCAAATTCCGTGACGAGATTTGATGCCAAGGAGAGCGTTTGCCGCGCCGGATTCAACCGCAGGATAGATGAGGTGAACAGCGCGTTTAAGAAAGCCGATTCGGCGACGGCAGAGGTGAAAAAGCTGGTAATCGGCAAAAACTGCCTGCACAACTGGTATTTTGTGAATCCCGTGAACAGAAAGGGCGGGAAGGCTTATTCCAAGGGAACGAGCGGCGTTTTTATCGACAGATGGTGCAAGAGCAACACTTCTGAGATAAATCTCAAAGAGGGCGGCATTGTTTTTACGGCAGACAGCGCTGTTTCCTCTTTTTATCAGGTGGTGAGCGATATTGAAAAGCTGGGGGGAAAAACCGTGACAATATCGCTTTTGGTGAAATCCTCAACCGCGCCTAAGGTGTGCATATTCTACACTGCCGGCAAGACGACAACGACTGTATGCAGCAAAAGCGCGAGCTTTTCCGACGAGGGTGAAGCGAATCTGCTGACAGCCACGGGCGTTATTCCCGCAAAATGCGAAAAGCTGACCTTTGAGTGCTTTCCGAGCGTGAAAGATGCGAAATACTGCGCCGATACCACTGTTATCGCCGCAAAGCTGGAATTGGGAAGCGAACAGACACTCGCGCACAGAGATTCCGACGGGGAATGGGTGCTGAATGAGGTGACAGACAACGCCGAACAGATGACGATATGCGGGCAGTATGATGACAACGGTGAATATATAGGGCTGAACTGCGAGGCTTTGGGGGCGTTTTCGCAGGAGGACGTGATAAACCCAAATCTTTTGCACAACTGGTATTTCGCCGACCCGGTGAACCGAAAGGGCGCAGTTGTTTATAAGCAGAACAGCGCGCCGATATTCATTGACAGATGGGTGAAGAACGGCGCTTTGGAGGCGACATTGACCGATGAGGGAATAGTAATCAGCGCATCGAGCAACGCGGTTGTTTCCTTTTATCAGTGGGTGGAAGGGGCAAAGCTGCTCGCGGGAAGAACCGTTACCGCCTCAGTGCTGCTGCACTCTTCCACAAAGCCTAAGATGACATTTTACTATTTTGATGCGGAGGGTCAGCATCTTTTGGGGCAGGCAACAGATTCTTTTTCGGACGAGAATGGTGTGCTTTCGGTGACTGCCGATGTTCCGGCGGGAACAACCAATATGACGGTGCAGTTTATTCCGAGTACAGAGGGAACCGACAAATGCGCCGAGACGGTATTCATCGCGGCGAAGCTGGAGGTGGGCTCGAGACAGACGCTCGCCGCGAAAAACTCTGGCGGGGAATGGGTTTTGAAAGAGGTTATCGACCGCGCGGCGCAGGAGTCGATTTGCGCCCTATACGATGTGAATCTTTCGCCGAGCTGTGACACCAACAATTTTGTGGGAGTGGCAAAGCCGTTTTCGACTGTGAGGAATATGACAAAGTCGTTTAAGCTGACGGCGGAAATGATGCAAAGCATAATAACCGTTTTTTCGGCAAACGACTGTACGGTGACTGTTCCGACAAACAGCAATATGGGTGTTCCGATAGGCAGCGAGGTGGAAATCTGCCGATATTCGACCGGAAAGGTGACTGTTGCGGGAGAAAGCGGAGTGGCGATTTTTTCCGCGAACGGCTCGTTGAGCGTGAAGAACACCTACGGCACCGTAAAACTCAAAAAGCTCGCGGCGGATAAGTGGCTGTTGAGCGGCGATTTGTAATAAAAGAAACAGACCCTCGACTGAAATCGGGGGTCTGTTTTGGTTTGGAGGTGAGGGCGATGAAAAGCGAGTGGGACGTTGTTCTTGTGATAATTTCGCTT
>CAZNJJ010000055.1:0-12255 GCA_964573335.1 uncultured Oscillospiraceae bacterium | reverse complement strand
GCTTCCGCACTCGAAACCAAAACGGGAGAGCCGGTTTTGTGCGATTCCATGCAGCCCATGATAAAAAACTCGTATTCGCAGCTTGCCGCCTCGGTGGTGTGGAGCATAAATTCCTTTAGCGGAAAATGCAGAACCGTTTTTTCGGGCAGAAGGGCGCGAATATCCTCGAAAAGCCGCACCGCCGACGGCTCATCGGGGGCGATAACAATGGTGGGCGCGTTTAGGCGGCTGTTTAAACCCGCCGCAAAATGCGCCTTGTGTATCTGAGAAAGACCAACGCAGCCAAAGGGGGTCTTTTGGTCATAGACCCCCTTTAACAGCGCGTTGAATTGGCTTGAATTTTCTAAAATCGCTGATAGCTTCATTTGCCGTTATACCTGTTCATGGCATCGTTTAACTTTCCGGCTACGATAAGCTCGATGATGTCGTCTATCTTCAGGATAGCTTCTTCGATGAGCTTGCGGTCTTCCGCCGCGGGAACCCCCAAAACCCAATCTGCCATGTCATAATCGGGGTGGGGTTTGTCGCCTACTCCTATCTTCACGCGGGGAAAGGTGTCCTTTCCGGTGAGATAGATGATGTTTTTGAGTCCGTTGTGACCGCCGTGCGAGCCTTTTGCGCGGACACGCAGTCTGCCGGGAACAAGCGATACATCATCGTGAACCACGATGACATTTTCTATCGGGAGCTTGTAGAAGTTCATAGCTTCCACTACAGCCTGACCGGAGAGGTTCATAAATGTTGTCGGCTTTATGAAAAGCACCCGCTTGCCCGCTATCATACATTCTCCGGTGAGACTTTGAAAGCGCAGGCGGTCTATCTTAAAGCCGCGCTTTTCGGCGATTTGGTCGGCGGTGATGAATCCGACGTTGTGACGGGTGTTTTCATACTGCTTGCCGGGGTTGCCCAGGCAGACTACCATGTATTCCACCGAGCCTGTTGCGGCGGGCTTTTGATTTTTGCTTATCAAATCGAAAAGAGAGGAGAGATCGGACATAAGAAATTCCTTTCACGAATAATAGGATAACATTTTCATCATGGGAGAATTTGGCGGGTTTGGAGAGGGAGGTATTGCCTGTTCGCAGTGAGTTTGCGCGCTTTAGGACAAAAACCTCAAAGCGGGACTTGAAGATACAAGTCCCGCTAAAAAGCTAAGTAATATTATGCTATCAGTCAAGCAGCGGAGAGACAGAACGATCGGAATAGATACGATGGATAGCCTCTGCGAAAACAGGAGCAACCGAAAGCTGCTTGAGCTTGCCGGAAGCGGTGTTGTGGGTGAGAGGAATGGTATCGAGCAGTATCATTTCGGAGAGAACGCTTTCCTCAATGCGGTCGAGCGCGGGGCCGGAAAGAACGCCGTGAGTAGCACCTGCGTAAACTGCCTTTGCACCACCCTTGGTGATAAGGGCGTTAGCGGCATTGCAGAGGGTGCCGGCGGTGTCTACCATATCGTCAACGATAACGCAGGTCTTGTCCTTTACGTCGCCGATGATGTTCATTACCTCGCATACGTTTGCGGTGGGACGGCGCTTGTCGATTATAGCGAGCGAAGCGTCGATTCTCTCGGCGAACTTTCTCGCTCTGGTAACGGAGCCGAGGTCGGGAGAGACAACTACAAGCTGCTCGGGAGACATACCGTTGAACTTCTCGATATAATACTTGGCAAGAATCGGAACACCGAGCAGATGGTCAACGGGGATATTGAAAAATCCCTGAATCTGAGCGGCATGAAGATCCATTGTGAGAACTCTGTCGGCACCGGCGGTGGTGAGCAGGTCGGCTACCAGCTTTGCGGAAATCGGATCTCTCGCCTTGGCTTTTCTGTCCTGACGGGCATATCCGAAATAGGGCATAACGGCGGTGATTCTGCCTGCGGAAGCACGCTTGAGACCGTCGATGGCGATGAGCAGTTCCATAAGGTTGTTGTTTACCGGCTGGCAGGTGGACTGAACCACAAATACGTCGGAGCCGCGAACCGATTCGTTGATGGAAAGTGCTATCTCACCATCGGAAAAGGTTTTAATCTGCATATCGCCGAGATGCAGACCCAGAGTCTGGGCTATCTGTTCAGCGAACTGCTTGTTTGCGTTGCACGAAAAGATTTTAATGTCCTTGCCATGAATGTTCATGATAACTCTCCCTCATTTTTGCTGATGAAGTTTAAGGTTTATATATGAAAAACGGCATTTGACCGATTTTTCCCTGCTTTATTTCTTTTTTCTCCAGCGGAGTGCCATGCCCGGCTTTATCTGCTGGCGAACACGCCCTATCGCCATTGCGTCGGCGGGAACAGCCTCGGTAACGGTGGTGGCGGCGGCGACATAAGCGCCGTTTTCCACTGTGACGGGCGCTATCAGGTTGGAATTGCAGCCGATAAAGGCATCATCGCCGACGGTGGTGCGGTGCTTGGAAACGCCGTCGTAATTGACGGTGACTACTCCGCAGCCGACGTTGATTCTCGCGCCGAAATCGCTGTCGCCTATATATGTAAGGTGTGCAAAGGAGGTCTTTTCTCCCACGGTGGAATTTTTTATCTCGACAAAGTTGCCTATCTTTACGTTGTCGGCAATAACGCTGTTGGGGCGCAGCTGGGCAAAGGGGCCTATTCTCACGCCGCTGCCCACCTGTGATTGCTCTAAGCGGGAGCTGTCAATGGTGCAGCCGTTTCCGACCGAGGTGGAGATGATGCGGCTGTTGGGCCCGATTACACAGCCCTCACCGATAACGGTTCTGCCTGTGAGTATCGTGCCGGGAAGAATGGTGGTATCACGTCCGATAAGAACATCGGGTCCGATAATGACACCGTCTGTTATCGGAATATCCACTCCGTTTTTGTAGTGGCGGGAAAGAACCGCGTCTCTGGCGATACGGTTGAGCTGTGCCAGCGCCTCACGGTCGTTTGCGCCGAGTGCCACAGAGGAATCGGCACAGACAAATGCCCCTGCGCGACCTCCTGCCCTGAAAGCAAGCTCCACCATATCGGTAAGATAATACTCGCCCTGAGCGTTTTTCGGTTCGAGCAGCGGCAGACCGGAAATAAGATAAGAAACCGAGAACCAATATGCCCCCGAATTTATTTCGTTTATCGCAAGCTCGCGAGGGTCGGCATCTGCCGCCTCGACTATCTTGGAAAAATCACCGTTTTTATCCCTGACTATTCTGCCGTAGCGGGCGGGGTCGTCAACACGGGCGGTGAGAACGGTAATATCGTTTTTGTGCGCGATGTGATAATTGTAGGATTCGTTTAAAGCGGCGGCATCGATAAAAGGAGCATCGCCGCAGAGAACGGCAACGCTTTCCACATAGTTGTTCTTTAAGCCGACAAGAAAATCCATAGCGCAGGCTACCGCGTGACCGGTGCCCTTTCTCTCCGACTGAACCGCCGTGGCGAATCCCTGCGGAATGAGCTTATCGGCACCTTTGGGGTCATCGGAGATAACAACGCAGATATTCTGCGGGTCTATTCCCGCTTCAAGGCAGGAATCGGCAACCCATGATAGCATGGGCTTGGAAAGCACCTCGCAGCAGACCTTTGAATTATTCGATTTCATTCGCTTGCCGTCACCGGCGGCGAGAATAACAGCAGCAGTCATAGCGCGTCCTCCGAACAAAAAGATACATATATATTATGGCAAAAGGCGGCGAGCATTTCAAGCTGTTTTGCCGCATATTGAGATTTTCGTTAAAAAGGTCAAAATAAGTCTCATTCAAACAGTCCTGCGTGTGAATGACGATGAACTCCCAGCACCATTCCGATGCCGCCCCACGTCAAAACGGCGGAAGTTCCGCCCGCGGAAAAGAGCGGGAGAGTGAGTCCCGCTACCGGAAGAAGGGACAGACACATACCTATTCCCCATATAGACTGAAAGGCTATCATGCCGAAAACGCCGACACAGATAAATTTCCCGAGCGGGTCTTTGGCGCGGCGGGCGTTTTCGAGAATGAAAAGGCAGAGCAGAGCGAGCATGAGAATCACGGCGCAGCAGCCGACAAAGCCGGTGGATTCGCCGATGAAGGAGAAGATAAAGTCGTTGTGCATTTCGGGAACATACTGGTGGTCAACGTTCATAACGCCCTTTCCCCAGACCTGACCCGAGCCGATTGCGGTTATTCCGAGGCTTTGCTGCCAGCCGACACCGGTAGGGTCGGACGCGGGGTTGAAAACGGTCATTATTCTGCCGCGCTTGTCGTTATCGAGAATGAAAAACCAGACAAAGGGGGAAGCTATCGCCACGCAGGCGGCGGCAGCTCCTATGTAGAAAAAGTGCAGACCCGCCGCAAAGAGCATAGAGGCGAATATCGCAACAAAAACCATCGCTGTTCCGTGGTCGCCCTGGGCAACTATCATCAATGTGGGGAGAGCGCCGTGCAGACAGAGCAAAATCAGGGTGGGCGGCTCGTTTATATGTTCTTTTACCTTTTCGAGATGCAGGGCAAAGGAATAGATGAAAGCGAGCTTTAAAATCTCGGAGGGCTGAATGGTCATTCCGATAAAAGGTATCTCAAGCCACGCCTTATCATCTATATAGCTGTAACGCTGCTTGCCGAGAAAAAAAGTGAGAGTTACAAGTCCGTAGGCAAAGGGGAGATAGAGCTTCCAGAGCTTGGCGATAAAACGATAGTCGAAAAAGGAGACAAAGCACGCCGCCGCTATTCCGATGATGGTGGCTATCATCTGTGTGACAAAAACGCGGGGAACGATAAATCCCGCCGCCTGTATTCCCAAAAGCATATAAACCGAAAATGCAGAGCAGATGAGACAGAGACTCATAAGCAGCTTGTCGGTCTTTTTGTAAAATTGTATGCAGCCTTTCCAAAGAGCTTTCATTTTTCCTCCATTTGAGCCGATGCGTTTTCGGCAGATGGGTGATTTTTTATCATACCCTACATTATAGTTTATCGGAGAGGCAAAGACAACCCGAACAAAGTTGGAAAAATTGCCGAAAGGATAGAAAAGTTCATAATAGTTGTGATATAATAATTCGGTCGAGCTGTGTTTGTCGGCTCAAAGGAGCGATAATCACGGCGAATGAGTTACAGAAGAATTATTGCGGTGAGAAAAGGCGGATTTATTATCGCCTGCCGCGAAAAGGAAGTTGCGAATGTTCGAGACGGTGACACATAGTGCAAAAGAGACTGCCGAGCTTGGCGAAAAACTTGCCGAGCGGATAAAGGGCGGGGATATAATCGCCTATCGGGGCGACCTCGGAATGGGAAAAACGGTGTTCACCGGCGGACTGGCAAAGGGATTGGGGATAACCGCCGATGTGAGTAGCCCGACCTTTTCGCTGATAAACGAATACCGCGGCGGGAGGGTAAACCTCTGCCACATGGACGCATATCGTCTTAACTCGATGGACGACCTTTTGGATACCGGATTTTACGACTATATAGATTCCGGCTGGGCGGCGGCTGTTGAATGGAGTGAGCGGCTCGAGCTGGAAGCGGATTTTACGGTGACATTCGAGCGGGTGGACGATAACACCCGCAGGATAACGGTTGAGGGGAGAGAGCTTTGATGCTCATTTCTGTGGATACATCTTCAAAGGCGTGCTCCTGCGCGCTGACGGAGGGAGACAAACTCGTTGCCGAAAACTATCTCAACTGCGGATTGACACATTCCGCGACGCTGACCGTTTTGATAGAGGATATGCTTTCGGCGGCGAAAATCGGATTCGATAAGATAGACGGCATAGCGGTGAATGTGGGCCCCGGCTCATACACCGGATTGAGAATCGGTCTTGCCGCGGTAAAGGGAATGGCGACCGCTAAAAATATTCCCTGCGCGGGAGTTTCCACGCTGCTGTCGCTCGCCTACAATCTGCTGCCGTTTGAGGGAATAGTCTGCGCCGCGCTCGATGCGAGGGTGGGGCAGGTTTTTGCCGCGCTTTTTGAGATAAAAAACGGAAAGGTGAAGCGGCTTACCGAGGATATGGCGACCACCTTGGAGGAGCTGGAAAAGCTCCTGCCGGAAAAAGCCATGGTTTGCGGAGACGGAACCGAATTGGTTTGCAAACGTTTCCCGCAAAAGGAGCTTATTCCCGCGCCGACGGCGCTGAGGTATCAGCGGGCTTCTTCCGTTGCGAGCGCCGCAGCCGCCGAAATGATACCGATGATGCCCGCCGAGAAATTGGAGGCGGCTTATCATAGAAAATCACAGGCTGAGCGGGAACGCGAGGTCAAAACAAAAGCCTGAGGAGGAGTTTTGAAAATGGTAATTGCTGTCGGAGCCGATCACGGCGGATTTGAGCTGAAAGAGGCTGTTAAAAAGCATCTCGAGGCGAGAGGAATAGAATATAAGGATTTCGGCTGCTATTCCACCGACTCGGTGGACTATCCCGTTGTGGCAAAGGAACTCGGAAAGGCTGTTGCCGCCGGTGAATTTGAGCGCGGATTGCTTTTCTGCGGCACGGGAATAGGCATTTCGATGGCGGCTAACAAGGTTAAGGGAATAAGAGCCGCCTGCTGTTCCGACTATTTTTCCGCTAAATATACCCGTTTGCACAACGACGCCAATGTACTCTGCATGGGCGGCAGAGTTGTGGGCGCGGGACTTGCCTGCGAGCTGGTTGACGTTTTCCTCGATACCGAATTTGAGGGCGGCAGACATCAGCGCAGAATAGATTTGCTGATGAATATCGAAAAGGAGTAATGCCATTTTGTCGGCCGGCGAACTTGCGATATTCATTTTTATATGCGCGGCGGGAGCGTTGGTTCAGGCTACCACCGGATTCGGATACGGAATAGTATGTATGACGGTTTTCCCGTATATAATGGGCTATTCCGAGGCGATAGCGGTTTGTTCGCTCTGCGCGGCTACCATGTCAACCATGGTGGCGGTAAAGCACCACAAGGGACTTAGACTGAAGCTGGTTCTGCCGATGCTGGCGGGATTTTCCGTCGCTTCCGCTCTGAGTATTCGATTTGTAAAAGGCAAGGCGGACGGCGCCATGATGAAAGCGCTCGGCGTTATGCTGATACTGGTGAGCATATACTTTATCCTGTTCAGCGGCAGGATACATATAAAGCCGACTGCCGCAAACGGCGTTATCGCCGGTTTGCTCGGCGGAATAGGTGCGGGAATGTTCGGCATAGGCGGTCCGCCGATAGTGATATTCCTGATGTCGGCGACCGACGATAAGGAGGTTTACCGCTCCTGCTCGATGACCTATTTCGCGGTGGGCAGCTGGTATGCCTCGAGCGTGAGACTGCTCAACGGGATAATAACGATGAGGGTTGTCACTCTTTGGGGAATAGCGCTTTTGGCGCTGGCTTTGGGGAGCCGACTGGGCAGCCGCCTTTTCGACAGGGTTGACGCGGCAAAGCTGAGACTGCTGGTTTACGGATTTATGGCTCTTTCGGGAGCTTTGATGCTGTTTTAAAATTGCGTCTGCGAAGGGCGCTTTGAAAAATATATTCACAGAAAATACAAAACAGGAGGTTTTTGAAATTATGTTGAAGCCTATTATTACCGACCATCCCCTTATTCAGCACAAGGTAACTCTTTTGAGGGATAAGAACACCCCCTCTAAGGATTTTCGTGAGCTGGTAAATGAGATAGCCATGCTCATGTGCTATGAGGCTACCCGCGATCTGCCCCTCAAGGAGGTAGAAATCGAGACTCCCATGACCGTGACCAAGGCTAAGATAATATCCGGCAGAAAGCTCGCTTTTGTTCCGATTCTGCGTGCGGGACTCGGTATGTGCGACGGCATGGTGGCACTGGTTCCCGCGGCGAAAATCGGTCATATCGGTATGTATCGTGACCCCGAGACCCATATTCCCCACGAATACTACTGCAAGCTGCCTGCCGATATTGAGGAGAGAGATGTTATCGTTCTCGACCCGATGCTTGCTACCGGCGGTTCTGCGATAGACGCTATCAACGCGGTTAAAAAGCGCAATCCCCGCAGCATCAAGTTCGTTTGCATAATTGCCGCTCCCGAGGGCATCGCGGCTCTCCAGGAGGCTCACCCCGATGTTCAGATATACGCCGCTGCAAAGGATGAGCGTCTCAACGAGAATAAGTACATCATTCCCGGACTGGGCGACGCGGGCGACCGTATCTTCGGCACCAAGTAATATAAGCAATTTTCAGGAGGAAAAATCTGACCAATGAGTATGTTTGACAAAAAGACAGTTGAGGATATTGAAGTAAAGGGCAAGAAGGTTCTTGTCCGCTGTGATTTTAACGTTCCCCTTGCCGACGGCAAAATAACCGACGACAAGAGAATCGTTTCCTCTCTGCCTACCATAAAGTATCTGCTCGATAACGGCGCTGCTGTTATCCTTTGCTCTCACCTCGGCAGACCCAAGAACGGCCCCGAGGCCAAGTTCTCGATGAAGCCGGTAGCCGACCGACTCAACGAGCTGCTCGACGCAAAGGTTACCCTTGCCGCCGATGTTGTGGGAGAGGACGCACAGAAGAAAGCCGGCGAGCTTAAAGCCGGAGAGGTTCTGCTGCTTGAAAATGTTCGCTTTGAAAAGGGCGAGACCAAGAACGACCCCGAGCTTTCCGAAAAGTTTGCGGCGCTCGCCGACATATTCGTGAACGACGCTTTCGGCACCGCGCACAGAGCGCACTGCTCCACCGCGGGTGTTGCGGAGCATCTTCCCGCAGTGAGCGGCTACCTCATCAAGAAAGAACTTGATGTTATGGGCAAGGCGCTCACCGCTCCCGAGAGACCTTTTGCCGCTATATTGGGCGGAGCTAAGGTTTCCGACAAGATTGGTGTTATCGAGAGCCTTATCGACAAAGCCGACACCATCATCATCGGCGGTGGCATGGCATATACCTTCTTTGCGGCTATGGGACGCGAGGTAGGTAAGTCTATCTGCGAGCGCGAAAAGCTCGATGTGGCAAAGTCGCTCATGGAAAAGGCAAAGGCTAAGGGCGTTGAACTGCTCCTGCCGGTAGATACCGTTATCGCAAAGGAATTTGCTCCCGATGCCGAGAGCATGGTGGTTGATTCCGACAATATGCCCGCCGACTGGGAGGGAATGGATATTGGTCCCAAGACCTGCGCTCTCTTTGCAGATGCCGTAAAGAAGGCAAAGACCGTTGTTTGGAACGGTCCTATGGGCGTTTTTGAGATGCCCAGATTCGCCGAGGGAACCAAGGCTGTCGCTCAGGCTATGGCCGATTCCGGCGCGGTGACCATTATCGGCGGCGGCGACTCTGCCGCGGCTGTTGCTCAGCTCGGATTTGAGGACAAGATGACTCACATTTCCACCGGCGGCGGTGCTTCGCTCGAATTTCTCGAGGGGCTTGAGCTGCCCGGAATCGCTTGCCTCAACGACCGCTGAATCATAAACAGGAAGTGAAGATATGAATAGTAAGAGGATACCTATTATTGCCGGAAACTGGAAGATGAATATGCTTCGTTCGCAGGCGAACGACCTTGTTATAGCGCTTCGCACCCTTATGAGCGATGTTGCCTGCGAGGTGGTGACCTGTGTTCCGTATACCGACATAGACTGCGTTGCCGCAGCCGTTAAGGGGAGTAATATACGCCTGGGCGCACAAAACTGCCACTGGGCGGAGAAAGGCGCTTTCACCGGAGAGATTTCCGCCGCTATGCTCGCGGAGCTTGGCGTTTGCTATGTTATACTGGGTCACTCCGAGCGCAGACAGTATTTCGGTGAGACCGACGCTACCGTAAACGCCCGCCTGAAGGCGGCGCTGGGCGAAGGCTTGCGCGCTATTGTCTGTGTGGGAGAATCGCTTGAACAGCGCGAGAGCGAAAAGACCTTTGATGTGATAAACAGCCAGCTTGCCGGTGCGCTTGAGGGAATCTCCAACGAGCAGATGGAGGACATAGTTATAGCCTATGAGCCTATCTGGGCGATAGGAACCGGAAAGACCGCCACTGCCGAGCAGGCAGAGGAGGTCTGCGCCGCTATACGCAAAAAGACGGCGGAGCTTTATGACGAGGATATTGCCAATGCTCTGCGGATTCAATACGGCGGCTCGATGAATGCCAAAAATGCCGCCGAGCTGCTGGCTCAGCCGAATATTGACGGCGGTCTTATAGGAGGAGCGTCGCTCAAGGCACCCGACTTCTATGAGATAGTCAAGGCGGCTTCTGTCGGCAGATAAGTTATATTCGAGAGGTAATTATTTTGAAAAAACCTGTTGTTCTGATGATACTTGACGGCTACGGTCTGAGAAAGGAAACAGACGGAAATGCCGTTTATCATGCGAAAAGTCCCAATATTGATTCGCTGATGGCAAAGTGGCCCCACGCCACTTTGGGCGCTTCGGGTCTTGATGTAGGTCTGCCCGACGGACAGATGGGAAATTCCGAGGTGGGACACACCAACATCGGCGCGGGAAGAATCGTTTATCAGGAGCTGACCCGCATTTCCAAGGCGATTTCCGACGGCGAATTTGAAAAGAATGAGGTTCTCAATGCCGCTATCGACGCTATGACGCCCGATTCCACCCTGCATTTGATGGGACTGCTCTCGGACGGCGGCGTTCACAGCCATAACACACACCTTTATGCCCTGCTCAAGCTGGCAAAGGCTAAGGGTGTTAAAAATGTTGCCGTTCACTGCTTTATGGACGGACGCGACACCGACCCCAAGAGCGGCGCGGGCTATATCGATGAGCTTTGCGCGCAGATGAAGGAAATCGGTGTGGGTCATTGCGCCACCGTGACCGGCAGATATTATGTCATGGACAGAGACAGCCGCTGGGAGAGAGTGGTTCTCGGCTACAATGCCATCGCAAAGTGCGAGGGCGAGAAGTTTTTCGGTTCTGCCGCAGATGCTGTGAGAAAGAGCTATGAGGCGGGAGTTACCGACGAATTCATCAAGCCGCTCGTTTGCGAGGGATATAAGGGTGTAAATTCCAATGACGCGATGATATTCTTCAATTTCCGCCCGGACAGAGCCAGAGAGCTGACCCGCGCTTTTGTTGACGATGCTTTTAACGGCTTTGAGCGCGAGAAAATAGACCTTGCGGGTTATGTCTGCATGACCTGCTATGACAAAACCATGCCCAACTGCACTGTGGCGTTCCCGCCGCAGAGCCTTAACAATACCCTCGGAGAAGTGGTGGAGCGCGCCGGAATGAAGCAGCTCCGAATCGCAGAGACCGAGAAGTATGCCCACGTCACCTTTTTCTTTAACGGAGGCGTTGAGGCTCCTTTTGAGCATGAATCGAGAGCGCTGATAGCTTCTCCCAAGGTTGCTACCTATGATCTCAAGCCCGAAATGAGCGCCTACGAGGTTACCGACAAGCTGCTGGAGCTGCTTGACACCGAGGACCTCGATATGGTGGTTCTTAACTATGCGAACTGCGATATGGTGGGTCATACCGGCGTATTTGAAGCTGCCGTTGCCGCCGTTGAAGCGGTTGACTGCTGTGTGGGCAGAGTGGTGGAGAAGGTTCTCGGAATAGGCGGAGCGATTCTGCTCACCGCCGACCACGGCAATGCCGACGAGATGACAAATCCCGACGGAAGCCCGATGACCGCTCATTCTACCAATCGTGTTCCGATAATAGCAATAGGCTGCGAGGGCGAACTCAATGACGGCGCTCTCTGCGACCTTGCACCTACCGTTCTTTCACTGCTGGGCATCGAAAAGCCCGCGGAAATGACAGGTAAGAACCTGTTCCGATGAGAATAAATGTCAACAGTCTTTGCCGAAAGCGAGGCTGTTGACATTTTTTGAGTTGAGATTTCCGACAGCGGGATATTTTTATTGATTGCGGCGAAGAATTGTAGTATTATTATAAAAATAAAATCGTAATGTGCCGATTGGCTCGTTCGACAGGAGGCAAATATATGAAGAATATCAAATGTATTATAGCTGTATTCACTTTCGTTGCGGCGGCTATCGGACTTATTGTCGCGGCGGTTTATTTTATCGACCGCAAGTGCGGACTGTTTTGCAGCGAGGACGAAGATGAATCGGAATACTGCGGCGAGGAGTATTTTTCCGACGATATAGCTCTTGAAGATTCCGAGGAGAGTGTCGCGGAGGAAGCTGAAGAAGCCGACGAACAGTAAAAAAGACGGCTTTTAAAGGCGGAGACTGTTTTGATACAGTTTCCGCCTTGATTTTTTGCGCGGAAGAAAACCGCATTGTTATGCGGTTTTTGGAAGCGTAGGAAAAGAAAATTGAAAAAAGTCGGATTTTTTTGAAAAAAGGTGTTGACATTTGTGGTATGAAATGTTATTATAGCAAAGCTGTCTGCGAGAGACGCACGGCGACAAGCCGAGCGGGGCAGAGAGCCTTACA
>CAZNJJ010000054.1:0-12405 GCA_964573335.1 uncultured Oscillospiraceae bacterium | reverse complement strand
CCACCGCAAAATTTAACGTCTCCGTTTTCATTTTTCATCCTCCACGGCGTACGACTTTCCCAAATCAACCGTAACCACATAATAGTATAACATTAATCTTTTCCTCCGCTTTCTTAATCGTCAAATACGGCGTCGCGATTCCCGCTCCGCTCATATGGAAAATCGTATATCAATTCGGGAAGTAATTTTCCAATCACGGCGCACTCCTCTTTGCTTTCTTTTATCAGATTGAAAACCTGAGTATTCTCAATCGATTTGTTCGGATTAAAAACTTCTCTTTTTCTAACGTGCCGCCCCGGCGCTATGTCGCAAAAAGCAAATATCCTTTCCACGCTTTCGTCGTACTTGTATATCAAATCTTCAAAGGAAATAAAAAGAATATTCTTTTGTCCGTTGCGTTTCGTCGCCCTATCGTGCATCTCCTTCCAAAAAGAGCAAAACTCGTTTATTTCACGAGGCATGGGCATCGTTTGAAAACCGAATTTTGCCGTACTCCAAAAGTATTTATCCGAAACGAATATATCGCGAGGATCGCGATCAACTATTATCAATCGAAAATCGTCGTCAAAATAACGATCTACTACGTTATTCTGCTCCGGGAAAAGCAAGTGATCGTAGACCATATCGTCTTTGTCTTTTTGGCAACAGTCAAAATACGTTTTAACGAACGTTTGCGCAGCGATTAAAAATTCGTCGTGAGAAGCGATTAAAAACCGTTGCGGATCTTTATCGTAAATATATTTACACCCAAGCGCGCCGTACCTCCTACCCCATAAAACTTTCGCCGCTATTTGTAACGCCGCCTTAACGAGTGAAAATCTTCTCTTCGTCGTATGCGCGAGACTTTTCATACTCCCGGACGTTGAAATCGCACCAACGAATTCTTCGACGCTTCGTAAATATCTTTCGCCGATCTTCTTTTTGTACGATCCGTACCAACCGAAGTTATTATAATATTGCTTCCGCATTTCGTTATAAAAATCATTTAGCGCAATATCTCTGCTATAGTAGTCGGCGTTATCGTCAAAAAGCCTCGCTTCTAAATCAAATAAGCCTCCGGCGCAATTGAAATTCGTATGCTCGTAACGGCTCCCCAAGGCACAAGTTACGCCGCTCACCTCGGATAGTAAATCGATTACCGCGGACGAGCCCGTTCCGTAATAACCGGTCACAGCAATTCGTTTCATTATATTTCTCCTTTTTTCGTAGATTTTTTATTCGTTAACACCCGCTTGATCATATCCTTATAATACTTAAACCCGCTCGTCCTTGAGAATACCAAAGTCATAATAGCAAGCGAAAACAACGTCACGCCAATCGCCTGCAGTATAAACACCGGAATCGTTCGTGCGTTTATCAAAACGTCAAAAAGCAAATAACCGCAAACGCAAACAGCCGCTGTAAACGCAAAATATCCCGCCTGCCTAAAATATTGTTTCTTTACCGGCGCGTTAAATAGGTATTTATATATAACGTAATCTTTAGATACGAACGGACATACCGCAATCGATATTATCGTTGCCAAAACGACTCCTATAAGTCCCATCAACTTTCCAAGAACGATTGACAAAATCACGTTTAGCACGGCTTGAACAATCATTACCCACGTATCCTTGCCGTGTAAACCCGTGGCGTTTTGAACGGACACCGCGGGAACGTTCATGCCGATAAAATAATAATTGGCGCACACGGCAGCGGCGATCTCGATTGGTAAAACGAACGAGTTTCCAAAGAACAAAGCGATAAACGGTTGAATAAGAACAATAAAACAAACGCAACAGAAACAAGTTATAAAAAAAGCCATAAACATAGTTCTTTCATAAACCTGCAAACACTTTGATTTCTCTTCGGAAATCGCCAAATCCCCAAAACTGTTCGTAAACGCCGAAAACACCTGGCTATAAAGAGTTTTCAACGTTTGCGTGATTAAAGTATAGTTTGAATATAATCCGACCAGCGCGACGCTAAACAACGCCGACGTAATAATACTGTCGGAGGAAACCACTATCGTAGAACATAAATTTTGTAAAAACACCGGCGTAACCTTGGCAAAAAAATTCTTACGCTCATCGGCGGAAAGTCTTTCTTCCACTCTAATTTTGATGTTCGGATACCGTTTGTTTACGTATACGGCGCATATCGCATTATCAAGTAACGTAAACGCTATCATCGAGACGACGTACGGCAAAAAACTTTCCGTAAGAATCAATAACAGTATTTGCACGCCGTTCGACGATATCTTGGTTAAACCGTGCACGAGCGCGACTACTTTTGAGTTTTGATCCGCATATAACACGCTCTTTTTATATGCAAATAAATAACTCACCGAAGAATTTACGGTATACAGTAAAAAGTAAACTATAACCTTATCCGTCCTTATCGTCGTTTGAGCAAACGACGGAATAACGAACGCCGTTGCCGTTCCAAGAAGCAAAATCGCACCCGCTATCAAAAGATACGCTTTTTTATAGAAAGATAAATACTTCCCCACCGTTTGATAATCGGAATCGTGAATCGGTTTATACAGAAAAAAAACCATCGCCGAACCAATTCCCAATTCGGTTAACGACAAAAAGGTTATTACGCTTGTAAACAAACTGCTTAAACCTAAATATTCTTCTCCTAAGCGATCCGCGAAAATTTTTCTTACGACAAACGACGCAATAACGATCAGAATATAATTCGCAACGCCGACGACGCTGTTTAATATCGTGTTTTTTACCCTCGATTTCCTCAATTCTTACTCCTTTCGTTTTTAAAAAACAACTCGACGAGCCTACACAATAGCCATATCGCAACGACGCACAACGCCCATTGATCTGCAAAATACAACGACGCGCGCCGCGGTAACGTCATCAAAACGGCAAACATAACCAACGCCTTATACGTATTCCACACACCGTCGCCTCGCGCATAGTCAAAAACTCTATTAAGCACCGCCGCATAAACGAACATAACCCCAATCGCCCCGACTCCAAAGTTTAAATACGCTTCCGCAATCAAGTTAAACCCAACGCCGAAATTAAAATTAAGGGTTTCCGTGAGCCATCCCTCTAAATAACAATACTCGTTCAACCCGCTTAAAAGCCCGAATACGTCCATTGAACTGGGGAGAATATTCGCGACCGCCCCGACGTACGTCGTCCCATAGTAGAACTCTTGCCTGCCGGTTTTTATCAAGTAGATCGTCCAAACGGTAGACGAACCGGAAAAACCCATTTCTCCGACGAGTGAACTTATTGATCTAAACGTTACTAAATTTTCAAGAAAAATCCCTATTGCAAAAAGAAAGTTCTTATTGGCCGCCACGCGTATATCGGCAACGGAAACCATCAGCGTTACAACGACGTAACCGCCTATAAAACAATAAATTATCGTGCGAGCCTTTATTTTTTTGTCTCGCAAAATCAACGCCGTAATACCTGTTAATAAAATCAGCGGCTCCGTTCTCCCCCCGATCGCCAGACCTATAACGGAATACGCGATAAGCAACGTACAAATTAATTTAAATCGCTTTACCCGCCCCCTAAACGCAACTAACAACATAATTGAAGCGGGAATAAAAAACACTCCGACAAACCGTATCAGAAACGGTTGTTCCAACACCGAAACGCTTGCATAGCCGTTTATTAGCGCATACGACAAACAATAAAATTTATACACGATCATAACGGGGAACGAAAAAGCGAATAATATCTTCGCCGTAAGAACGGCAGCCCTGTCTTCGACATTGGATTTATCATTTAAAGCACGATCTTGCGGTTTAGACCACAACAACATGGACAACTGAAACGCTCCAAGCGCCAACGCAGAAACAATCTCTCCGTACAAAACGTAAAAATCATCGTACCCAAATAACGATCTATAATAATCCGCTTCAAAAAAGTAATCGTACTTTACGCCCAATCCGCAAAGGAAAAACTGTCCGAAACAAAACAGAAAGAGCATCGCCGTAAAGATCAAGCCGAAACTTAAAACTCTTCGAGTTATAACGCAATAGGCATACGCGAAAACCAAAAACGTCATTCCTCCCAACAGACCGACCGCCGAAACGTAAGCCTTATCAAATTTCGAATTCAGCAAAACGACGCACGCCAGCGTCAACACGAACAGCGCGCAACAAAACGAAAAAATATGCACGGCCTTTTTGCGGCTTATTTTTACATCTTTCAAACTAATCATCGCTCAAGCAACTTAACAAATTGCTCTCCAACGTTTTCTACCGTAAAATCCTCGCTTCTTACCTTCGCCAACTCAGAATATTTACGATACTCGACTTCATCTCCGTACAATTCCGCCAACGCGTCTGCCAAGCCGTTTACGTCGTCGATCGGAACGACTTTACAGAACTTACCGCCGGCGGACACTTCTCCGTCGTCGCTGTTCGTCATTACGCACGGCTTCCCAAACGCCATCGCTTCCACTATCACCGTCGGAAGCCCCTCCCATCGACTCGTAAGCAGATTAACGTACGAAGCCGATATATAATCCACGACGTTTAACCTTGATCCTTCAAAATGGCACAGGTCTTCTACTCCTTGTTCGCTCGCGAACTCACGAACCGTCTCAAGCCGTTCACCGTCGCCAAGAAAAACTATATGTTTCGACATTCCTCGTTCTTTTAGTTCTTTAACGGTGAGAATCGCTACGTCTTGCGCTTTCCCTCTTGCAAAACGCCCTACGGTCAAAATAAAATCGCCGTATTTCTTTTTCAATTCATCCACGCGACGTTCATCGATTTGCCGATCTTTTACAAACGTCGGATTATATATCTTACGTATTTCTTTTTCATACATAAATCTATGTCCGGCATAGATATTGTTTTGCCCGACTGAAGAAAGTACGACGAATTTGTCGATCTTTTTATAGAGCATCGCATACGCGTCACACATAGCGAAATACGACAATATCGTGCCGTGACACCAACAGATTTTCATATCGGCACGCACGAAACCTTTCGCAACGAACGATAAATCGTTTACGTGTCCGGAAAACGCAACCGCGACGTCGTACTTGCGCTTCTTTGTAAAAAACTTCCTTACCCCCTGCGCGGCGGACGCAATCGGTGAAACTAACGCGTAAGCATATTTACCCCACCAGCATTTTTGGACTCCGTAACTGTATACCTCGGGACACCGATTACGCGACATTTTCTTTTGAAAATAGCCGACGGACTCAGGCAAATGAGACGCGAGAGCGTCGTCCTTTGGCGACAAATTATAAACGTCCACGGAATATCCAAGCCTTAAACATATATTAACGTAATCCACGCCGACTCGTTCGACTCCGCCGACTCCCAGACCGTCAAAAACAAAAGCGATTCTCATATTGCAATCCTTGAAATTATTTTCATTAGAAACACTCTTCTCTTTTTTAAACACCTTAACGCCAAAATCTCCTTTAAGTCGTTTCGGAACACGGCGGATTTGACCGCCGTCCCAATCCGCTCATCGGACAACATCTCGTTTATTTCCGCTCTCGCCGCGACGTATTTCTTCGTTTTCAGTATTGAAATCGCTACGTTAAATATCGAATGAGCGGTTATTCGCGCAACCTGATCTTCAAACGCATCTTTCGGTAAATACTTAAAGTAAAACTCCGCGCGCTTTAACGGCTCGTCCCAACTAAAACATTTTTCACTTCGCGTCAGCGATCCCTTTTCCACCCTGTAACAATACAGTTCGTCGTGAGTGATGTAAATCGTTTCCGCTAAATAGACGGCAGGATATACCACGCACGAATCTTCGCCTATAACTATATCGTCAGGCAAACTAGATTGTATCGGCGCAACGAGTTCGCGCTTGAAAACTTTGCCCCACAACGAAGGCGGAAACCTGACGCCGTCTTCACCCGTAACCAGAGTCGGGTAAACGTCTTCCTCGATCCGCCGTTTATCATACTCGCCCTCCGCATAATGCTTTACGTCCGTTTTTCGCGTCTTTATGGGGAAAGTGCTATACCCGAAACATATTACGTCGTAGGCTCGAGAGGATAAAATATCCCTCATCTTCGACAACAACTCTTTCTTGATAAAATCGTCTCCGTCCACGAATAAAACGTATTCGCCTCGTGCGATTGACAGTCCCTCTCGCCTCGCCGACGTCGCGCCGCCGTTATTCTTACGTATAACGACCACCCTCTCGTCTTTCTCGGCATATTCATCGCAAATAGCGGGGCTGTCGTCGAAGGAACCGTCGTCTACCAAAATGAGTTCGAAATCCTGAAAATCCTGCTCTAAAACGCTGTCGACGCATCGTCTTAAATATTTCCCCGCGTTATACACGGGCACAATTATCGAAAACATCATTCACAACCCCGCAAGGCTCAAGACTTGCTCGTTAACCTTAATTTTGTCAAATTTATCCACGGCAACGGCTCGACTGTTTTTAGACATTTCGTCCACCGCTTCCGGATTGTTTATAAAATACAACATTTTCTCAACGAGACGATCGACGCTTTTTTCTTTAACCAAATAACCATTTACCCCATCGTCTACGGCATGCCTGCATCCTTGGACATCAGTTGCGATAATCGCCCTGCCGACCGCTTCCGCTTCCATAACGCTCATCGGCATCCCCTCACGATACGAAGGCAACACCATCACCGAGCAACCCTCAAGATACGGTCTGACGTCCTTAGTCGTTCCAAGATAATTAACGCTTCCGTCGTCTACGTACTCTTGAATATCCGCAAGTTTTAACGTTCCCTCCGCTCCTAAGTAATTAAACACAACATCAGGATGCATTTTTTTTACGACGCGCGCCGCCCTGCAATACTCTATAACACCTTTCGTCTTTAGCATGCGAGCAATCATTAAAAACGTCCTGTAATTCTTTATTGGTTTATAGGAAAAATACTCCGTATCGACTCCGACGCCCGGTATTACCTCGCATTTCGATTCGTTTACGAGCCCTCGGGAGACGAATTCGTTTTTATCGTCGTCGTTTAAGAAAAACACCGTGCTTGACTTTTTGAATGCACCGCGATACAACCTGCAAGTGACGAAACGGATAATCTTCCATTTTAAACCGTCGTTGATAAAGACGTCGCCCGCGCCTTCAACCGTCGAAAAAATCTTATTAACGCCCTCTTTTTTCGCCGCCCTCACGCCAAAAATATTCGGCTTCAACATAAACGTAAAAACCACGTCGGGTCGTATTATTTTAACTAACGAACGGTACTTCTTTTGCAGTTTGCGCATGCCGAACGGATTTAAACTCCTGTTTTGCGCGTCGACGCTGTAAAATTCAATCCCAAGCCCGAGAACGTCTTTTCCATATTTGTCGTCCAACGCCACGACCGCAACGTCGTATCCTTTCTTTTTTAAAGCCTCTATCAACCCAAGTCGAAACGTAATAACCGTTTGCGACGGCCCGCACATTATAAGCGCTTTTTTAGTCATTACCACAATCCGTCCTTTCTCGTTCGTTTATTTCTCTCAAATTTACTTGCTCTTTTACGTCAATTGCTTTCTCTTTGAAATTCTCGCAGCCCACAGTCTCAACCTCTATATTTTCAATAACGTTTTCAGATTTTTCTCTTTTTAATTTCCCCGTGCCGCCCTCAACGACGCCCTCGCTTCTAAACACCGTTTTTATCGTTCCAAAAAAGCACTTGCAATCGAACCCGAAACTCATTTTCTTTACGTATTCGCCGTCCAATTTAGCCTTTTCGACTATTTCCAATTCGTCCCTGCCGTTAATTTGCGCCCAACCGGTAATGCCTGGGCGAATGTCGTTTGCACCATACTTATCACGCTCCGCTATTAAATCGTCTTGATTCCACAACGCGGGCCGAGGTCCGATTAGCGACATCTTCAAAGTTAGCAACGACCACACGTTCGGCAGTTCGTCTATGCTTAGTTTTCGCCACAATCTTCCGCTTCGCGTAATGTACCGCTCGGGATTTTCAAGCAAATGCGTCGGCACGTCGGGAGTATTTTTTTTCATCGTCCTAATCTTCCATATCGTAAAAAATTTCTTATTTTTCCCGACTCTCTTTTGCTTGAAAAAAATCGGACCGGGATCGTCTACGAACACGATAATGCCGACGATTAACAAAAAAGGAAAAGATATTATCGAACCAAACAATCCTATTATAAAGTCAATAATCGGTTTAAAAAAATGTTTATACATCGTTTACTCCTCGCCTGTTTTTTCTCTTAAATAAGACTCTTTCGTTAAAACCGCCGCCGACTTTTCGCTGTCGAAAACCTCGTTACATTTCAACTTCGTCTTTGCCGGCAACACGGCGTTCGATCCAACAACGCTGCCGTAGTCGAGTTGACATCCGTCGCCGACGAACGAATTATGCCCGACCGTCGATCCCGCGCATAAAAACGCGCTTACGCAAACCGCGCTGTTCGCCCCCACCGTCACCATAGGTTCGATAAGCGTCCCCTTCATTAGTTGAGCCGACGGACTAACGTACGAATCGCGACTTACGAGAATTGCGATTCTGTAACACGACTCTTCGAGTCTCGAAACGTATGATAGTCTGAGTTCGGCGTTGCCGATCGCAACGAACGCGTAAGCGTAGCGATCTGAAAATTTTTCGTAATCGTTAAGTTTGCCAATCGCCGTTTCAACCGCGTCGTCGAGAAAATCAATCTTATCGAAACACCCCATACTTTCAGCCGCCTCTTTAGCAACCTGACCGTACTGTCCCGCTCCAAGTATAAGTAAATTTTTATTCATCGTCACTTACCTACCGCCATTTGTATATCTTCAATATTTCCAAAGCGCTTATCCCGCGAAAAAGAACCGTCTCCGCTTATCTCCGCACTCCCCCAGACCATACCGATCGCTTCAAGACGCTCGATTTGTTCTTGCGTCAGAGTTTTTCCGACTCTTTTACCGTTGTAAATTTGCTTTTGTTCGTTGAGCCATTTATTTAACCACACGCCGTCAATTATATATTTTGCCGGCACGTTTAGATTGCCGTTTGAGTCGTAATATGCTTTTGCAAGTCCGTATCTTCTATCCCAAGAATCAGATTTAGACCAACTCATTCCAATCCGTTCAAGCCTTTCTACTCTCTCTTTGCTTAGACTCGTTTTCTTCGATCTTTGATCACAAATCCACGCACCCAATCTATACCCGTCATCCGCCACATACGTACTTACCACGCCTAAATTGCCGTACTCGTTATAGAAATTTTCGGCATGCGCATAACCTCGCTCCCATGCTCTAACGCTTTTCGTTTCCCAAATCATTCCTATATCGTTCAAATCGGCTATTTTCCGCAACGTCAATCTATAACCATTGTTTCCGTTTTTACGCGAATTCCTTAAATTACGTATCCACAAACCGAGTCTCGTTCCGTCGTCTGAAACGTAATTAAGCGGCACGTCCAAATCTCCATTTTCGACGTAATACGTTTTCGCCGCCCCGTAATTTCGATCCCAAACGCTTTCGTTAACGCTCCAAACCATTCCTATTTTATCCAATTCGGAAATTCGCTCTGCGGTCAAAAAGTCACTTCTTATTCCGTTTTTTCTATACAATCTCAATCTTGCGAGCCAAGAACCGAGGTTAACGCCGTTTTTGGTTTTATATATAGCCGCAACGTCCAAGTTCCCGTTTTTATAATAATAGTCTTTCGCCGCCCCGTAATACCTTTTCCAAGACGTATCTTTACGGCTCTCCCATATCATCCCGATTGAATCAAGTTTTCCTATTCTTTCTTTGCTGAGAAACCCGGGGCATTCACCTCTTCTTATCTTGCGCTGATTAAGTACCCACCGCCCTAGAGAATAGCCGCTCTCCGTCTTATATCGAGTAGGCATCTCAAGACTACCGTGACTTACGTAGTACTCTTTTGCCTCGGTAAACATACAATCCCAAGACGCGCTTAACGTGTCGTTTAGTTTGTTAAACGCTTCCAAACAATCCCTAACTTCGTCCACGATCTCGAATTTATCGTTCACTATAAGATTTTCTTTCCCGTGATTGCGATAATACGTCATAACGACCTGCATTTCTTCCTGAACCGAACTTATAGAATATAGACCTTCTATATTCATAACGATATCGAAAATCACCGCGCTAGTCTTTTTGCTTGCCGATAACGCTCGTCCAATTTGCTGTTTATATATGATGGGCGACGCCGTTGGACGAAGCATGATAACTCCGCTTATATCTTCGACGTGTACTCCTTCGTTGAGCATATCTATACAAAACAGTAACTTTAAGTGTTCGCTCTTATCCGTTTTGAACGCCGCAAACGCCTTACTCGTTGAAGGATCATCCGAATACGCCTTATACACGTGAGGCGATCCGTCGATACGACCAAACCACTCTCCAACGTGCGCTAGCATTTCGTTCATATGACTTACGCTAGCACAAAATACAATATATTTACCGGTCTTGTTCGAAATATGCTTATAGAATATTTCCGACAAGCCGTCAGCCTTATCGAGCGCGCGACGTAAAGTTTCCAAATACATATGGGCTTTATCCTTTACCGCCTTGCTCTTCGCTTGACGAATGCGTCGCGAATACTTATCCAAATCTTTTTGATACTTAAATACGGAAAGCACGTATTTGGGCGGATTAAGTATCCCCCGTACCACCGCTTCGCCCAAAGTCATCTCGCTTGCTATATTCCCGTCAAACAATTCGTCAGCCATATCGCGGCAATTGTCTAAATACCTGATATTCGTAGCCGAAAGTCCCAATACGCGAGCAATCGGATTAGCCGTTAAAACCTTTCTTACTCCCCTTCCCCATATCTCGGCGCCACACCTATGAAACTCGTCAAGAATTATATAATCAAAGTTTAGTGCCGCAATCTCGTCATCGTACATAAAACCGAGTTTTGCATAAGTATAGAAAACGATGTTTTTTGGAACACCCCCCGCCGTTGCCTCCTTTAAATTCTCAAGTTGCGTCTTAAATATATACTCGGACGGACCAAGCCACAGTACTCGCTTATCCGGATTATCTTCACACAATTTAAATGCAATGAAAGACTTGCCCGTCCCGGTAGGATGGACAATTGCCGCCTTGCCGATTTCGGCAAGTATCTCAATCGCCGACTCGTACGCCGTTAAATTGTGAGAAAATAAATCTATCATTCTATAGCAAAGGCTCTTCTCTCCATCCGTTGTTGTGCGCAAACGGCTCAACGGTAAACGCCTCCCGTTCTTGCGATTTTAATATTCTATCTCTCCTTTAATTATCCGCAGCCGTTCGCCTATTACTATAATAGGTGATCGTTTTTATGGCGAGCACCACAGCCTTTTACGATAGAAAAATTTGGAAGTGTGAAAAATTAAAAAGAGACCGTCTTTTGATTGATTTTTAATTCTAAATACGGTATAATTATTTCGACGAGTGATCACCTATTATAGTAATAGATGAACCTCGGATTATAGCAGTTTCCCCAATCTGTTCATCATCTCGCGTCTATGCTCCATAAAACTGTGTACGTACCTGTTAAGCGTCACCGCGGCGTTTTTATGCCCGAGGATTTCCGACAACGTTTTGACGTCCATACCGCTTTCCAAAGCCCTCGTCGCGAACGTATGACGAAGCGCGTGAAACCCCTTATGCGCAATTCCCAATCGCCTTAAAAGAGTTTCAAAACTTCGTTGATACGACCTAACGTAAATTACTTTACCCAAAGCGGAAGAAATTACGTTTACAGAGTTTACGGTCATTTTCAATTTATTCAAGTAACAAATCAATTGCTTTGGAAAAGGGATTATCCTTTCCGAAGTTTTTGTTTTTGGCGAAACAACGACACGCGTATACTTGCCGCCTTCGTCTCTTCCGTCGTAACAGGTCTTATTAACCGACAATAATCCGTTGTGTAAATCAACGTCGTTCCATGTAAGAGCAAGTAACTCACCTATTCTTAATCCGGTATACAAACAAAGCACGATTCCGAACAAACTTTCATTTTTCCCGCATAAAACCGCACTCTCTATCTTTTTTTGCTCGGCAAGTGTAAAACTTTCCACTTTACTCGATCCCGCGCGAGGTCGGCGAACCCTGTTTGCCGTGTATTCGGAAATTAAACCAACCGAATACGCCGATTTTAACGAACTTTGAACAACCGTAATCAATCCGTTTACCGAATTTTCAGACAATCCCTTTCCCGTTCTTAAATTTCCTCTCATTAACGCTTCCGTCACAAACTTTTGCAGTGCGAACGGCGTAATTTCTTCCATATCACAATCTCCAAACGCTACCGCAACGTGCGTCTCAACGATTTCCGAATACCTAACGTACGTTTTCGGTTTTACGAACGGCTTAACGTAACACTCCAACCATTCGCGCAACCACTCTTTATACTTCATAAATCCTTCTCCTTTGCCGTATAATACTTACAATTTTATACGAAAAGAAATTTTTATGAGCCAATTTTACTCCCATATTTGATTTTTTAAAATGTACCTCC
>CAZNJJ010000053.1:0-12812 GCA_964573335.1 uncultured Oscillospiraceae bacterium | reverse complement strand
CGACTTGGTGAGCCGTTACCTCACCAACTATCTAATCGGACGCGAGCCCATCTATCAGCGATAAATCTTTGGTCGTCAGGAGGATGCCCTCCAACGACATCATGCGGTATTAGCACACCTTTCGGTGTGTTATTCCCCACTGCAAGGCAGGTTACTCACGCGTTACTCACCCGTCCGCCACTAAGACACTCTATTCACTCAACAGTAGAAGCGCAACGCTTCTCGTTCTTTACAAACATCTTGCATCACACCTCAACCATTCAGTGAACAGAGTGTCTCCGTTCGACTTGCATGTGTTAGGCGCGCCGCCAGCGTTCGTCCTGAGCCAGGATCAAACTCTTGAAAAATTGTATCTCAACGTCCGAAGACGTTAAAATCATCTTTCAAGCTAAATCTCAGCTTGTCTCAAAAAAATCTTAAATCAAATCTTTTCACAGATTCGATGTACAAGGGTCTTTGTACTTTCTTTCAATGTTGTTTAATTTTCAAGGTCCGTGCCACTCAACAGAGTGGAATTTTATTTTAGCACACATCTTTTAACTTGTCAAGCACTTTTTAAAAGTTTTTTGAAAAGTTTTTGTTTTGTGTGGTCGCTTTGAGCGGGTCGCTCGCGGCAACTTGATTATAATACCACGCCGCCCCTCATTTGTCAACACTATTTTTCAAATTTTTTCAAAAAACTTTTCTCGTCGCCAAAAACCGCCTTTTTATGCGGGTTTACGCCGCTTCTCGGGAATATAAAGTCTGATTTTGCGGCGTATATCGCTTGATATATTTCGAGTTTTGTTATACTATATTAAGGAATCAAATATAGTATATGCGCCCGTAGCTCAGCTGGATAGAGCGTTGGACTCCGACTCCAAAGGCCGTGCGTTCGAATCGCATCGGGCGTACCAAAAGCTCTCGTAAATCGCACGATTTGCGAGAGCTTTTTCTTATTTAACGCTATTTTGGATATAACTCCTCTCTTCAGGCATTATTGCCCTTGTGATTTACGCGCCTGCGTATTACTATTCCATCGTCTTTGATGTAAAATGTTTATATTATATAATAGTATAGTGGGAGGTGGCCATTTGTGGAAAGTCTGCTTGAGGTTCTTCGTGCGGAATACAAATACAGCATCGGCTGTTTGGAGGCGGAACAGCTCAACTTTCGCCTCGGTCAGCTCCTCCGCCCCGACCCGCACAACGGCTTTGACGGTTATCTCGTCCGTTCTCTCTATTTCGACACGCCCGATGACTCCGATTTCTTTGATAAGCTCGGCGGCTATGAGGTTCGCCGAAAAATCCGCCTGCGAATATACAGCCCCGACAGTGCCACGGCAAAGCTTGAGCTTAAAGAAAAGCAAGGCTCCCTCCAGCGAAAACGTTCCCTCACCCTCGAGCGTGAATCTGCCGAGCGCCTTTCCGTCGGCGATTATGAGCCGCTGCTCAATGAGGGCAGTCCCTTCGCGCTGGAAATGTACGGATTGATGAAGCGGCTTTTCTATCAGCCGGTATGTATAGTGGAATACGACCGCCGCGCCTTCATCGCCGATGTCAACAACACCCGCATAACTTTAGACAGCGGTCTGCGGGCTAACGAGGCAAATTTCGATTTGTTCTCGCCAAACGCCATGCTTTATCCCGTCACCCACCCTGATTCGGTCACATTAGAGGTAAAGTATAACAACTTTCTTCTCAGCTATATAAAAGAAGCGGTTTCCACCGCCGACCGTATTGCGGTTTCGCAAAGCAAATACTGCGCCGCGCGCAACATCACCCTGCGAAATGACATCTGAATAAATTCAGCCGATATTCGGCATAGAAAAGGGAGAATACCATGAAAGAGCAAATGATAAACTATCTTGTCACAAGCACAGGCGCACTCACTATCGAAGATGTCCTCCTCAATTTTCTCGCGGCATCGGTGATAGCCGCCGTAATTTTCCTCTCCTATCGCCTTTCGCACGGCGGCGCGGCATACAGTGCGCGTTTTAATGTGTCGCTCGTCATGCTCACCCTCGTCACCACTCTGGTAATGAACGTTATCGGCAACAACGTTGCGCTCAGTCTCGGTATGGTCGGCGCGCTCTCGATTGTGCGTTTCCGCACCGCAATCAAAGACCCCCGCGATACCGTCTATATCTTCTGGTGTGTCGCTGTCGGAATCTGCTGCGGCGTTTCGGAATATCTCATCGCGGCAATCGGCACCGCCGTCATTTTCGGATTGATGCTCCTATTCGGCTTTGTCCGCAGCAACGAGCGCTATCTGCTGGTTCTCCGAGGCGAGTCGGGCTGCGATTCCGAGGTAGAACAGATGATTCAGGAAAAATTTCACGGCAAAGCACGCCTCAGAGTACATAACGCAACCACCACCCGCATCGAATATATCTACGAAATTTCAGAGGAACAGTTGAACAGCGCCAACCGCGCCGGTTCCCTCACCGAATACTTTCTCGCCTGCGAAAAGCTCAACACCGTAAACATCGTATGTCAAAACGATGAGATAAACCGTTAAAAGAGTGAACAGCCATGAGGAAATATCGCATTTTAGGAGCGGCGGCAATAGCTCTGATGCTGATTGTCTCCCTTCTCGCAACAGTGTTGTATCAGTTGCGCCATTTTGAGCAAAGCTCCGACAGCTACGCAAGCCCGCTCGCTCCCGCCCCGCTCGAGCAGTATCCGCTCTCACACATCGGGGAGGATTTCAGCGTTGATGAGGGTTTCACCAGTCATCTGCCCATCGTCATTTTGGATACCGGCGGCATTGAGCCGCCCATCAGCGCCTATATGGATTCGGAGCAGAACCGTTTTATTGATATTGAGGGAATAGACCCCTATGTAAACGGCATCATGGAGGTCATCTGCGGTGAAGAAGGCTTAAATTCCATCACGGACACTCCCCAATTCTCCGGCGCGATCCGCATCAAGCGCCGCGGAAACTCCTCCATGCTCTACGAAAAGGCTCAATGGCTGATAAAGCTCGTCACCGATTCCGGTCAATACAACGACGTTGATATTTTGGGAATGGGTGCCGAGCATGAGTGGATTTTAAACGGCTCGATGTTTGATAAAAGTATGCTGAGAAATTATCTTGCTTACAGCATCGCCTCCGAGTTTATCCCCTACACCCCCGATAACAAATTCTGTGAGGTTATCCTCCGCGATAACGGCAGGCTCACCTATCAGGGAGTGTATCTCCTCGGCGAATCCATCAAACAGGGCAAAGACAGAGTGAATATCGCGGATTATTCCTCCACGCAGATTTTCAACAGCTATCTCGTCCGCCGAGACAGACTTGATGATTCCGCCGTCACCTTGGAAAATTACGGCAGATTAAACAACTTCAGCTCCGAATATCTCGCCCTGCTCCACCCCAACAAATACGATGTCACCGCCGATATGGTCTACTATGTGCAGCAAGACATCAACGCCATAGAAAAGATTCTCTATTCCGACAACCCGAAAATCTTTTCCACCTATCCCGATGTGATAGACGTTGATTCCTTTATAGATTACTTTCTGCTCAACGAGTTTTTTGCAAGCTACGATACAGGCAACTACTCCACCTATTTCTACAAGGACTTGGGTAAAAAGCTCGCGATGGGTCCCGTTTGGGATTATGACGGCACCATGGATAACTACCGCCACGAGTCGCTCGATACCGATGCCCTCGCCATGCAGACAAAGCCATGGTTTGACCGTCTCTGCAAGGACATGACCTTTCTGAAAAAGATGGAGCGCCGCTATGCGGAGCTTCGCCACACCTCTCTTTCCGAAAAGCATATCACAGCCAAAATTGATGAAATTGTTCTGCATCTCGGTGCCGCCCAGCAGCGCGAATGGGCACGTTGGGGGCACTGGTATACCGGTCAAAACGAATACAGTATGCTTGATGAGCTTCAGCCCGACGGAACTGTTATCCACCGCAACGCCGAAACCTATCGCGACGAGATTTACCGCATAAAATCGGCGCTCAGAGCGCACGGTGACGCTATTTTGCAGGCGCTCAACATTATGGAACGCAGCACCGAGGTCACCTCCGGCATAAAAAATCAGATGGGCTGGCTGCTGCTGCTCGCGGCGGCGGTATTCTTTGTTCCCGCGATATATGCCGCTTACCGCAAATAAAAAGGAGGGCTTTACATGAGCAATATTCACAGGCTCCTTTCGATACAGCTTCCGCCCGAGGGGTATCCGAGTGAGATAGCCGCAGGCTCTCCTTTTATTCGGTTTTTAACCTCTCCGGTCGCTTTATGGGCGGTTCGTATTCTGCTGGCAGCGGCTCTCCTTACAGTATTCCTCGGAATATGGCACTGTGACCGCCGCGAAAAGCGGCTGGCGGCAGAATGGGAATCAGCCGTTTCTGACGAGAAAGGAGAAGCGGACTAAATGCTGTTTTCCGGTGTGTTGTTTCTGTTCTGCTTTTTCCCTGCCGTATTCGCTGGATACTATCTGTTATCCTTTTCCCGCTCGGCACAGAATATATGGCTCCTTTTGGCAAGCCTTTTCTTTTACTGCTGGGGCGACCCCGTCTTTCTCCCCCTGCTTTTGATTTCAATTTTTGTCAACTGGGGCGCGGGTCTGCTGATTTCGTCTTCCCACTCGGCAAATAAAACGATATTCATTCTCTCCTGCCTTTTCAATGCAGGCTTGCTCATTTTGCTCAAATATTTTGTCTTTCTGTCGGAAGTTCTTCTCGGCTCGTCCGATATTGGGCTGTTATCCCGCCTTAGTTTCTCCGCCCCGTTGGGAATATCATTTTTCACCCTCCGAGCTATAAGCTACTGCGCCGATATTTTTCTAGGGAAATCTTCCGCCGAGAAAAATCCTCTCTCGGTTGGATTGTATATATCCTTCTTCCCTCAGCTCATAGCGGGGCCTGCCGAAAAGTACCGTTTCTTTGCCAAGCAGCTCTATGACCGAAAATCCTCCGCGCGGAAAATCTCGGTCGGAGCCTGCCGCTTCGTCACAGGACTCGGTAAAAAGGTTCTTCTCGCCGATAATATGGCGGCTCTGGCGGATTTGATATTCAGCCGCTCCGAAATGGGCAGTGTAAACTACAATCTCCCCGTTGTGATGGCTTGGCTCGGCATAATAGCTTTCGCTATGCAAATCTATTTTGATTTTTCCGGCTATTGCGATATGGCTGTCGGTTTGGCACTCATATTCGGCTTCAAATCGGAGGAGAGCTTCAACTATCCCTATGCCGCTTCCTCTGTCTCCGATTTCTGGAATCGCTGGAACATCACCCTCACCGATTGGTTCAGAGAATACATCTACATTCCCCTCTGCGGCAAAAGCGAAAACAAAGACCGTGCCACCCGCAGTCTCTTTATTGTCTGCCTGCTGATAGGAATATGGCACGGCGCCGAATGGACATTCATTTTTTGGGCGCTTTGGAATTTCGTATTTATTTTGGCGGAGCGCTTTTTGGGCTACGCCGAGAATAATCCCCGCAAAGGACTCATGCACCTTTACACCCTGCTCTCGGTTCTTCTCGGCTGGGTTATCTTCCGCTCGAAAGATCTCTATCAGGCGGGCTGTTATTACAGCAACCTGCTCGGTCTTAACAAAAACAGCTTTTTCAATCGTGAAACCCTTTTTCTCCTGCAAGAATACGGCTTTTGGCTGATTTTGAGCCTTATCCTCGTTTTCCCCGTTGCACAGCGGTGCAACACCCTGTTGGTGAACAACAAGATGGGCGTTCTCGGAAAGATCTTCACCCTGTTCTATCCCCTCGCGATGACCGCTCTTTTCCTGCTGAGTGTGGTTTATATCCTGCAAAGCGGAGCGCGCCCTTTTATTCTGCTTTGATTTTTGAAAAAGGAGGTTTGCTGTGTGAAGCATTTCTTTCTGAAAAAGTCTGTCTTTGCCCTCTGCTTTTTTCTGATGCTGTTCATATTCGGCACAGCAAATCTGCTCTCAAACGCCGAATCCTTTATAGGCTCACTTGAAGAGCTATCCGAAATTTCCTCCCTCTCTCAGCTCAAAACTCTCACCCAAAAAGCCGAGGCTGATTTTGCCGAGGACATCATCGGCTCAGATGCTTTCACAGAGTCCTACGGGTATATACAAACGCTTTTAAACAAGCGGGAATACAATCATTTCACCGTTATCAAAGACGAAAACTCGATGCTCTATTACGGTTCCACCGCGCAAAGCTCCCTTGCCGACCTGCAAGCCTGCGCCGAAAACGTTCGCCGCTTAAACGAATATGTCGAAAGCCGCGGCGCTCATCTTCTCGTTGTCACTCCGCCGGCGAAAATTCTGTCAGGAAAAGCTCAACCGGAGGAATTTCTCCCGATAAACGACCCCAACCGCCGAATAGATGAGCTTTTGAATCTGCTGCGCGGCTATCGTGTTCCCACTGCCGATTTGCGTATCGGATTGGAAAACACCTCCTACACGCAGGAGCAGCTCTTTTTCAAAACCTGCCACAGTTGGAGTCCGCTCGCCGCTTTCTGCGGCGCTTCGCAGATTGTGGATACCGTTCGTCAGCGCTTTGGCGACGATTGGGACCCCGACAATTTTTATTGCAATATCGAAAACTATAACCAATACACCTATCCGCAGGCTTTGCTCGGCTCAAGCGGTCGAATCACCGGTTTTGCTTACAGCGGGCTTGATGATTACACCATGCTCTACCCCCGCTTTGAAACAAATTTCCGCTGGAGCGACATTACCCGAGGAGAAACCCTCACAGGTGATTTCACTCAGTCGCTCATGGATAAGCGGCGCTTGCAGGCGACCGCTTCCCCCTCCAACAGAATAAACGAGCTTTATCTCCACGAAATATCCGCTCACGACAAAATCGAAAACCTGAACAAAGAGGACGGCGTAAAGCTCACCGTTCTGCGAGACTCTTATTTTTCTCCCGTTGCGTGCTTTTTGGCGCCGATGTGCAAAGAAATCGAAATGACCTGGGTAAGACGCACCCGCAACGATATGGATTTCGATTCCTTTATCAAAAACAGCGACTTTGATTATCTTATCCTTGAGGTCTATCCCTACAATCTCGACAGCCGTTCCTTTGACTTTTTCACCCGAGAATCCGAATAACGAGGAGGTGTGCGCCATCAAAACGAAAATCAGAATATTCTTGAGCTGGTGCGTCTTTCTGGCTGTTTTGGCAGGCGCGCTCTATCTCATCGAAAAACCGCCCGTCAACGTCGGCGGCGATATTACCGTCATTTTCATGCAGACCCAAAACGATGCCGATTCCACTCTGCTCTGTCAGCAGGGCGCGGCGATACTGATAGACACCGGCGAAGAATGTGATTCCCCTCATATAATCGAAACGCTGAAATCGCATGGCGTTGAAAAGCTGGATTATCTGATACTTTCCCACCCCGATGCCGACCATATCGGCGGTGCGGCGGCAATAGTCGGGCAATTTCCGGTAGAATGTGTCATTCAGCCCTATTTCACCGAGCCAAATGAGCGCCTTGCAAAGTTAAATTCCCTGCTTGCCTCCAAGCGAATACCGATTCTCTATCCCACCCACACCCGCCACCTCAGGGCAGGGGGAATACGTTTTTTGGTATATCCTCCGCTGGAAAAGCATTATAACGACAGCAACAACTATTCCCTCGCTCTGCTGGTTCAGCACGAGCAGGTGAATATGCTTTTTGCGGGCGATGCCATGCGAAAACGCAGTGATGAGCTGCTCTGCATCGACTGGCCCCCGATAGATATTTACAAGGTCGCCCATCACGGGCGGGCAAACAAAAGCTCCAAAGCTCTTTTCGATGCCATTCACCCCTCCTATGCGGTAGTTACGGCAAAATCGGCAGACCAAGCTATCCTCGATTGCGCCGCAGAGTGTGAAACCCCGCTCTTCTACACCGCCGAAAAGGACTGTGTGTTTGTCAGCGACGGAAAAATTCTCACCCCGCAATAACCCTATTTTTTTACAGAAAGCGTTGTGTTTTATGAAGAAAAAGAACAGTACTTCTACCGAAAGCCGTGGTATCCATATCAGAAACCGACTCTGGTTTATACTTAATATCATCTTCACCCTGATTTATCTCGCTTGGCGATTATTTTTCACCCTCCCGTTTGAATACGGCATCGTGTCAATAGTGGCAGGCGTATCCCTATTTGTGGTGGAGTTTTTCGGAATGATAGAAGCACTGGTTCACTATTTCAATATGCACGATGTTCAGTCGCTGCCGCTCCCGCAGGTTCCCACAGAGCGGTTTCCCCATGTGGATATTTTTATCGCCACCTACAATGAGCCGAGCGATATTCTGCTCAAAACGATAAACGGCTGTGTCCACATGGATTATCCCGACAAATCCAAGGTACATATCTATCTCTGCGATGACGGCAGCCGTGCCGAAATGCGAAAGCTCGCCGCCCAAATGGGAATAGGCTATATCGACCGTGAAAAGCACGAACACGCCAAAGCGGGCAACCTCAACAACGCCATGTCCGGAACAAATTCCCCGCTGATAGTCACCTTTGATGCGGATATGATTCCCCGCAGAGAATTTCTGATGCACACCGTGCCCTATTTTGTGGCGCAGGATATTGAAAACGAGGGCAAAGAGGAAAAGGACAGAGTTTATCTCGGCTTTTTGCAAACTCCGCAGGCGTTTTATAACCCCGATTTGTTCCAGTTTAATCTATACAGCGAAAACCGCATCCCCAACGAACAGGACTATTTCTACCGTGACATACAGGTTTCCCGCAACAAATCAAACAGCGCCATCTACGGCGGCTCAAACACCGTGCTTTCCCGCAGGGCGCTCGATGACATAGGCGGCTTTTACACCGGAACCATCACCGAGGACTACGCCACCGGTATGCTCATGCAGAAAAAGAAATACCGCTGTATCGCCACCAATGAGGTTCTCGCCTCCGGTCTTTCTCCAACCGACCTCAAAAGCCTTGTGGACCAGCGTATCCGCTGGGCGCGCGGCGTTATCGCCAGCAACCGCAAGATGCACGTTTTTCTCACGCCGCATCTCACCTTTGCCCAAAAGGTCAACTACTGGGCATCGGAACTGTATTGGTATGCTCCAATCAAGCGTCTGATTTACTTTATCTGCCCCATTCTTTATGCCGCGTTTGGATATATCGTGTTCAAATGCACTCTTTGGCAGGTTCTGCTTTTCTGGCTGCCGATGTATATCACCAGCAACATTTCTCTGCGTATGCTCAGCCGAAATATCCGCACCACCAAATGGACCGGCATCTACGAAACTGTTCTCTTTCCCTTTATGCTTATCCCCGTTATCTCCGAGGCTTTCGGAATAAGCATGAAGCGCTTTAAGGTGACTAAAAAGGGCGCTGTTGAAAACGAGCGCGGCAAAAATCTGCCCTTTTTGATTCCATTTGCCCTGCTTGTTGTCCTTTCCGTTATAGGAATAGTCAACTGCCTGCGGCAGATATTCGAGAGCAACACCCTCGGCCCTATCGTAGTTCTCTTTTGGCTTGTCGTTAATCTTTACACCCTTGCCATGTCGATGTTCTTTGTAATAGGCAGAAACTTTGTCCGCGGCGCGGAACGCACCATCGTAGATGCGGACTGCGAGGTTCTCTCGGAAAGCAACCTCTACTCCGGCAGAACTGTGGATATTTCCGAAACAGGCATTGCGATGATGTGTCCTGTTCCGATGGATTTAAACGAAAAGGATACTGCGGTTATCCGCCTTTCCGATGAACGGTATCAAGCCATCGTCAAGGGCAAGGTGGTGTATGTCAGCTCACGCGGCGATGTCTGGAAATACGCTTTTCAGATAACAGATTATATGGAAAGCTACGAGGAATACCTCCAGCTCATTTACGACCGCATACCCACCCTCCCGCAGAATCTGAATAACTCGAGCGGAAGTTTCGACGACCTGCGTATCAACCTCTTCCGCCGAACCACCAAGCCTTTCTACGAAAAGCGGCATTTTCCCCGCATCACACTGAATATGAGTATCCCCGATGAAAACGGTATCAAGCGCCATATCGACGATTTCAATTTCCAATACTGCTCCTTTATCGGAGTAGGTTATCCCGAGCAAATGGAGTTTACCATATCGCAGGAGCCGGAAATCACCCTCATCTGCATTAAGGAAAAGGAACTGGAACGCGGCTGCACCCTCTACCGTGTCGCCAATTATCAGCAGCTGCACGACAACGCCGATACCTGCCGATTCATCGAAGAATGGGCAATCAAAAACCGCTATCGCGACGACGATGCCGTTGAAAGCAGCTCCGATTCCAACAGTGATACGCCCGAAAACATCGAAAACTTTGATGAAATGAACTATGTCTAAGCTCACCTTATTCACAAAAGTCCACACCATACGCGCCCTGTCGCTGATTTTCGCGATATTGCTCTGCGCCGTTTCAGCCGCGGCTTTCTCTCGGGAAAGCCGTCAGGCTCTGCGCTTTGTCAACCGTCTCGGCGCGGGGATAAACCTCGGCAATTCGTTAGACGTATACCGTCTCAAAGAGCGAAAGCCCAACGCCTCCATTGAAGAATACCTCACCTACTGGGGCAATCCCCCCATCACCCCCGAGCTGCTGCGTGAGATACGGCAGAGAGGGTTTTCCACCGTGCGAATCCCCGTCAGCTGGTCGGAACACATGAGCGACAGCGGCTTGGTCGATGCCGAATGGATGGCGTATGTCACCTCGGTGGTCGATGCCGCTCTCGCAGAGGAGCTTTATGTGATTTTGGATATTCACCATGAGCCGTGGCTTGTTCCCACCGCCGCCGCCGAAGCCGAAACCACCCAAACCCTCACGACATTGTGGAGACAGATAGCCGAAAACTTTGCCGACTATGATGAGCGCCTTCTTTTTGAAGCGATGAACGAGCCTCGTTTGGAAAATTCCGAGATAGAATGGACATCGGGCAGCAGTTCCGCCCGAGAGGTGGTCAACCGCTTAAACGCCGCCTTTGTCAAAACCGTGCGCGCCTGCGGCGGCGGAAATCCTCAACGGTGGCTTCTTCTCCCCGCCTATTGCAGCAGCCACAGAGAGTCCGCTCTTTCCGACTTGCAGCTTCCCAAGGACAGCCGTATTATCGTAGCGGTTCACGCCTATCTGCCCTATGATTTCACCCTAAACGAGCAGGGAACAAGCCATTGGAGCGCCGACAGCCGCGATGACATCAAGGATATAGACCGCCTTATGGAGCGGCTTCACCGCCTTTTCTTAAAGAAGAATGTCCCCGTTGTGATCACCGAGTTCGGCTGCAACGAAAAGGGCGACCGACTGGATTGGGCGCGTTATTACACACAGGCGGCAAAACAAAACGGTATTCCGCTGATTTGGTGGGACGAGGGAAAAAGCAAACAGCTCATCGACCGCCAATCATGCAGCTGGACTCAGCCTGAGCTGGTCGATATACTCATCGAAAACGCGCTCTGAGCCGCCGAGCAATCTATTCCGAATACAAACAAAAACCGCCCGAACAAACAGCGTTCGAGCGGTTTTTCTCATTATTCGCAACAAAAACCGACCTGTGATAATCACAGGTCGGTTTAATTGTCTTATAAAGCCTGAATCAGACTTACTTGATCTCAACCTTAGCGCCGGCCTCGGTGAACTGAGCAGCAAGAGCCTCAGCGTCAGCCTTGGAGATACCGGTCTTGAGGGGCTTGGGAGCGCCGTCAACCAGCTCCTTAGACTCCTTGAGTCCAAGTCCGCAAGCATCCTTAACGAGCTTGATAACGCCCATCTTGGAAGCGCCTGCCTCAACGAGGATTACGTCGAACTCGGTCTTCTCCTCAGCAGCGGGAGCAGCACCGGCAGCGGGGCCGGCCATCATTACGGGAGCAGCAGCGGATACGCCGAACTCCTCTTCGATTGCCTTAACAAGCTCATTGAGCTCGAGAACGGTCAGGGTCTTGATTTCTTCTACAAACTTTACGATCTTTTCAGAAGCCATGATCATATACCTCCTATAATTTGTGTTTTAAAAAGTTGATTGTGCCGAATCGGATTATTCAGCAGCGGGAGCCTCGGCAGCAGCCTCCTCAGCGGGAGCACCTTCTCCGTTCTTCTCGGCGATTGCGTTGATAGCGCAAGCCAAGCCGCGGAGATTGCCGGTAAGAGCGGAAAGCAGCATAGAGAGCAGAGCCTCTCTGCCGGGCAGATTGCCAAGCTCAGCCACCTTAGCCGCGTCGATAACGCCTCCGTCAACGAAACCGGCCTTTACGGTGAACTTACCCTTAGAAGCATCTGCATACTTGGTGAGAATCTTAGCGGCAGAAACCGGATCCTCTGCGCTTACAGCGAGAGCGGAAGTGCCGGAAAGATGCTCGTTGAGAGCGTCAAAGCCAACCTGTGCGGCGGCGCGCTCAAGCAGGGTGTTCTTAACAACAAAGTACTCAACGCCCGCCTCACGCAGCTCCTTACGAAGCTTGGTGTCATCGGCAACATTGATTCCCTCGTAGTTTACGAGAACGCCGGCAGCGGAATTCTGGAGCTTTTCAGCCAGACCCGCAACGATTTCCTTCTTTTGAGCCAAAACCTTTTCACTTGCCAATTTGATTCACCTCCTGTAAATAGGTTGATATCAAATCCAAAGCAGAAGTAAAAAACTCCTTTCCGAAAAAGACAATCGGAAAGGAGTCTGTCAAACAATCAGCTTGTCTGTACTCTTTCCTCGGCAGGCGATGAAACTTACGCGCAACAGCGCACCTGCTGTCTTTGGATCGTGACAACATCAGTCACTATAACACAGCTTTTTGGCTTTGTCAAGGGGAAAACGCCTGCTTTTGCAAATTTTTATCGCTTCATCCGAAAGCCGCCCCTTTTACAACGGGAAGTGGCACGGCGTAGCCGTGACGGAGGGGTTTCCCCTCTAAAAAGCCTCCCCTT
>CAZNJJ010000052.1:0-12866 GCA_964573335.1 uncultured Oscillospiraceae bacterium | reverse complement strand
CCGTACCTTCTGCATGAACCCCAAGGGCGCGGTCGTAACCGAAAACACCAACGGAATCATCACCGTAAACGGTCACAGCTACGAGGACCCTTCCAAGCAGACAGACAACACCAACTTTGCTCTGCTTGTCGCAAAGCATTTTTCCGAGCCGTTTAAGGATTCCAATGGCTACGGCGAGAGCATCGCGAGACTCAGCAATATGCTCGGCGGCGGCGTTATAGTTCAGCGCTTCGGCGATCTTATCAGAGGCCGTCGTTCCACCCAGAACCGCATCGACGAGGCTTTCATCACCCCCACCCTCAACGCAACCCCCGGTGACCTGAGCCTTGTTCTCCCCAAGAGAATACTTGATGGCATCATCGAGATGATTTACGCGCTCGACAAGGTTGCCCCCGGCACCGCCAATGAGGACACTCTGCTCTACGGCGTTGAGGTCAAGTTCTACAATATGGAAGTTGAGGTAAACGACAAGCTCGAGTCCCGCTATGACGGACTTTACATCATCGGCGACGGAAGCGGTATCACCCATTCTCTCTCCCATGCTTCGGCAAGCGGCGTTTATGTAGCGCGAAACATCGTCAACAAAGCCTCTGAAAACTGAAATAACGGCTGACTGCTCAAAAAGCGGTCAGCCGTTTTTGCTTAATTGTCAGTCGTTTTGCTCAAATCCCGCCTTTATATCCGCCAACGACTGCGAGGAAAGGAAAAAGCTCTCCCCATCATCGCTGTATTCCCCGAGAACAGCTATTATCTCAACCTTGATGTTACCGCCGCACATCTGATTTAAAGCGCGGCGGCGGGATTCAAAATCCCCTATGGCAAGATTTGAACTGCCGCTGTTCACAGCGGTTTCAAACAGCTTCAGCAAAACGGAATCGTTCATCAGCGGCAGACGCTGATATATCATCTGCTCGGCGAGCCGCGCTGTCATTTCCAGTCTCTCCATTTCCCCGCCGGAATAGCCCTTGTAGCCAATCAGCAGAGCGGCTCTCGTTCCGTCTATCAACTGGCGCTGTGCCGGCAGAGTGAGCAGACCGTTTTCCAATGACACCGCCTGCCACGGAGTGAAATCTATCGCCCCCACAACGCCCCCCAGCTTTGCTACAGCCTGCCTGTCAAGCTCGAGCCAGCGGTCAACAGTGGTGCCGAGAGCGGATTCTATCGCGGCAGCGCCTCGCTTTGCTCCCTCCGATTCCCAAACCTCACCGGCGGAGCGAAAACTGCCGCCGTCCTCCACCGGTATTTCCGGCGGAATAACCGCTATCGTGACAGTGCTTTTCTGCGGGGATATATCGGTTAGAACAAAGCTGTCTGCCATACCGAAATTGTCCTTTAACGCAAGCAAAAGCCTTATCGAATCGCTGCTCTGCGGAAAATAGCTCTCCTCTTTCTCCTCTTTCGGCTCTCCTACCCTAGAGAATTTGAAAAGCGCATAGGAAAAGGGGAGCGAAAGTATTACTATTCCCAGAAAAAAAGCCGCCCAGAACTGATTTCTGCCGCTTTTTGCCGCCATCGGCTATCCCTCCTGCCGAATATGATAAAACAAAACAGATATACCGTATTGTTGACAGCAAAGACCTCACCCTATTCAATACGCCGAAAGAAAAAGCGAAGCTCAAAACAGAGCTTCGCTTTTTGCGGCAAAATACGCCGTATCTTCAAATTTTTTGCTTATTCCGCGATTTCAACGGTAACGGAATTTATCACAACATCAACGTCGGGCTTGTCCGCGGAATTTTTGGGGACACGGGAGATAGCGTCAACAACATCCATGCCCTCTATCACCTGTCCGAAAACGGTGTGCTTGTAGTCGAGATTGGGAGCGCCGCCTATCTCGATATACTTTTCGGCGGCTGCGGAAAAGCGGGATTTTACCTCGTCGGTAACGCCCGCATTCATAACCGTCTGAATACCTGCGTTGAGTTCGTCAACATACTTCTGCATATCGTCGTTGGTGATTCCGGGCTGCGCCGCGCGCTCGTTCATCAGCATGGTGCCCTTGTATATCTCGCTGTTGCCGAGCATCATCATCATAACGTTGTCAAAATTCTCCGCGGTAACGGTCATGCCGCTCTCGGGATACTGCTTTGCGTCATGCTGAACGATAAAGAACTGGCTTCCGTTGGTGCCGTAGCCTGCGTTAGCCATAGAAAGCGCTCCGCGGAAGTTGAAAAGATTGTCGCAGAACTCGTCCTCAAATTCCTTTCCCCAGATGCTTTCGCCGCCGGTTCCGTTGCCGAGGGGATCGCCGCCCTGTATCATAAACTGCTCGATAACGCGGTGGAAGGTCACACCGTCATAGTAGCCGTCCTTGCAATGGGTGACAAAATTTTCAACAGCCTTGGGTGCCGCCTGAGGAAAGAGCATCATCTTGATGTCGCCCATCGAGGTATGCATAGTCACAACGGGAGTTCCGCTCTCCGGCTCATTGAACTGAGGAAGATAACCCGCCTCCCACTTTTTCCACTCAACATTCTCATAGGAGATGTCGGAGCCTGCGGAATCGGAAGATGCCGCCGAAGAAGGTTCTGCCGCAGGCTTTGAGCCGCAGCCGCAAACAGCTATTCCCATGCAGAGGAGCAGAGAAGCAGCGATAAATTTTCTCATTTTATTAAACCACCTTATAAATTCTTTTTAAGCGCAACTGCTATTGTACCACAGTATTCGCCGATAACCAACATAAAAAATGTAATAATTCTTTGAATTTTGTTAAAGCAAAAGCCGCTTTCCTAAAGAAAACGGCTCTTTTTGCCTATTCGCTCAAAGAATATAAACATTGAGATACTTTCTGCCGTTTAAGCAGCTCTCGATATAGGTTTCGTAATAGAGGTCAAAATCTATCACGTCCTGCATCAAGCCCACACCGGTGTCTGCGGCAACGGCACAGCCGTAAACAAAGCTGTTGTCAGCGCTGGTGATATACATCTTGGTGCCGTAAGGTATCTCGTCGGAACGAACCGCCACGCAGCCGTCCTGCAGCACCATTCTGCTCGCGCCCTTGGCACCTCTTCTCGCGCTGTAACCTGTGCATATCTGATTGGTCAACACTTTTTTGTAGTTTTTGGGAGCGCCGTTTGCGTCAAGCTCTATTCCGAAATCGAAATCCGAAACAGCTCCTCCGTTTCCCCTCAGAACCAACTGTGTAACCGGTTCCTTGGTGACAACGCTGCTCGAGAGCTTTCTGTCCTCCAAAACGCCGTCAACCATTCTGTCGATATAGGTCAACGCTCTCTCGCCGTCCTTACCGGCGCTGAGAGTGCGGGTTCTGCCCTTTCTCAGCAGACTGTTTTCCTTATACTCGATTTCATGAGGAATAGTTTCATAAACCACAGTGGTAGTCAGCTCAACGCGCTTTATCTCGATGCTGTCGTCAGGCTTGACATAGCTGCCGAGCGAGTAGTTTATCTCGTCAAATTCCCCCAGCTCTACATTTGCCTTTTTGAGAATATCTTCCACTGTTTCGTCGGTAGCCATCATCGAAATGAATCTTCCGTCCACCGAAACTGTCACCGGAAAAGCACGGGTAATGTTGATTATCCCCATTCCCCCGTCAAATCCCGAAAAATGAACCTCGTCAAAGGTTTTTGTGGCTATTCCCATATCCTCCAATATGGTATCAGGATTTTGGCGCAGCGTGTAGGTCAGATGCACATTTCCCCTGTCACGCACATAAACGGTTTTTATCTGCTGCGAGACCGTTATCATGATAACAGTCAGCGACAGCGCCAACATACAGCACCAGAGTGAGCGTCCGTAAACAACCTCTCTCAAACCGCAGCAAAGTATCTTGGCTCGTTTTTTTACATAAGTCATTCTTTCACCCTTGTTGCAGATTCAACCCCGCGAAAAATGCAATTCTCCGCGGAATTGTTTGTTCCAAAGGCAGTATAAGCCCTTGGTTTTTAGTTTTAAGAGTAATTTCCATAATATTCATATCGGATTTTTTTGTCAAGTCGGCATAGCAATGCGAAAAAGCTCAAAAATCGGGTCTTTTTGCCGCAAATCGGGTATTCTCTTTCTCTATATGTGAAATATGTTATATAATTTTAATTTTCATTAGGCAAAATTCACAAAATTGTCTTTCCGCGCAAAACCGCCGATAAAAAGAAACAACCGCGGGCTGGGAATGCCCGCGGTTTTTCCAAGGGGAGGGTATAGTTTATCTGGACATACGGAAGTTTGCAACGAGTTGTTCGAGCAGCTTTGCCTGTGCGGAAAGCTCCTGTGCGGTGGCGGCGCTTTCTTCTGCCGAAGCGGATGTGGTGTGAACTACCTGCGCTATCTGGGTCATGCCGCTCTGTATCTGACCGAGTGCAACAGCCTGTTCCTCATTCGCATCGGAAATGCTGGTTATGGTGGAAACTACGGTTTCTACCTCGGTGACTATCTCACGCATTACGGTAGCGGTTTCGTCGGCCTTTGCGGAGCCTTCCGCCACTACTCTCAGCGACTCCTGAATAAGGCTTGTGGTGTTCTTTGCCGCCTCTGCGGATTTACCGGCGAGGTTTCTCACCTCATCGGCGACTACCGCGAAGCCCTTGCCGGCGGCACCTGCTCTCGCCGCCTCAACAGCGGCATTGAGCGCGAGAATGTTGGTCTGGAAAGCAATATCTTCAATAGTTTTGATTATCTTTTCTATCTTGCCGGACGCCTCGTTTATCTCGTTCATCGAGGCTATCATTTCCTGAACCTTGTGGTCGCCGAGCTTGACAGATTCGCCAACCTCAATCGTCTTGGTAGAAGCCGCCTGAGCGTTGTCGGCGTTAGCCTTAACATTGTGATAGATGTCCTCAACGGTGGCGTTAAGCTCCTCGACAGAGCCCGCCTGCTCGGTAGCGCCCTGAGCAAGTGCCTGAGAAGATGCCGCTATCTCGTTTGCGCTGTTGGCAAGTATTCCGGCAGCATCGTTTATCTCGGTCATGTTGTCTATCATTCTGCTCTGAACCTTTACCAGCGCATCTCTTATGCTGATAAAATCGCCCTTATATTCCTTGACGATGGGGGTGGTGAGGTCGCAGTTGGAAAGGTCGGTGAGAACCGCGTCTATCTCTTCGAGATAGTTATGGATTGCCTTAACGGTGTTGTCCACCGCGATAAAGGTTTGACCTATTTCATCGCTTGTATCGAAAGCGTAGCTGCTGTCAAGATGCTGTCTGATTCCCAGATTGCCCTCGGAAACCTCGCCTGTGAATACCGATATTCTCTTCAAGGGGGCTACTATCTTCTTCTTTACAAAGAGGAGAATCACCAGGTCACATATTACAAAGAGAACAACGCCTATCGCAATCGAAGCTACCGTTATTCTTCTGGTCTGATCCTCTATTCCCGAAAGGGACTTGCCGGTGAAGAAAGCGCCGATAATATTGTTATCTCTGTTGGCAAGAGGAACATAATTTACAATGTAGTTCTCGTTGAGAACCACTGCCTCGCCGGTGTAGCTCTGTCCCTGCGCGATAACGATATTATTTACCTCTTCCGACATGGTGGTTCCTACCTGACGCGCGCCGGTTTCGTCGATAATAGTGGTAGCTATACGAACATTTCCGTTGAATACGGTATAATCGGCGGCGGTGGTGTTTTTAAGCTCATCGAGCTTTTCTTCGTTATCCATAACGCTGGCAACGATTACCGCGCCCACGTTTGTAATATACTTAACAGGAGCTACCGAAACAGCGTATATTCTTCCGCCCGCAACATCGAGGAAGGTGCTTTTATTTCCGCCCATAGCCTCGGTGATATATGCCCTGTCAGCCATCTCATTGATGGCGCTGTCGGAGCTGTAAAGAATCTTTCCGTTCTGCGCTACAATAGCTATCTTGGTTACACCGTCCGAAACATAGCCGGAAACGGCGTCCTCGAGTATGTAGGTGCTCATATTCTTTACAGCTTCCGAAACATTCACGTTCCCCGATATATTGTCGGCGATACGCTCATTATCGGCAAGCTGTGCGTCCTTAAACTCGATTATCGCGTTGATGTTGTAAGAACAGCTATTGGTGAAATCATCTTTCATGATGCTCATGGTGAAATTGCTGATGAATGTCACCAGAATAATCACCGTTGCCAACAGACCCACAGTGAAGATAGCAAGAATCTTGTTACCTATATGGGTTTTCTTTTCTCGGATTTTTGCCGCAGCTGTGGTTTGAGCCGCAACAGCTTTCTTTTTACCTAGCTTCAACATAAACTATACTCCCTTTACCCATTATTTTGTTTTACAAAGCTCTTAAAATGTTCCCCTTACAGCTTTTTTAAAGCTTAAATATATTATAACCCCCTAATATATACTTTTCAAGTACTTTTTCAGAAAAAGTTACATATTTTTTCAATAAAGTGTAACTCAAAATCTCGATGTTACCAATTTTGGGACGGATATTATACATAATGAGTATTAAAGCAACGTATTCTAAAAGCTGTAAAGACATTATGTCAAGTCAGCACAAACATAACCGGTATAAAGCATCTAAAATTCTCAAGTTGACGCATTAGCGTAGTAATTCGTGAATTTTTGGCGTTTTTTGATTTTTCTTTGGTTTTTCTGACTTTTTTCGACCCGAATCAAATTATACCATTACGCTTTTCTATATGTCAATAATCGTATATATCAGTTATCGCAGATACCAAAAGCCGTACATAGTTTCTATACTGAATTATTGTTGGAGGTATTCTGCAATGATAAGCTATGAGCCGCTGTTCAAAACGATGAAGGCTAAGGGAGTGACCTCCTATCGTTTGGGCAAAATGGGTTTCCCGCTTTCAAATTACTATGCCATAAAGCGCGGAGACAACATTTCCACCCACACACTAAATCAGCTATGCACGCTGTTGGAATGTCGCGTGGAGGATATAATCGAATACAAACGTGAAAAATGAGCCGCAGAAAAAATCTGCGGCTCATTTTTGTATATCTTCACTTTTCCTCAAGCGAATTGACAAGCTGCTCGTCGGGGTCCACTATCGCAGTGGAATAAGGCTCATATATCACCATTCCCGGCTTGCCGCCCGGCTGTTTTTTTACATTTCTTATCTCTGTGTAGTCCACCGCTACCTTGGAGGAATTTCTCGCCTTGGAATTATATGCCGCGATTATCGCCGCCTGTTCCAGCGTGGAATTGGGCACCTGCCTGCCCTCGGTCACTACAACAGTGTGGGAGCCGGCTATCTTCTGCGTGTGGAACCAAATATCGCAGTTTCGGCTCTCTTTGAGGGTCAGCCTCTCGTTTTGCACGCTGCTGCGTCCGGTCAATATCAAAAATCCGTCGGTAGAGCGGTATTTCAAGGGTGGGAGCTTCTTTTCCTCCCTGCGCTTTCCCTTTTGCGGCTCCGAGCGAATATAACCGCCCTGTGCCAGTTCCGCGCGCAGCTCCTTCAGTTCCGCCTCGCATCTTGCTCGGTCGAGCATATCGCAAACCGAGTCGAGATATTCCAGTTCCTGCTCGCCCTGTGCTATCATCTCGGTCAGCTTTTTCTCGGCAGTGTCGGCGCGGCGGTATTCCTTATAATATCGCTGAACATTCTGCACCGGTGTCAGTCTGGCATCGAGCTTTATCGTCACCTTTGGCATATCCTGCTCGAAATAGTCATCAACCTCCACCGAGGTCATTCCCTTTTCCAGCATATAGAGGTTAGCCGAAAGCAAATCGCCGTATTTTCGCAGCGTGTCGCGATCGCGGCAGGCGAGCAGTTCTTCCTTTTGGGCGCACAATTTGCGCTCAACCCGCTCAACTCTCGCCGCCAGCAGTCGAGAAAAATCCCCCATCTTCTGCTTCATGCGCTCTGCCGCGTCCTTTTCGCCGTAAAAGGTATCCAGCATCGAAGAAATATCCTCAAACTCGCGGCAGGTCATCGCGCTGCCGTACTGCTCGATTCCGATAAAGGAAAAATCCTTTGGCTTTTGCTCGCAAACCATAGTCGGAACACATTTTCCGCTCAAAACCGTATCTCTCAGCCGCTCCAATTCCCGCTCGATGCCGCTCAACAGCCGGTCGTTCAGTTCGCTTTTTATATGCGAAACGCCGCCGAACGCGCGGTGCATCACCTCTCGCGCCACTATCGGCGATGTTCCCTCCATGACCTCCTGCAACAGCTTTGCCGAATCTATATCACGGGGAGAAGCGAGCATTGCGTTTACAACTCCCTCCACCCCTTCTGTGAGCAGATTGACCTTCTGCTGAGGCGGCGGGTCTTTATAGGTGAGTCCCGGCAGTATCTGGCGCAGTGAGGATTTATCCGCCCCCACCCGCTTTATCGAATCTATTATTCTGCCGTCGGCTCCTATCAGAATAGCGTTTGAATATCTGCCCATTATCTCCACGGCAAGGGTCACTACCACGGTATCGCCGAATTCGTTTGTCGTTTCAAAATCGAAGTGCAGAACTCTCTCCAATCCCGGCTGGCGAATATCAATCAGCTTGGCGTTTCCGAGCCATTTTCGCATCAGCATACAGAACATCGGCGGCTGCTTGGGATTTTCTATCGAAAGGGCGGTAAAATTCACCCTCGGCGACTGTGCCGAAACAGATATGAGCAGTTTTCTGCTCCCCTGCTGTGAGCGCATGGCAAAAACCAGTTCCTCTTTTGCAGGCTGGTATATCTTATCCACCCTAGCCTGTGACAGTCCTTCCAAAAGCTCACGCCGCAGGAGATAGAACATCATTCCGTCAAGTGCCAATATCTCACCTTCCTTCTTCTATAACAGTTGCCAGCTTGTTTATCAGCGAATCCAGCTTTTTCGCCCGCTCGGGGTCGGCTGTTTCCAATCCGCGCGCCTGCTTTTTGAGCGCGTTGAGCGTTCTGAGCAGAAAAAGCCTGCTCTCGGGCGAATCATCACAGCAAAGCTCACCGCAATGGCAGTAAAGATCAAGCTCATTGAGCGAGAATTTTTCTCCGGTGTATCTCACCTGCATCACGGTATAAACGTGCCTGCCGTGCGTGCAGGCGCGCTCTGCCGTTATCAGAAATCCGTTTCCGCAGAGCCAGCGTCTGAGCGTTGCCGCGCGGCTCATCGGCTGCAGAACAAACTGCTTTTCGCCGAGATTTTTCCAGCCGCAGCGCTCGATTATCGCCGCTATCAGCTCACCGCCCATTCCCGCGATAACAACGTCATCAACCTCGTTTTCCGATACGGGCGCAAGCCCATCGCCCAAGCGGCACTCTATTTTTCCCTGCAAGCCGTTTGCCGCTATCTCACGGCGGGCGTTTTCAAGCGGCATTTCGTTTATATCGCAGGCAATTCCGCCGGTGATGGTGTTATCAAGCGTCAGCGCGCAGATAAGATGACCGTGATCGCAGCCTATATCAGCCAAGCGAACACCTTTTCGCACCATTCCGGCTATCGTTTTAAGGCGTGTATCAAGTGATGATGCCGAACTCAAGCTATCATTCTCCCCACTCAAAAAAGATTTAAACAACAGTATATCACAGAATTTTCATATTTTCCACCTGCTTCATGCAAAACACCCGCCGAATTAACGGCGGGTGTCCCCTGCTTTTCAGAATACCGATGCGTCCTGCGCGGCGAGCGACTGGAGCTGTTCCACCTCTCGCAGCAGCTTTTCAACTCCGTCCTTGGATTCGCGTGCGAGCTGCGAGTTTTCCTGAACGACAGAGCTTATCTGCTCTCCCGCGCGGAATATCTGCTCCACCGTTGCGCCCTGCTCGGCAGAAGCTCTCACTATCTCTCCGGTCAGCCTGTTCGCCATGCTGAATTTGTCCATAGCGGCTCTCACCATGCTTTCGGCATTGTCGGAAAGCAGCTCTCCCGATCGCATTATATCTATCGTCTGCCCTATCATTTCGGCGGTCTGCCTTGCGGAATCGGCGCTCTTTCCGGCGAGGTTTCTCACCTCATCGGCAACAACGGCAAAGCCCTTTCCCGCTTCTCCCGCTCTCGCCGCTTCAACGGCGGCGTTGAGGGCGAGGATATTGGTCTGGAAGGATATGCTGTCGATGGCGTTGACTACATTTTGTATGTCGTTGGACATCTTGTTCATCTGCGCCATAACCTCGGTCAGCTTCAACAGCTCCGAAACGCTGTTGTTGAGCATTTCGGCTGCTTCCTGCGAGGCAGCTCCCGCCATAGTAGCATTGTCGCCGTACTGCTTCATTCTGTCGGAAAGCTCTCTGATATTCTCGGTCATCTCGTTTATCGCTTCCGCCTGTCTGGAAGAACCGTCTGCCAGTTCATCGGAGGTAGAAAGGTTAGAGTCGGAAAGGAGACGGAGCTTGTCGGCGACTCCGCGCATCTTCTGCGAAACTTCACGCTGATTATTCATCAGCCGTTCGCTCTGCTCCATCTTTTCGGTGATACTGCCGACCATGCTGTTTATCCCGCCGGAAAGCATCATAAACTCGGGACAGCCGCCTACATTCACCCTGCGGTCAAGGAATCCGTTTTCTATAGCTTTCAAATCGTCCGCTATCTGCTCTATCGGAGAAACTATCTGTCTGGAAAGCAGTCTCGCGATAGCCGTCACCATTATCACCACAATCACAATATCACTTATTACAAGCAGCAGCGCCTGAATATTGCGGTTGGACAAAAACGAGCTTCTCGTCACCTGCGCGGCGATGATATTTCCCTCTATCTCACGCGCCCCTATTCTTACCGCTTTTCCGCCTACGGTATCGTTTTTATAGCAGTTGAGTATCGCCGCCGAACCGCCTTTTATCCCCGCTTCCTCAACCGTCATTCCGACAAGCTGCTCCGAACCGCCTATGATTTTGTCGCTCGCGGGGTCAATGGCAAAGGCAGACTTATTCTCATCGCCTATTCTGTTGAGGACTACGCCTATATCGTTGTCAGCCATCGCCTGTTCCAGCCGGATAGGCTGCATACCTATCTGAACTATTCCCTTGGCATCTCGGCGCGCCACACCGATATATTGAAACAGCACTCCGCCCGCGCCGTTAATCTGCGGCTCCTGCGCCAGCTCGATGCTGCTGTCCTTGAGTATCTCCAAAAAAGGTATCGTCTGCTCCGAGCCGTTACAGTCAAATCCGAAATAGCTCGGAACAGTTCCCCATTTGATGATTCCCTTTTCGTCTATTACATGAAGCTCGTCAACATCAAGCAGACTCGCTATCTCTTTCAGCTTCGCCGCGGAATTGATTATATCAGGCTGCTGCTCTATCATATAGGCAAACGCCTTTGTGCGGGAGAGATAGTCGGCGTTCAGGCTTTCCTTCAGAGTGGCAATGCTGGCGTTGTTGTTTTTCACCTGCCGCTCTATATTCGCAAAAAGGTTGTCCAATTCGTTATCGGCGTTCTGATAGGCTGTTATGGTTTGCAAAGCGAACACCAGTATCACCGTAACCGCCATAGCCGCAACGATTATATAACCTACTCTTTTTGTAAATTGCTTTTTCATTGAACACACCTCCGATTTAGGGATAACCCTTTAACGGTATTTTACAACTTAGAGAAAAAGTTTTCAACATTTGTAGAATACTTTCAGCAGATAGCACAAAACGCAGTCACTCAATTGGAATATATCATAATTTCAACGCTTTGAATTTGGTTACAAAACACTAAAACTTGTTCTTTTTGATTTATTTTGCGTTACCGTTGTTTAAGCTTGTTAAAAGCCGAAAATAGGTGTATTATAAAATACGATTTTTACAGCACAGGAGTGACCGATAATGCCAAAACTGAGCCGCAGAGTTGAAACCTTTACCGATTCGGTTATACGCCGCATGACCAGAATAGCCAATAAATACGGCGCGATAAATCTCTCGCAGGGCTTTCCCGATTTTCCGCCCCCGCATGAGCTGACCGACCGTTTGGCGGAAATAGCCCCCGAGGGACCTCATCAGTACGCGATAACCTTCGGTGCGCCCAATTTCAGACAGGCGCTCGCCGACAAGATGGAAAAGCCTTTCAACCGCGCACTTGACCCCGAAAAGGAGCTGCTCGTCACCTGCGGAAGCACCGAGGCTATGATGACCGCCATGATGACTATATGCAATCCGGGCGACAAGGTCATCGTTTTCTCCCCGTTCTATGAAAACTACGGCGCAGATGCCATACTCTCGGGAGCCGAGCCGATTTTTGTTCCGCTTGTTCCGCCGGAATATGATTTTGACCTTTCGCTGGTGGAAAACGGCTTTAAACAGGGTGCAAAGGCGTTGGTTCTCTGCAATCCCTCCAACCCCTGCGGCAAGGTGTTCACCCGCGAGGAGCTTACCGCGCTCGGGGCACTGGCGATAAAATACGATGCCTTTATCATCACCGATGAGGTGTATGAGCACATCGTTTTTGAGCCGTATGAGCATATCTGCATGGCATCTCTCCCGGGAATGTGGGAACACACCATCACCTGCAATTCCCTCTCAAAAACCTATTCGATAACCGGTTGGCGCTTAGGCTGGCTGGCAGGTCCCGCCGAGGTGGTGGAAAGCGCCAAAAAGGTGCATGATTTTCTGACGGTAGGCGCCGCCGCTCCGCTTCAGGAGGCGGCAGTTGTGGGACTGCGTTTTCCCCAAAGCTACTACGACGACCTCAAAGCACTCTACACCGAAAAGCGAGACTTTTTCTGCCGCGGACTTGACGAAATCGGCATAACTCATAACGTTCCGCAGGGAAGCTACTTTGTCATGGTGGACATCTCGGAATATATGAAAAAGCCGCAGTTTGAGTGCTTTACCGACCTCGAATTCTGCGAGTGGATGATAAAAGAAATAGGCGTTGCCGCCGTTCCCGGTTCCAGCTTTTTCAGAGAACCGGTCAATCATCTTATCAGACTGCATTTCGCTAGGGAAAAAGCGGTTCTGCAGCAGGCGCTCGACCGTCTCAAAAAGCTGAACGAGCTTTAAAGTCATGACCCCCAGCAAAGCTGGGGGCTTGAGTAAGCCCTAGAAGGGCATAA
>CAZNJJ010000051.1:0-13013 GCA_964573335.1 uncultured Oscillospiraceae bacterium | reverse complement strand
GGTCGCGCTATCATACGCCGAGTTGAGGTATTTCTCATGGACGAGCCGCTCTCCAACCTCGACGCAAAACAGCGCGTTACAATGCGCTCTGAGATAACACAGATTCATCGCAAGGTTGGCGCTACCACCATTTACGTTACCCATGACCAGACCGAGGCTATGACAATGGCGGACAGAATCGTGGTCATGAAAAACGGCTACGTTCAGCAGATAGGAACACCTAAGCAACTCTATTTCGAGCCGGTGAACAAGTTTGTAGCGGGATTCATAGGCGAGCCGCCGATGAATTTCATCGACTGTGAGAACAAAAACGGCACACTTTCCTTTGCCGATGTCACCGTAAAGGCTCCCGCTTCCGCAAAGGACGGCAAGGTTATTTTGGGATTCCGCCCCGAGGCCGCAAAGCTCTCCGAATGTGACGGCACCGCCTTTAACGGCGAGGTTGAGCTGGTTGAAATGCTGGGCGACTACTGCAATATGTATATCGACATCAACGGCATCAAGCTGATAATCAAGGTTTCCCCCTATGAAGTTCGCAAGGCAGGCGAAAAGGTCACCTTCTATGTACCTCGGGAAGCGCTGTATTTCTTTGACGGCGAGACCGAGGAGGTGCTGAAGGGCTGATGACATATCATCTTTCGGCAGGCAGCTCAATAAACGAACAGCTTTCGATGATGAAAGCGGGCGACACTCTGCTTCTCTCCCCCGGCATCTACAACGAAAAGGTTATCGTAGATAAATCGGGAATCACCATCGACGGCGGTGATTCGGCTGTGATAAGCCTGGCAGACGGCGCAAAGCATATCCACAGTGACGGACAGGAGTTTAACACCTTCCGCACCTACACCATGCAGATAATCGCCGACAATGTCACCCTCAAAAATCTCACCGTTCAAAACGCGGCGGGAGACCCGAGAATACACGGTCAATGCGTAGCGCTCTCTGTAATGGCGGATAACTTTTCAGCCGAGAATTGCAGATTGCTTTCCACTCAGGATACACTTTTCTGCGGACCGCTGCCCGATGATCTGATAGTCAGATATATCGACTTTCTCCCATATCGGGAAAGATACACAGAGGGTGTTTGCCGCCAGCGGTTTGAAAACTGTTATATAGAGGGCAGTGTGGATTTCATCTTCGGCTGCGGCGAGGCGGTTTTTGAAAACTGCGTGATACATTCGCTCAACGACGGAAGAAACGAGGGCTATATCGCCGCTCCCGCACACAGCTTAAAGCAGAAAAACGGTTTTCTCTTTAAGAACTGCAAACTCACCGGTGACAGTTCCCTTAAAGGAAAGATTTTTCTTGCCCGCCCGTGGCGCGATTTCGGCAAAGCGGAATTTGTTGACTGCGAGTTGGGTGAGCATATTCACCCCGAGGGGTTTGACCGTTGGAACGACACCCAACGTGACAGAACCGCAAGATTTTACTACACCGAGTCTCCCCTGACCGGACATTTCGTTCCCTGGGCGAAGGCAATAAAGCCGTAAAAACGCCCGACTCTTTGAATTTGACATCGAATATAAAGGAGGTTGAAGGAAATGTCTTTGGCAAGATATAAAACGATTGACTTGACGATTTTCGCCGCTATCGTTACCGCTCTGGAGATAATCGCCTGTTTGGCACTGAATTTCAGTCCCGGCGAGATATTCTCTTTCAGCTCAACACTGGCTGTAACGCTCATTGTGTTTGTCAGATGGGGCTGTTGGGGGCTTATCCACAGCGTTTTGGGCGGACTTGCCTATACATTGATAAACAAGACCGATTTCAAAACGATAGCGATTTACTGCATCGGGAATTTGGGCATTGCCCTTGCTCTTTTGGTGCTGAAAAAGTTCCCGCACGACAGGATTCGGCAGAGCTTGGATATTCGTATTCTTTACTGCGCCGCCGGATTTTTGGGAATGTGCATCGCACGCACTGTTATGGCGTTTTTGCTGGAAGGCGCTATCCCGCTTTTCGACTACTTTTTACGTTATATCAGCGCAGACGCTTTAAACGGCGTTATCACCGTAATAGTTATCTCGATAGCCGCCAAGCAGGATGGCGTGCTTGAGGATCAGCTCTGTTATCTACACAGAATTTCCGAGGAGGAAGGTTAATATGCGAACCAAAGCGTTAGAAAAGTCCGGCGTCACGGTAGTTGACGAAGCAACTCGCATAAGAGACGAGTTCGAGAAAAACTACTGGCGCGATGTCGGCAAAAAGGTCATCAAGGATTGGCGTCTTTATGCGATGCTTCTTCCGCTCTTGCTGGTGCTTCTCTTTTGGCGATATATGCCCATGTATGAGCTTATCACCGCTTTTAAAGATTCCGACACCACAGTTAACGTTATTCAGCGTGATTTTGTAGGCTTTCAGCATTTCTACAATCTGATGTTCGGCGCCGCCTCCACCGGATTCTGGCAGGCGTTCAGAAACACCTTTGTTTTGAGCTTTTACAGCCTGCTGTTCGGATTCCCCATTCCGATAATCATCGCTCTCTTCTTCAACGAGGTCAGCTCCAATATACTCCGCTCCACCCTGCAGGTAGCGGTTTATCTGCCGAAATTCGTATCTCTGGTAGTTATCACCAGTTTGACAACCATGCTGCTTTCCGGCGGCTCGGCACTCACCGGAGTTGAACCCGGAATCATCTCCAATATGCTGACAAATATGCACATTGTTCCCGAGGCTGATGCTTGGCACGGTCTTATGAGAAGCCCCGCATATTTCAGAAGCATCTATCAGGTAACCGGTATCTGGGAGACCGCAGGCTACGGCTCGATAGTTTACTTTGCGGCAATAATCGGCATCTCCCCCACCAGCTATGAGGCGGCGAGAATAGACGGTGCTACCAAAATGGCGCAGATTCGTCACGTTGTTCTCCCCGGAATCCTTTCCACCATCGTTATCATGCTTATCCTTGATATAGGCAAGCTGCTCACCATCGGATACGAAAAGGTATTGCTGCTCTATTCTAAGGATGTTTATCTCACCGCAGACGTTGTTTCCACCTACGTTTTCCGTTTGGCGGGCATCGAGGCGGGCGCGGAGACAAACCAGTCTATGGGTTCTGCGGCAGACCTTTTGAACGCCGTTATCTCGATGCTGCTGGTTATCTGCGCGAACACGATAAGCCGCAAGGCTTCCGACACCAGCTTGTATTGATTCTTGAGGAGGGATTTTAGGTCATGAAAGGTTTATCCAAGTCCGAGGCCATCTTCAAGATCGTGGCTCACACTTTTCTGATAGTATTCGCACTCATGTGCATCTATCCGTTTATCTACGCTATCTCCGCAGCTCTCTCGGGCAGAAGCGCTTTCTACACCGGTCAGGTGGTGCTTTTCCCTGTTGATATGCAGTTCGATGCGTTTTTGCAGATAGCGAAAACCAAGCGTTTTTGGGTTTGCTACGCAAACACCCTGTTCATCACCTTCTACGGCACTATCTGGTCGCTGGGCATCTCTATCATGGGTGCTTACGCGCTGAGCAAAAAGCGTTTGATATTCCGCCGTGCGTTTAACTTTTATCTCGTATTCACCATGTGGTTCTCGGCAGGACTTATTCCTCAGTTTTTGAACTACAAGGCGACTCAGAACATCTTCGGCACTATCGGAATCACCGATGACAAATGGCTGGTCGTTATCGCAATGGGTATGACCGCATACAACATCGTTCTGCTGAGAAACGCGTTTGAGGGCGTTCCGAGCGAGATAGAAGAAGCCGCTATCGTAGACGGCGCAAAGGAATTTCAGCTTCTCACCAAGGTTTATGTTCCTATGTGCAAATCCGCTGTTGCGACAGTAGCTCTTTTCTACGGAATCTCCCGTTGGAACGGCTACTTCTGGGCAAGAACCATGATAAGAAACCGCAACGAGTGGCCTCTGCAGGTTTTCATTCGCGACCAGCTTGAGGAAATAGCGAGCGCGGAATACGAGGTTCTCACCGCTTATGCTCCCAACTCGCTCATCTACGCGATGATAGTCTGCGCTATTGTTCCTATCATCATTATCTACCCCTACATTCAGAAATACTTCGCCGCAGGCGTAAACCTCGGCGGCGTAAAGGAATGATTCTTTTTCGGATAACCGCCGAAAGGCTGTTATTATAAATTCGCGGCCTAATAAAAATTTTTTAGGAGGAAAAACAAATGAAACGCGCATTAGCAATGTTGTTGGTTACCTGTATGGTAATGGGAACCATGGCAGGATGCGTGCAGGCTCCCGCAGCTCCCGCAAGCTCGGCTGCTCCTGCCGCTTCTTCCGCAGCTCCCGCTGAGTCCTCTGCTCCCGCAAGCAGTGATTCCACTGCGGCTCCCATCGAAGTAACCGACTACACCCCCGACCTCAGCGAGAATGTAACTCTCGATATGTCGGTATTCTACAACAACTCCGTTTACATGAAGTACACTGTAGACGGCGGTAACGGCAAGCCCCAGTCCGAGTATAACGCGGCTGACGGCAAGACCTACCGTGAAGGCGACTGGAAGCCCACCTGGGCAGAGCTTCAGAAGAGACTGAACTTCACCATCAACGATGTAGTTCCCACTGATGCCAAGAACGTTGCCGCAGCTTACACCACCCTCGAGGCTCAGGGCTTTGAAGGCGTTGACATCATGGTTGCTCCTGCAGCTAAGGTTTCCGATGCAGGCGTTACCAACGGCACCTTCCTCAACCTGAACAAGTACCTCGACAAGATGCCCAACTTCGCTAAGTTCCTCAACGAGAACACCATCGTTAAGACCTCTATCACCTCCGGCGACGGAGGCATCTACTACGCTCCTTACTTCGACGGTTACAACGATATTGAGCGTATGTTTATGGTAAGAATCGACTGGGTTCAGAAGCTGCTCGACGACGACGCTGCCACCTATGACACCGCTCGTATCGTTGACACCTACTATCAGCCCTATATGCCCGAGACCCTTGACACCAAGGTTACCTCCGTTAAGGCTGACGGCTCCGCTACTCAGGAGATCACCGTTAAGTATGACAAGAACATCATCTCCATCCAGAACGCTCTCGATGTAAAGAACGGCGAGACCCTCACCAAGGCTCTCAAGGACTACATCGACTCCACCTACGGCAGCCAGTTTGCTAAGCGCTCCGACCTCTTCTGCGGTCAGGATGCTTCCTACAACGCTGATGAGCTTGTAGCTCTCATGCGCTGCGTTCTTGCTAACCCCCAGCTCCTCTCCGGTCAGAGTGAGATGGACGTTGTTCCCTTCTTCCCCAGAAAGTATCAGGCAGGCCGTGTTCAGCAGCTCTTCTCCATCGCTGAGATGTGGGGTGTTCGCGGACTTGAGTCCCGTAACGGCTACTTCTACATCAACGAGAACGGCGAGCTTTGCGACGCACGTTACGACATGGCTATGATGGACGCTCTCGAGCGCATGAACGCTATGTATAAGGAAGGCCTTATCCTTCAGGACTTCGACAAGGACGAGTCCACCAAGGGTCTTGACGGTTCTGAGCACAGAGCTCGTCTTCTCCAGGCTAACCTCGGCTTCTGCACCTACGACTACAACCAGACCACTACCGTTTACAACACCCTCGATGAAAAGATCGACGGCTTTAACTTCGGCGTAATCCTTCCCCCTGTTGCAGATTGGGACAACAACGGTTCTTACTACCGCAACACCGCTTCCTGGCGTTCTGTTAAGACCGACTGCTGGACTATCCTTGCAAAGGTTGCAGACAATGAAGCTAAGCTCAACCGCGCACTCGCTCTCTTTGACTACCTCTACTCCGAGGAAGGCAACCGTCTGATGTCCTTCGGTCCCGAGGCTTGGATTGACGGCACCATCATGTACAACGGCAAGGAAGTTCCCAAGCTCAACGAGAAGACCCTCACCGAGCTCAAGGAGCTTGCTAACGGCAACTACACCAACTACTATCGTATGTGGCTCGGCGCTGCATTCCCGATTGGCTACGTTAAGGAGCAGGGCATGGAGTTCCAGACCGTTCACGAGAAGGGCAAGCCCGGTCTTGAGTATATCCTCAACGCTTGCAACCTCGGCGCTATGCGTCACCTCGTAGTTTCTGAGGCTGATGCCAAGAGCAAGGCTGATACCATGGTTCCCACCACCTTCGCACTTTCCAAGATGGAAGTTACCATGATCAACGACAACTGCGCTGATCTCACCAACGCATTCAAGAACGGCAATAACGATACCGACCGCATCTTCTTCACCGATTACGTTATCTACGGATTCGGCGGCACCGATGCCAACGGCAACAAGCTGCTTGATAAGCAGGGCGTTATTGACTATCTCTACAAGGATCTCAAGGGCGAGACCCACCTTGCTTGCCATCAGTCTGCTTACGACAGAATGCTTGAAATGAGCAAGTAATTTCTCTCAACTGACTCTATGAGTTGATTTTACCGTCTACCCTCGGGGAGAATATTCTCCCCGAGGGGCAAGACTTGAAAGAAAGCTCCAATTCCTTAAAGACGAGGTGTTGCGTAATGCAAAAAATTCAACGAATGCTTCAAAAGCCTATTATCATTCTGGCTCTTATAATGGCGGTTTTGACCTTTATATACGCTCTCGGATTCGCCACCGACATCTATCCGCTGAGCTATCATACAGACAAGACCAGCAAGATGTTCTATGTCGAGGGCGCGGAGCTTTATGATATTATTCAGCCTTTCAACAAGCTTTTGCTTCAATACGGTGTTATCCTTTTGATACTCGCCGGACTTAACTTTGTGTGTATGTCTCATACCCGCCGACTCTATTACGTTTCCAACTATGTTTCCTCTGTCGCCTATGCGGGCTTTGCCGTTTGGGTTGGCAGTCAGGTGATACAATATGTGATGATTTTCAAGAGTATGTACCTTCAGGTGGATTTTGAACAGCTTAAAAAGGTCACGGAAATGCTGGGACTCAGATATGTAGAATCCACTTTCATGCTCGATTGCGGCTTTATTCTCTGCATAATGCTCTTTATAACCGCCGCAATAGTTCTCGCCAACCTTGTCATGAAAACGATATGGATGCGCGAAGAAAAGAAACTGTCTGTTTGATTTCACACCATAAGAACTGAGGTGTTTTTATTATGAAACGGAATATCGCACGTATGCGCTATCAGACCGATAAGCGCTCCTCTATGCTCTGCATAGCAGCCATCGTGTTCAATGTGATATACTTTCTCTCTCTTTACAGCAACAACAGCTTGAATCCCGATTTTCTCATGGGACTCGACGTTCTCTACAACATTCTTTTCATGCTTTTTGCGTTTTTGGCCAGCGAAAAGTTGAAAGCCTATACCAAAAGCTGGTCTTATCTGGCGGCTCTCGGCGGTGCCTTGCAGTTTGCCAGAATCCTGTGGATGCCCGCCCATTATCTCAAGCTCGGCACCCTCACACAGAACAAATGGCTTATCCTCGTCGGCGCGCTTGCCCTTTCGGGAATCTCTTTGATATTCGCCGCGATAAGCTGCTATATGAACTCTTCCCTGCTTGAAAAATATCTTGAAAAGGAGCAGAACCATGGCTGATTTAAAGCTCAAAGGCTTGGACAAGATATATCCCAACGGCGTTCAGGCGGTTTTCGACTTCAACCTGGATATTAAGGACGGCGAATTTATCGTTTTGGTCGGCCCCTCCGGCTGCGGAAAATCCACCACCCTCAGAATGGTTGCCGGACTTGAGGAAATATCCAACGGCGTTTTGGAGATAGACGGAAAAGACGTTACCAATCTCGCCGCAAAGGATCGCGACATCGCGATGGTTTTCCAGAACTACGCGCTCTACGGTCATAAAACCGTTTACGATAACATGGCTTTTTCGCTTGATCTTCGCGGAATCGACCCCGATGAAACCTACGACAAGGTTATGAATGCCGCGGATATTCTCGACCTCAAAACACAGCTCAACAAAAAGCCCCGTCAGCTTTCGGGCGGTCAGCGCCAGAGAGTTGCGGTAGGCAGAACAATAGTAAGAAACCCCAAGGTTTTCCTTTTCGATGAGCCGCTTTCCAACCTCGACGCAAAGCTGCGCGGTTCGATGAGAAGAGAGCTGAAGCTCCTTCACCAGCGCTTGGGCGCTACCATGATATACGTTACCCACGACCAGATAGAAGCGCTCACCCTCGCCGACAGAATCGTCGTCATGTCGGACGGACGTGTTCAGCAGGTGGGCAAGCCTATCGAGCTTTATGACAAACCCGCAAACCTCTTTGTAGCTTCCTTTATCGGTCTGCCTCCCATGAACTTCATCAAGCTGAAGATGGTGGACGAAAAGACACTCAAGTCCAAGAGCATCACCTGGACGCTTGACGAAAAGGAACAGCAGCTCCTCAAGGACTATATCGGCAAGGTCGTTATCCTCGGAATACGTCCCGAGGACATCAGAGAGGGCGGCGATATGTCCCTCAAGGTCAACATCAACGAGAATCTCGGCTGGAATACCCTTGTTCACGGCAAAATCGGCAACAAGCGTATCGTAGCCAAGTTCTCCAAGTGGCTTGAGCTTAATCCCGATGACACCATCTCGGTTTCCTTTGCACGCGACAAGGTGCATTATTTCGATTCCGAGACCACCAACGCTATTAGATAAGGAGGAGACAAAATGAATAACCAAAACTCTGCCTCCTATGGTAAGCTGCAAAACGAGATAACCAAAAAGATAGTCGCCTTAAAGCGCGGCCCGCAGATAATCCCGCTGGTGCTGTTGTGCCTTTCCTGCGTGGTTTACACCTTCAATCTCACCGCACATTCCAATGCGGCTATCTATGTCAGCAACCAGTATATTGCTCTGCTGATGTTCATTATCACTCTTTTCGCCATACTCTCGATATTCTCCTATGTAAATGCCTACACCAAAGGCAAGCGCAATCTGCCTATGTTTATCGTTTGCCTGGCGATGGTGCTTTGCCAGATAGGTCTTGACCTGCTCTGCTACACCATTTACATGAACGAGCTTAACGTTCTCGGCACTCCCCTCACCGTTGACGTTGCAAACGCAATTAACGGAACTGTTTTCCACCTTGTATTCCTTGTCATCAGCCTGCTTGCTGTCATCTTCCTGCCGACTTATCACAAGCTGATACTCAAAATACCGGTGAAGATTCACGATGAGGAAAGCGACAATATCGACGATAACGACTCCTCCGAAATCGAATCTGAGGACGACGAGCTTGATATGGACGATGACCTCGAATAAACAACCCTGATAGGAGCGCATTACAGTGTCTAACCAAAAACCGTGGAAGCAATATACAAAGGGAACTCTCCCCCCTTGGCTTAAATCGCTGATTCTCAAATGGTGGGCTGAGGGAGCGGTTATGTTCTTTGTCGGCTGGGGCATCACCATCAGCATCGCCGATGCTCTCGACATCGCTGTTCTTTTGGGAATAGCCTCCGGTGTTTTCACCGATTTGATTGTAAACAGCATCATAGAGATGTTTGAGCGCGAAAAGGGCGAATGTGATTGGCTCATAATGTGGCGCAGAAACAAGCTCTCCAGCCTGTTTTTGAATATTCTTCACGGTATTTTGGTGTCACTTTTAGTCGCATACAGCTACCAGCTCGCAAATGTCGCGGCGATAGCGGCTATGGGACTTGACCCCACAAAAATCGTATTCCCCGTTGAACCGATATTCTTCGGCATCATCTACCTCGGATACGACCTTCTTATAATCACAATAAAGCGAAAGATTTTCAAAAAGCATAAATAATTTTGGAATGAGGATAGCATCATGAAATTTCGCAAGCTCTACATATCCTCCGTTTCGGCTTGTTTTGAGCTGGAAAACAACGCTCCCTATTATGCTGACGATGCTTTTGACGTACAGTTGAATGGTGCGCTCGCCCTCGGCGGTGTGCGCACCAACGTTTTTTCTCTGTTCGATTTAAAGCCCGCCACCGAATATAGTGTGACCGTTGGAGAGGATACCCTTTCTTTCACCACCAAAAGCGAGTCTGCCTGCATTTCCGTCAAGGATTTCGGCGCTGTGGGCGACGGAATCACCGATGACACCAACGCCATTCAGAGCGCGATAAGCTGCTGCCCCAAAAACGGCAGAATAACCGTTCCGGCAGGCGTTTACAATATCCGCCCCCTCACCCTGAAATCCCATATCACCCTTGAGCTTTGCGAAGGTGCGATTCTTCTGGGAGATATTGTTGAGGAGCATTATCCCACCATTCCCGGTGAGATAAAGGATGCGGAAAACGGCAGCGATGTTCTCGTCAGCCTTTGGGAAGGCACTCCCGTTACCAACCGACAGAGCCTTATCTCCTGCCACTACGGCGAGGATATTGCGATAGTCGGACGCGGTCATATCGACGGCAACGCGCAAAATTCCACCTGGTGGGAAAACGTAAAAGAGCGCGAAATCGGACGTCCGAGACTCGTTTTCCTCAACAAATGCTCCGATTTTGTTATGCACGGCGTTTGCTGCAAGAACAGCGCCTCCTGGCATCTTCACCCGATTTTCTCTCACGACCTTGCCTTTTATGACATCGCCGTGGAAGCTCCCAAGGACAGCCCCAATACCGACGGCACCGACCCCGAGAGCTGTGATTCGGTAAAATATATCGGAGTCCGCTTTTCTGTCGGCGACGATGCTATCGCGATAAAGTCCGGCAAAATGTATATCGGAATGAAGTATCAAACCCCCGCCACCCGCCATTTGATACGCAACTGTCTTATGGAATACGCTCACGGAGCGGTGGTTCTCGGCAGTGAAATGAGCGGCGGCGTGAAGGAACTTTCGGTCAGCCAGTGCCTTTTCTCCCACACCGACCGCGGACTCAGAATAAAAACCCGCCGCGGACGCGGAAAATACGCTGTTATCGACGGAGTTGAGTTCTCCAACATCAAGATGGAAAACGTTATGACTCCCCTTGTAATGAATATGTATTATTTCTGCGATGTCGATGGCAAAACAGAGTATGTTTGGAGCAAGGAGCCTCAGCCTGTCGATGACAGAACCCCCTATCTCGGCGAGTTCACCTTCCGTGACATTGAGTGCGTTGACTGCGAATGGGCTGCCGGCTATTTCTACGGTCTGCCCGAACAGCCGATTGGCTCTGTCACCATCGAAAATGTGAAATTCTCGATGAAGCAGGACGCAAGCGAGGGATTCCCCGCAATGATGAGCTATATTGACAAATCCTGCCGTCAGGGTCTATACTTTAATTGCGTGAAGCGTGTTCATCTCAAAAACGTTACCGTCACAAATCATGTCGGCAAGGCTGTTGTCACAGAAAATGTCGGTGAGGTGACCGAGGAATGAACACTATCGAGCGCTTTGTAGAGCGAGTTTTGGCTGAATCTGCCCCCGATAAGCCGCTTTGGAATATCGAAAAGATAAAAGACGGCAAGATAAACGGCTGGAATTATATCGACGGCTGTATGATGACCGCTCTTTTAAATCTCTATCGCATAACCGGCGAGCAGAAATACTACGATTTCGCCGAGAATTTTCTCAGCTACTATGTCAATGAAGACGGCTCGCTCTTAGGCTATAAGGAAGAGGACTATAACCTTGACAATATCTGTGAGGGCAGAGTTCTCTTTGAGGTTTACGACATCAGCCGAAAGGAAAAGTATCGCAAGGCGATAGATACCCTCTATTCTCAGATAAAAAATCAGCCGCGAACCTTTGAGGGCAGCTTTTGGCACAAGGCTATCTACCCCAATCAGGTTTGGCTGGACGGACTTTATATGGCGCAGGTGTTCTACACCTACTACACCACCCGCTTTGACTCGGGACGCGGCTACGGCGACATTCTAAAGCAGTTTAAAACCGTTCGCGCGAGAATGTTCGATGAAGAAACCGGACTTTACCGCCACGGCTACGACGCTTCCAAGAAGGCGTTTTGGGCGGAAAGCGACGGTCGCTCGAAAAATCCCTGGCTGAGAAGTCTCGGCTGGTTTTCCGCCGCGCTGATAGATGTGACCGAGAAAATCGAAAAGGATAACAATTTCCGCGCCGAAATGACAAAGCTCGCCGCGGAGCTTGCCGAAAATCTTCTCCCCTATATCGACAGCGAAAGCGGTATGCTTTGGCAGGTTCCCAATCAAATCGGCAGGGAAGGCAACTATCCCGAGACCTCCGGTTCCGCAATGATAGCCTATTTTTATATCAAGGGCGTAAGGCTTGGTATTCTTGATAAAAAATTCGCCGCTGTGGGAGAAAACATCTTCAACAGCATCTGCTCACGCTATCTCACCGAGAAAGACGGCAAGCTCAATCTCGGCGGAATATGCCTTGTAGCCGGTTTGGGACCCGAAAACAACCGCCGCCGTGACGGCAGCTATGAGTATTACATCAGCGAACCGGTGGTTGAAAACGACGCAAAGGGGCTTGCGCCCTTTTTGATGTGTTATACTGAGCTTTTGATAGCCAAAAAGGAGGAAAAATAATCATGAATATGTTTGATTTGAGCGGAAAAGTCGCCCTCGTTACCGGCGGCGCTCACTCTATCGGATTCTCGATGGGTGTTGCGCTTGCAAAGTCGGGCGCAACTGTCTGCTTCAACTGCTCCAACGAGGCGAGCCGTGAGCGCGGAATCGCCGCTTACAAGGCTGAGGGCGTTGATGTTCACGGCTATGTTGCCGATGTCACCAAGGAAGACGAGATGCAGGCTCTTGTTGCCAAAATCAAGGAGGAAGTCGGCGTTATCGACATTCTCATCAACAACGCCGGCATCATCAAGAGAATCCCGATGTGCGACATGAGCGTTGACGATTTCTCCAAGGTAATCGACGTTGACCTTATCGCTCCTTTCATCTGCGCTAAGGCTGTTATTCCCGGAATGATAGAAAAGGGTCACGGAAAGATTATCAACGTTTGCTCTATGATGAGCGAGCTGGGTCGCGAAACTGTTTCCGCTTATGCCAGCGCCAAGGGCGGACTCAAAATGCTCACCCGCAACATCTGCTCCGAGTTTGGCGGCGCAAACATTCAGTGCAACGGCATCGGCCCCGGATATATCGCAACCGAGCAGACCGCTCCTCTGAGAGAGCGTCAGCCGGACGGCAGCCGTCATCCCTTCGATAACTTCATCATCTCCAAG
>CAZNJJ010000050.1:10356-13170 GCA_964573335.1 uncultured Oscillospiraceae bacterium | reverse complement strand
GCCGAGTACCCGCCGCTATAGTCTACGCCGGAGCTGTTTGCGAAAAGGTTCTTCTCCAACACGGACATCTTGGGGTGCGTCACATACGCATAGGTTCCGGCGGCTCCCTTGAACATCGGCTTATTGGTTGGGCTGATTACGGTTTCCGGTTCGCGGATAAGTCCTTCCCAATAGGCGCGGAGTTCGGCGCAATCGTTTCGGCAAACGGATATGTTCTTTTTCTTATCCGCTGCGCTCGCCGAGCCGTTGATGATTGTGAGAACCTTGTTGGCGTTTTCCTGCTGTATGCGGTTTACTTCAGCGATGTTGGTGGTCGATTCGCCGCGGCTGATTCGCAAAAGCATTTGGTAGCTCAGATTGTCCGCCAGTCCCAAGTCGCTCTCCGCAGGGTTCATCGAATCCAATATGTCGTTCAGATAGCCTTCCATCGTGCCGTAGGCGACCTTTGAGGTTGCATACCACATCTGCTGCTCGGCGGCGGAACCTCCGTCCATCGTGAACTCCCTGTCGATTTGGGCGATTTGGTTGGTGTCTACAAAGTAGCGCTCCTTGTTGCCGTTTACGTCGTCCTTCTCGTAGAGTATCTTTACCGACCACACAACTGAGAACTCTACCTTTGAAACCAACTTGCCGTCTGCTACTGTGGGAACGAAATCAGCAACTTCCATTTTGGGGATTTCCGTATAGTACGGTTGACAATGCTTTGCTAATTCCGTCCACATTTCAAGGGTGCTTTCGTCGGCAGAAGAACCGTTCTTTGCACACAAGGCGTGATTTATTACCTTGTTGCAATTCTCGGGCGTTTCGGTCCAGCTTCTAAAGGCTTCCGCTCCCGATATTCCCGGGTTTGGTATACCTATATTCAGCCTATCTCGCGATGCATCCCACGAATACACAAACTTGAGTGCGGTACTCGATATACTTTGGGATAACAAGCGCCTGTCATAGAGCGGAATATCTGTTGAGATTATCTGACCTTTTTTGATGTCTCTTGCTATCGCTTCGCTGGGCCAATATGCTACCGTTCCCACAACCTCGCCCTGCGACGGAAGGCTCTTTTCATGGTCGAACTTTCCGTCGGGGTTTTTGCAGACAACTACCGTAGCTTCAATGGCGTATACCTCGTTGGTCGTCATAGGTCGTCCGCCGTTGGCGGCGAGGTATTCATTGTATCCCATGACGTTTGTGAGAATGTTTGACGCAAATGCCTGTGATGCCATGGCGAAAGCCAACATCAAAGCGAATGCCACTCTCAAGATTTTCTTTGTTTTCATGTGGATTACCACCTTTCGTTTTTCAAAAGTGTGTTTTTGCGGTCACTACTATTTGTGGCGGTCTTTTGAAAAAGAAAAGCGATTTTAAGCGACTTTTTTGAGAAATTTTTAAATTTCAGAGCATTGCACAAAAAGTCGAAGTATTTTCGTTCTTACATTTGGTTAATTTTACGATACTTTTTCTTACACTTTCGATTGTTTTACGGATTTGATATACGTTTTATTATTTTATTCCTTTCAATCAAAGCAAATCGTCCTTTTCCCGTGCAGCCGTGTGCTGCCGATAGGCGATTATTCAAGTAGTTAAAACAGCACTCCGTATATACTGTTTTCTCAAGTCAATTCCGAAATAAGTCGATGGTCGTTCTGTGCCGCTTTCATTCCGGCGTCTTCGTCCCACTGATGCAGGGCTTTCTCATACTGTGCGTTGTACCAATCGGCAAACTCTTTATCGCCTGCCATTCGTTCCTCGAAAGATACTTCACCGTCACCGTTGCTGTCATACTTTTCAACTCTCTCTTTTTCTTCACGCTGTCTACGGTAGGTATCTTCGGTCATATCGGTGATTGCTTTCTTGATTTCTTCCTCGGTCATGCCGTCCTCTTTACGGAGCTTTTCGGTATCCCAACAGGTCATTTGGTCGGTCCACATATATCGGTTGCCCTCTATATATCCCAAGGTATGCTCCCTGTTTGGGTTGCTCGCTATATACTCCTCATAGCTCGGCACATTTACCATGATGGGTTTTGCCGCCTCTGCTCGCTCTTCCGGAGTGTAGGAAAGCCATTCTTTAGCGATTTCGGCATCTAATTTGGCGAGTTCGTATTTTCCTCTCTTTATAGATTTATTTGCTCCGTCTACGGCGCTTTGATACAATCTCTTCTCTCTATCAGTGAAAGTGGCGTAGATAGCTTTTTCCTCGTCAGTCATAACGAGCATGGCTTCAAGCTCCGCTTTCTGCTCTGCGGTGAGCTTATTCTGCTTCACTTCCGGCTTTGAACTGCTCTGTCCGGTTTCCGGCTCGGATACCGCCGCAGCCGACGAAACAACGCTCGGCTGCTCCACTGCCTCGGAAGAAGAAACTTCGGCTTCTTCTTTGCCGCAGCTGCACAGCGCCAGCATAATCATGGCGGTTACTGCCGCCGCTTTCATGTTTTTCATTTAAAATCCCTCCTAGGTTTTTTACAGAGGTTTTACCTCTTTATTATTATTCTAACACATTTGTTCCGATTTGTCTCGGGTTTTTGGGGAATAAATCAACATTGAAGCCTATATACAATTTTCCCCTCAGCCGATTGTGAAAACCGACAATTTCCGATATAATACATTATATAAAACATCAGATGTAAAATCAATCTGTTTGTTTCGGCAAACCCAGCCGAGAGTTATCACATTCGGAGTATTTTTTCTTTCAAACGGAGCGAAAAAAGCAATTCGGAGCGGAAAAAGCTCCGCAAAGGCTATACAATACATTACACAAAGCCGTTTTGAGCGGCTTTATTTTAGAACCGCAAGTTAGCTTTTTCTAACTAAAAGGAGG
>CAZNJJ010000050.1:0-10346 GCA_964573335.1 uncultured Oscillospiraceae bacterium | reverse complement strand
AAATGGAAACTGCGTTTGACCCATGGGCAATGTTTCGCCATGCCGACATGGGCGACAATCTCGAAGAAACGGTTGAAACCGCCGATTGCAAGGTTCTGCGTATGCGAGATGAGAGCGGCGACGGACTGATGACAATTTATCATGTTTTCAACGGCGTTTATCTCATGTATAACGATTTTCACATGGCACACTGTTTCAGCCGCTTTGCCAGCACCGCGCGGATTTTATGCGTGGACCACTGCCGCGAGGGGCGCATTGAGCATCGCACCGAGCAGGATAAGCGATATTATATCGAACCCGGGGATATGCGGGTGGATAGGCGTGTTCATCACGGCGGTCATGTGGATTTTCCGCTTTCGCATTATCACGGAGTCACAATCGGGTTCTTTTTGGATCGGGCGGAAGAATCAATTCGCAAGGCTATGCCGTCGATTTCGGTTGACATTTCGGCTTTGGCAGAAAAATTCTGCGGCAAGGACGAGGTGTATATTCTGCGGCAGAACAGCTCTATCGAGCATATTTTTTCGGAGCTTTACAGCGTTCCCGCAAAAATCCGCATGGATTATTTCAGAATCAAGGTGATGGAGCTGCTGGTGTTTTTGGGAGCGTTGGAGCTTTCGGACTACAAAGACGAGCGCCCCTATTTCTATTCAAACCAGATTGAAAAAATCAAGGCGGCACACAAGCTGATGACAGAAAATCTCACCGTAAACTACACTGCCGAAGCACTCGCAAAAGAGGTTGACATCAGTGTCGGCGTGCTGAAAAACGGCTTTAAAGGCGTTTACGGAACGCCTCTCTACAGCTACATACGCGGCTACAAAATGAATGTGGCGGCATCTGCGCTGGTGACAGACCGCAAAAAGCGGATAGCCGATGTGGCGGCTGATGTAGGCTACGACAACCCGAGTAAATTTGCGGCGGCGTTTAAAGAAATTTTCGGACTTTCGCCCGCCGAATATCGAACTGACAGGAGATAAAACCATGAATGAAGAATCAAAACGCTCCACGGCGGCGTGGATATGGTATTTTGCCGGCGAATATCGCCCGAAATACGCTCTGAGCGTTCTCTCCGCCGTCTGCGGCGTTATCTGCGGTATTCTGCCCTATTTTGTGATAATGAACATCATTTCCGACCTTTTGGGCGGTTGCAGGGAGCTTTCCCCCTATCTCAAAAACGGAATCATTATAGCGATTTTATGGGTGGCACGCTGCGGATTCCACAGCATATCCACCACCCTTTCCCACAAGGCTACCTTTGCCGTTTTGGGCAATATCCGCAAGCAGGTATGCGGAAAGCTCACCCGTGTTCCGCTGGGAACGGTGCTTGACATTTCTTCCGGCTCGCTGAAAAACGTACTGGTGGAGCGCATAGAGAGCATCGAAACCACTCTGGCGCATATCGTTCCGGAATTTACCTCAAATCTGCTTGTTCCGATTGCGCTGCTGGTTTACCTTTTCGTTTTGGATTGGCGAATGGCAATGGCGGTTTTGGTCACAATTCCCATCGGATTCGGCTGTTATGCCCTTATGACCCGCGGCTATGCCGAGAGCTATCACAACACGGTAGTCAAAACCAAAATCCTCAACGACACCGCCGTTGAATATATAAACGGAATCGAGGTTATCAAGGCATTCGGAAAGGCGCAAAGCTCCTATGAGAAATTCGCCGCTGCCGCCAGAGAGGGCGCGAGCTGCTATGTCGAATGGATGCGGAGCTGCAACATCTATTTTTGCCTTGCCATATCTGTTTTGCCCGCTACCATGGTTGCGGTTCTGCCTATCGGCGGTCTGCTGTTTCGCGCGGGAACACTGGACACCGAAACCTTCATACAGGTGATTTTATTCTCGGTAGGACTTGTCGCGTCGCTCATCACCGTAGTTTCCTATGTCGATGACCTTGCGAAGCTCAGTACGATAATCGGCGAGGTGACGGCTGTTCTGGGGCAGAAAGAGCAGGAGCGCCCCGAAATTTCCGCCGCTTTGCCCAAATCCAACGATATTTCGTTACAGAATGTGACATTCGGCTATCACGATAAGGAGGTTCTGCACGGAATCAGCCTCGAAATAGCGGAAGGCACGGTAAATGCCCTTGTCGGCCCCTCGGGAAGCGGAAAATCCACCATCGCAAAGCTCATTGCGGGTCTTTGGGACGTTGACGGCGGCAAAATCACCATCGGCGGCGTGAATATCCGCTCTATGACGCAGGCGGATTACAACAGCCGCATAGCCTATGTTTCGCAGGATAATTTTCTATTTGACACAACCGTTATGGAGAATATCCGCATAGGCAGTCAAACCGCCACCGATGAGCAAGTCATAGCGGCGGCAAAGCAGTGCGGCTGTCACGATTTCATTATGGGGCTGGAAAACGGCTATCAAACGGTTGTCGGCGGCGCAGGCGGGCATCTTTCCGGCGGTGAGCGCCAGCGCATCGCGATTGCCCGCGCCATGCTGAAAAACGCCCCGATAATCATTTTAGACGAGGCTACCGCCTTCACCGACCCCGAAAACGAGGCTGTTATCCAGTCCTCCGTCGCAAAGCTGACAAAGGGAAAGACTTTGCTTGTCATCGCGCACAGACTTTCCACCATTACCGACAGCGACAGGATTTTCGTTGTGGATAACGGTCGCATCAGAGCGAGCGGAAAGCATGACACGCTTTTGAAGAAAGACAGTCTCTACGCGCAGATGTGGCGTTCTCATATCGCGGTGCGCGATACCACAGAGGGGGAGGAATAAAGATGATTCGGATTTTCAGCCGCTTTTTTGATTTTTGCGGAAAAGCCAACAAGAGCAAATTTCGGCGCTCGATTTTTCTCGGCGTGATAAAAGCGCTGTTTGAGGCTTTAAAGATTCCCGCCATTGCGGTAACGATGCAGGGAGTTCTTTCAAACGAGCTGACCTTGGGGCATATAGCGTTGTCCTTTGGAATAATGCTTATCAGCATTGCAGGCAATGCGTTTGTCAACTATCGCTCCACCATGCTCCAGTGCGAAGCCGGCTACGGCAGCTGCGCCGACAAGCGAATTGAGATTGCCGAGCATCTTAAATATCTGCCGATGGGCTATTTCAATCAAAACAGCTTGGGCTATATCACCTCTGTCGCCACAAACAGCATGGAATCCCTTGCAGATGTGGCGGCGCGAGTGGTGATGATGGTTACTCAGGGGCTTTTGACTACCGTTGTCGTGGTATTTATGATATTATGCTTTGATATTCGCATCGGGGCAATCGCCGCGGTCGGCGTGCTGCTTTTCCTTGCGGTCAACAGCTATTTGCAGAAGAAAGCGAAGGAGATTGCCCCGATAAAGGACAGTTCCGACCGAAAACTGGTAGAAAAGGTGCTTGAATATATCCACGGAATCGCCGAGGTCAAGTCCTACAATCTCACCGGCGAAAAGTGCAGGGCGCTTAATCTCGCAATCGACGAAAATACCGCCGTCAGCATAAAATCCGAGGTAACATTTGTGCCTATCATGTTCTTTCAGACGCTGGTTTCAAAGCTGCTCGGAACTGCGGTGGCAATGGCATCGGTGATATTCTTCCTCAACGGCAGCATGGAACTGTTCAACGCCGTTGTAATGATAATCGCCGCCTTTATCCTCTTCGGCGCGTTAGACTCGGCGGGCAACTATTCCGCTCTGCTCAGGAGCGTTGATATGTATGTGCGAAAGGCGCAATCGGTGCGAGATATGCCGACAATGGATATTGACGGAAAGGATATTTCCCCCAGGAATTTTGACATTGATTTGGAAAACGTTGATTTTTCCTATGACAAGCGCAAAATCATAGATAACGTTTCGATTCATATTCCCGAAAAGACCACCACCGCCATTGTGGGTCCCTCCGGCGGCGGAAAGACCACCCTTTGTCATCTGATTTCCCGCTTTTGGGACGTGGACAGCGGCACCGTAAAATTGGGCGGCATAGATGTGAAAGAATACAGCATGGATAGTCTGATTAGGAATTTCAGCTTTGTATTCCAAAATGTATACCTGTTCCATGATACGATAGCCAACAATATTCGTTTCGGTCAGCCCGACGCACCGATGGAAAAGGTTATAGAAGCGGCAAAGAAAGCCTGCTGTCACGATTTCATCATGGAACTGCCCAACGGCTACGAAACGGTAATCGGCGAGGGCGGCGCGAGCCTTTCGGGCGGCGAAAAACAGCGCATTTCCATTGCGAGAGCCATAATGAAAAACGCTCCCATCATCATCTTAGACGAGGCGACCGCCAATGTTGACCCCGAAAGCGAGCAGGAGCTGACATCGGCAATTCAAGCGCTGACTCGCGAAAAAACAATTCTGATGATTGCACACAGACTGAAAACCGTTCGCCATGCCGACAACATTCTTGTGATAGACGGCGGCAGAATCGCCCAGAGCGGCACTCACGAACAGCTTGTTCAAAAAGAGGGCATCTATCGCAGATTTGTAGAGTCGAGAGAATCGGCAGTCGGCTGGAAGGTGTAACACGGCAAATCCGCCGATTCGACAGTGATAATACTAAAGAGCAGGCGAAAAAACGCCTGCTCTTTGAGCTTTCTTTTAAAATTTGTGTTCTTTAACGCGGCAAGCCTTTTCTCACTGGAGCTGGCTTTCATAAAGCTGTTGCAGCTTTGGTCTGCAATTTAAGAATATTCTTCCCAATTTCGGGTCAAAATGGGTTCCGAGCGATTGCTCGATAATATCAAACGCCTTTTCGTAAGAAAACGCGTCTTTATAGCATCTTTTGCTCACCAAGGCATCAAACACATCTGCCAGCGCCATGATTCTCGCCTCGAGAGGAATCTCCTCCCCAGCTATCCCGCTCGGGTATCCCTCCCCGTTCCATTTTTCATGGTGATAATGCGCAATGTTTTTTGCGATTTTCACAAATCCGTCGTCCTCTATTCCCTGCAGAATATTCTCCACAATTCGGGCGCCCTCTGTTGTGTGCTTTTTCATCTCGGCAAATTCTTCGGGAGTGTATTTGCCCGGCTTTCTCAAAATGGCATCATCAATGGTGATTTTGCCCAAGTCGTGCATAGGTGCCGCCTTTACCACCTGCGATAAAAAGGATTTATCTATTCCCAGCTCGCCGCAATGAGGTATCAGCCTGTCGGAAAAAATCCTGACTACCTCACTGGTTCTTTTGATATGACCGCCGGTGTTGTTATCGCGGCTTTCAACCATATCCGCCATTTTCAGCACCATCATGTCCTTTATATGCAGAATATGCGCTGTCTTTTCGTTTACTTCCTTTTCCAGATTGGAATTGTACTCCTCAATGGTGCTGTAATACTTCTGCTCCACCGTTCTGTCCGAAAATTCCAGCAGATAACCGATTTTGCCCTTTTTGCCGTATTCTATATCTCTGACAGTCAGCTTAAAGAACAAGTCCCCCACTCTGATTTTTTTGGCGATTTTCTCTTTGTCCTCCTGCTCGATAAGGCATTTTACAACCTCGTTGTATAAAAAGCTGCCTGATGGCGCTACCGCCTTGTCTACCTCCCATAGGTTAATCTCGGGGAACAGCTCTCTTATCATATCGTTCGCGTTGATATAGCGATAATGATTGTCAAACACAATATAGCCGTATTCCTTTATCTTATCAACGGTGGTTACTATGTTGGAAGACATATCATACATATTCAAATAGTTAAAATATATTATCAAGAAGTAGATGCCCAGCAGATAGCCTATCGACAGCAGACTTATCCTCAATTTAAAAGCCCGCTCGATGATATATATGATAATTATCGAAAAACAGGTCACGCTCAAGGTAGCCACTATGCGAAAAGAAATGTAATGCCGCTTTTTAAACGCCCGATATGTAAAATAAATCATGCTCACGGCATAGAAAATAAGCATGAGAGGGTACAGCACATGGGTAGGTCCGTAGGTTTTGATGATATAGCTGTAACCGTTTTCATGCACCAATTCAACGCTTTTGTAGTAGATGCCGGACCGCCCGATAGTCATCACAAGGCACAAAACCACCGTGGAATACAATGTCATAAATCCAATCAAAAGGCGGGGCATTTTTATATCGCACAGCCTTGTCAGCACCAAAACAGAGAGCAGAGGGGCATAAATTCCGCCTACATACAAAAATTTGTTTGACCATATTGCCATTTCCAATCCATCGGACGCCGCAAGCAGATAGCGCCCCAGACAGTTTATGATTATCGCGCTGAAAAAGAGCGCAAAAATCGTGTCGATATTCTTGTTCTGCAATAGGCATTTTAAAGCGAGAGTCAACGATAATATAAACACCAAAAAGTAAAACCGGGTTATCATAATATTTCTCCTCGGCTGCTGTGTCTTGCCCACAGCCTGCGTTTTGAAACAAAAGTTGCTGTTTTGTATAAAATTCAAACTTTATTTTATATTTTATCACGCAATCTTAATATATTCCACTTATATTTTCAGAACAGCCGTAAAATTCAAGCCGAGGTTATACAACAATCTGCCAAATCCGATTGCATTACATCGTCGGCTGTCGTTGACTTTCCGCATAAAATCGGTGATAATATAGTCCGAATCCGCTGACAGGCGGCTGTTTGCCGCGGCGGAAATTTTCTGACTCGGAGGGCAAAATCATGCTGGGAATATACCTGAGCGGAACAGGCAATACAAAATACTGTATGCAGCTTTTGATGAACGGGATAGAGCCGGATGCCGAGCTTATTCCGCTTGATAACGACCGTTTGGCGGAAAAGATAGCCGAAAACGATGTGATTTTTCTGGGATACCCTACGCAGTTTTCCAACGCGCCCTATATGGTGAGGGATTTTATAGATAAAAATTCGGCTCTTTGGAGCGGAAAACGTGTTTTCTGCGTTGCGACGATGGGCGCTTTCAGCGGAGACGGCGCAGGCTGTACCGCAAGGCTGCTCAAAAAGCACGGCGCGGTGATTTTGGGCGGACTTCATATAAAGATGCCCGATTCGGTGTGCGACAGCAAGCTGCTGAAAAAATCGACAGAGCAGAACCGAAAAATCGTAGCCGACGCGAGAAAGAAAATCGAACAGACCGTCACGGCAATCAAAAGCGGAAAATACCCCCATGAGGGAATAACCTTTGCGGCTCATCTTGCGGGGCTGTTCGGACAGCGGCTCTGGTTTTACGGCAAAACCGCCGGATATACCGACCGGCTGAAAATCAGCGGGGAATGTATCGGCTGCGGCTTGTGTACAGTCTCCTGCCCCATGAAAAATCTGTCTCTCGAAAACGGAAAAGCCGTTTCCGCGGGAAAATGCACCATGTGCTATTCCTGCATCAGCCAATGCCCCAAAAAGGCGATAACACTGCTCGGAAAAGAGGTAACGGAGCAGTGCCGGCTGGAAAAATATCTGTAAAAAACGACCCTGTTCCCAAAAAGAACAGGGTCGTTTTTTTATCTGCGATTATTTCAAAAAGGCGACGGTGACGGTTGTTCCCGAGCCGAGACTGCTTTTCAGATTTATTTCCGCACCGAGATAGGCGCAGGCGTGCTTTACTATCGACAGTCCCAAGCCCGTTCCGCCTACTGCGTCGGAATGGCTCTTATCGACACGGTAGAACCGTTCAAACACCCTTTCGCACTCACCTGCGGGTATTCCGATGCCGCTGTCCGAAACGGTGAGAACTCCCTTTTCAACCGAAATCTCGACATTTCCGCCCTCTACATTGTATTTAACGGCATTGTCTGTCAAATTGTATACTATCTCGTAGACAAGACCGTAGTTGCCCTCTATCGGGCATGGTTTCGCGTTTACTTTAATGCCGACATTCTTTTTTTCCGCTTTTTCGGACAGTCTTTCCGCCACGGCTGCGGCAACGGCGGCTATATCCACCGTTTCGCTCACAAGCTCTGCCCCCTCATCAAGCCGTGAAAGGCGTATTATATCCTCGATGAGGGTAAGCAGCCGCGCCGCTTCCGCGTGAATATGCCCCGCGAAGCGCGGAATATCCTCCGGCTTTACCATTCCGTTTTCCAGCATTTCGCTGCTTCCGAGAACAGCGGTGAGCGGCGTTTTCAGCTCATGCGAAACATTCGCGCTGAACTCTCGGCGCAAACGCTCGGCATTTCGCTTTTCGGTCACATCAAAGCTCAGCATAACCAGTCCCACCACAGCGCCGCCCGATTCTATTCGGCTGATGTCTATCTGATATTCTCGGCTGTCTCTGGTGATACAGCTCTCGCCGTGACCGTTTTTCAGCGCATATTGCAGGGCATCGTTTATCTCTCTGCCCCGTTCAACTGTGAGAAAATCCTCCCCCACCGTATTTTTGTCTGCCCGAAAAAGCCTTTTCGCCGCGGGATTCATGCTGACTATCCTGCCTTTTTCGCTGAGAAGCACAAGTCCCTCGTTCATGCTGTCGGTTATCTGTGAGAACTCGTTGTTCTTCTGCTCCAGTTGATGAAGCTGTTCTTCTATCTGGCAACGCTGTTTCGCTATCCGTGTCAAAAGCGGAGCCAGTTCATCATAGCTGTTGTTTTCGAGCGGATGGTCAAGGTCAAGGCTGTTTAGCGGCTCTACAATGCGTTTTGCCAGTCTTGCCGCCAGCCAAAGCGCCAAAACAAAAACGATTATCAAAACCGCCGCGAGAGGACGAGCCATTCCCAGCGTGAGCATACCCATAGTCGCGGTTGCTACCGAGATTCTCAGCACAGTGTTGTCCGAAAGGCGCTTGGCGCAATACATAGTCTTTTGCAACAGCGTGTCGGAATAGCGCACGCTCCTGCCCTCGCCAAAGGTCATCGCCGCTGTTATCTCCTCGCGCCGAGAATGGTTTTCCATGCTTTTTTCGTCAAATTTCGCGTCAAACAAAACCGAACCGTCGGCAGCTATCCAAGTCAGGCGGCTTTCGCTCTCGGGCAGAGACTCAAGATAGGCTTTGCCGAATTTCTCCACCCCCGCCGCCGCCAAAGAAAGCTCTTCCATGAGCTGTTGCGCCTGTATTTTCCCGAAATAATCATACAGACAGCTCATTATCATCAGCGCGGAAGCGAGCAAAGCGACTGCTGCCGCCGCCATTATGGAACGAAAAATTTTTCCTGTCATGGGCGAGCCTCCAAGCGATAGCCTACATTTCTCACCGTTTCGATGAGCTTGCCGTAGCTTCCCAGCTTTTGTCTGAGAGTTCTGATATGCATATCAAGCGTTCGTGTTTCTCCGAGATAGTCGTCTCCCCAAACTGCGGCAAAAAGCTGTTCCCGCGTAAACGCTCTCCCCGGGTGGGAGAGGAACAGCTTCAAAAGCTCATATTCCTTGTAGGTCAGCTGAACCCGCTCGCCGTCGATGCTCACCCTGCGCTCCGAGAGGTTGAGGGTGAGCCCGTCGAGCTTCAACAGCTTATGAACGTCCGCCCCCTGACAGCGCCGCAGCACCGCTTTGACACGGGAAACCAGCTCCATCACGCCAAACGGTTTTACAACATAGTCATCTGCCCCTAAATCAAGGCTCTGTATCTTGTCATATTCCGTGCCCTTTGCCGTCGCCATGATAACAGGCAGTCTGCAAAGGCGGGCATCTGCCCGTATCCTTTTCAGCAGCTCTATGCCGTCTATCCCCGGGAGCATCACGTCCAGCACCACCAGCTCGGGAATTTCTCCGGCTAAGGCGTTCCAAAAGGAGCTGCCATCGGCAAATCCGCAAGCCTCAAGCCCTGCGGACTGCAAAGCATAGACCTCAATGTCCCTTATCGCGTTATCGTCTTCTACACACCAAATCATTCGTTTTCTTCCTCGCTTTTATGAACACCGGTCACGGCATAGATGACCCATTCCGCAAGATTAACGGCATGGTCGCCTATCCGCTCAAAATATTTCGCCGTCATCAAAAGGTCGAGAGCGTATTCGCCATCGGCGGAATCTGCGGCAATGAGCGTTATAAGCTGATTTTTCACCTTCAAAAAGCAGTCATCTACAATGTCATCATAGCGAATAACCGCCTGCGCCGCCTCAACATCTCGCTTGACATAGGCATCTACGCTGTCCGTGACCATCTTCATCACCGCAGATGCCATTTCGATAACGACAGAATTACCTTCATTGGCACAACCCGTCAAAAACGGAACCATTTCCGCTATATCCTCCGCCTGATCTCCTATCCGTTCCATGTCGGTTATCATCTTTAGCGCCGCGGAAATCTGCCGTAAATCGCCTGCAACCGGCTGCTGCCTGAGCAGCAGTTTCATGCAGAGGCTCTCTATATCCCTTTCTTTTTGGTCTATCTCTTTATCCAACATGGCTGTCTGCGCCGCCATGAGGGTGTTTTCTCCCTTTAGCGCCGCAGAAACAAGCGAGATTATCTCCTCGCAGAGAGCGCCCATATCTATCATTTCGTGATAGAGAATCGAGAGCTGTTCTTC
>CAZNJJ010000049.1:0-13971 GCA_964573335.1 uncultured Oscillospiraceae bacterium | reverse complement strand
AAAATTTTATTCAAGGGGGATTTTTTCCAAAATGGCAAATGAAATCACAACTTCGACAAATGCGGCTTCCGGCAGTGAACTGGAGGGCAAGTGGCTCACTTTTTGGCTGGACAATCAGCTTTACAGCCTTTCTATCCTCAATGTTGAGCAGATAGTCAGTATGCAGCCTATCACCAATATGCCGGAGTATCCCGCTTATGCCAAGGGCATCATCAATCTGCGCGGAAACATCATTCCGCTGATAGATCTGCGTCTGCGCCTCGGCAAAGAAGAAGCGGAATACAACGACCACACCTGCATTATCATCAACAAGGTCAACGGCAGCATGATAGGTCTTATCGTTGACGAAGTGGACGCGGTGGTGGATATAACCGCCGACATCGTTTCCAAGCCGCCGAGAATGGACGACCGTTCCGAAAGCTATCTCATCGGCGTTGCCCGTCTGCCCGATAACGGACGTGAGAAAATCGTTCTATGTCTCGACGGAACCCGCGTCCTGAAAAACGACGAGCTGGATATGCTCATTTCGGCAGGCAGATAATCACTGTTTTTATACTCACGGCAAAATCTAAAACAAAATTACATAAAATGTTCTTAAACGGGAGGACAAGTTATGAGAAATTTGAAGATGAAAGCCAAAATTGCGGCGAGTTTCGCAGTTGTACTGGCTACACTCATAGTTTTCGCTGTTTTTTCCACCGCTCTTATCAACCGCATACACAACGACGGTCAGAACCTGGCTTCTCATTCCATTCCTTCTGCCGATGCGCTCAACCAGATGCGCCGCTCGGTAGAAGCTATCAAGGGCAGCACCCTCGAGGCTATGGTCGTTACCGACCAAAAGGGACTTGACAATGTGGTTTCCGAGCTGGAGGGGCATCGCGCCACTCTCGAGTCCGCAATGGCTACCTACCTTTCGCTCAATCCCGATTCGCAGGAATCAATGGATAACATGAGCAAATTCATTGATGATGTTGCGGTTTATCGCAAAATAATCATCGACCACTGCGCGAAATTCAGCGAGGCGGGAAAGAAATCCGCCTACATCATCTACGCCAACAACTACACCTCCGCTTTCGACAGACTTGTTGACTGCGTTATGCAGCTCAACGAGGAGGTAAACGACGGTATCTACAACAGATACTACGATATGGAAAAGAGCTACAAGCTCGCTATCGTAATAGTTGTTGCCATCACCGCGCTTGCTCTGGCTGCCACCGTTTTCCTCACCATCTTCCTGGCTACCGCCGTAACACGACCGCTCAGACAGATAGAAGCGGCTATGGATTGCGTTTCCAGAGGTGAATTTGACAAGGTTTCCATCACCTATGAATCTAAGGACGAGCTGGGTATCCTTGCCGAAAACATCAGAAAAACCGTTTCCAACCTCGAGACACTCATCGGAGATATGTCCTATGTATGTGAGGAAATGGGCAACGGCAATTTCACTGTCAGCTCTCAAAACGAGGATAAGTATGTCGGCAAATACAGCACCATGCTGACCTCGCTGAGATACCTGAGAAACACCCTTTCCGAAACTCTTTCGAGAATAGACCAGTCTGCCGCGCAGGTTCTCGCCGGTTCACAGCAGGTTTCCGATGGCGCGCAGAATCTCTCTCAGGGCGCTACCGAGCAGGCAAGCGCTATTGAGGAGCTTGCCGCAACCATCTCCGAGCTTTCCGACAAGGTAAGAACCAACGCCGAAAATGCCGCTGTTGCCAACAAAATGAGCGTTGAGGCGGGTGCCGGCGTTATTGACAGCAACAACCACATGAAGGAACTCATGGCGGCGATGAACGAAATAAACGACACCGCCTCCAATATCGGCAAAATCATCAAGACCATCGAAGATATTGCTTTCCAGACCAACATTCTCGCCCTCAATGCCGCTGTTGAAGCCGCTCGCGCTGGCGAAGCCGGAAAGGGCTTTGCGGTAGTTGCCGACGAGGTGAGAAACCTTGCCGGAAAGTCTGCCGAGGCTGCAAACAACACCACCGCCCTCATCGAGAGTACTATCAGAGCGGTTCGCAGCGGCTCCGAGCAGGCTACCTCCACCGCCGTTTCTCTCGAAGCTGTTGTTAAAAAGGCAAGCGGCGTTGCCGACATAATCGGCGAAATATCCGAGGCGAGTGAGCAGCAGGCTACCGCCATCAACCAAATCGGAACCGGTATCGACCAGATTTCCGCAGTTGTTCAAACCAATTCCGCTACCGCGGAGCAGTCTGCCGCGGCAAGTGAGGAGCTTTCCGGTCAGGCTGATATGCTCAAGGAGCTTATCAGTCAGTTCACCCTCAGCGACGAGCCCTCCTCTTTCTCGGAGTCCTCTTTTGAGGCTCCCTCCGCATCCTCTTTCACTCCCGACAATTTCGACTTCGGCGATAATGACATTCCCGCCCCTGCCGCTGAACCGGAAAGAGAGAACGCGGATAATTACAGCCCCTTTACCGTCGATTTCGATGCTGTCGATGACAAATATTGAAATCTCCGGCGGCAAAGCTTTTACCCCCTTATCGAAACAGACATTCCCTTTCGGGAGTGTCTGTTTCCTTTTTGCCGACTTTCAGCCAACGCTCACAAAATGCAAGTTTACACTCTGTCATAAAAGCGCTATAATAGACAGGTAAAGTTATTACAGGATTTGAGGTTTTCAGATGGAGCCTGTCAGGATATGCTGTTTCTGCCTGCAATGGTCGCACGGCGGAATAGAATCCTTTTTGAGCAGCAGTCTTTTAAATATCGGACTTGAAGGTGTCGAAATAGATATAGTCGCCCCCGTCATCGAAAACAGCCCTCTCACCGAAAAGCTGCTCAAATCGGGCATCGGACTCTATCCCCTCTCGGGCAGGCGCTGGGCAGTTTTTGAAAACGGCAGGCGCTTTGCAAGGCTGATAAGAGAGCGCCGCTACACCGCTGTTCACTTTAATCTTTATGAGGCGTTTTCGCTTTGCTACCTCGTTATCGCAAAAGGCATGGGAATAAAAACGCGGATAGTTCACGCGCATCAGTCGGGACTGCGGAAAACCCCTCTGCGCCCATTAAAGCTGTTGATTCACAGGATATTTTCGGCGGCGCTGTCGGGATATGCAACCGAGCGGTGGGCGTGTTCCGAGCAGGCGGGAGAATTTTTCTTCCCCCGCAATATGCCGTTTGAGGTCATTTCCAACGGAATAGACACCACCCGCTTTAAATTTGACCCCCTTGCCCGCGAGCGGCTGCGCGGCAAGCTGAATTTGGGAGAACGCCCTGTTATCGGGGCGATGGGGAGGTTGAGCAGTGAGAAAAACTACCCTTTCCTTTTGGAGCTGTTTTCTCTGCTCTGTCGCAGACCGGATAATCCGATTCTTTTGATAGTCGGGAGCGGAGAGGAGCTTTCTTCCCTCAAGCGTGCAGCAAAACGGCTCAAAATAGCCGATTCGGTAATATTTTTCGGAGAAACGGAGTATCCCGAGCAACTGCTTTCCGCCATGGATATTCTTATTCTGCCGAGCCTTGTGGAGGGATTCGGCAGAGTTGCGGTCGAGTCGCAGATAAGCGGACTTTTCACCCTCTGCTCCGAGAATGTGGCAGCCGAGGCGGGAATATCCCCTCTCTTTTGCCAAATCCCCCTTTCGGCGGGAACAGAGCATTGGGCAGAAAAGGCAGAGCAGGGACTCAATGCCGATTTCGACAGGGCAAGCTATGCCGATATAGCCGCCGACAGCGGCTTTGGCATCGAAAACACAGTTAAATCGCTTAAAGAAGCGTATCTTCGCCGCTGAAAGCGGATAATTTTTTCGGGAGTGGATAAACCATGTTCAAAAAGCTGAAGGAGTTTTTCAAAAAGATATTTCCCCCCTCGGCAAAGACTTTCAGCCGCGAGGTGGCGAGAATACTCACCTCGATAGAATGGATAAACGAAAAAACCGACAAGCTCAGAGAGCAAAACGAAGTCACCCAAAACTCTGTCAACCGCCTTGTCAACAAGATGGAACAGAGTTTGGATAACGTTTCCGAATCAATAGCGGAAAATATCTCCCGCGTTGAGCAGGGGCAGGAGGAAATCCAGGCGCGATATGTCCAACAGCTCAATGAGATTTCGGACGCAAACCGCGATGACATGGCAAAGCTCGCCGATGTGCAGAGAGAACTTATCAACAGCGTGAGAGAGCTGTTTGAGCAGAATCTTATGCTGAAAAAGCAGCTTGAGGAGCAATCTGCCGCCACTGCCGCCGCCAACGAGCAGCTCAAAGAAGCGGTTCTTAAAATCTGCGACGGTCAGCAGGAGCAGGTCAAGGCAATATCGGCGATTCAAGAGGGAAACGCCGCCGTTATCAGCGCGCAAAACGAGAGCAGCGCCGCCCTTTCAGCCCATATTCAGGAGAACAACACAGCTTCTGTGAGAATGATGGCGGCAATGCAGTCTCAGCTCAGACAGGCGGAGCGCAAATCCGCCGAGGCGGTTTGGGCGCAGGTGTTCAACAACACCGTTGCCGGCTGCGACTGGCTTTACGGTCGTCCTCTTTCGCCCGGTCGTGCCGGAGTGGGTTATCCTTTCCTCTACGCGATGTTCCACGCAATCAGCCAAATCAAACCCAAGAGCATACTCGAGCTGGGACTGGGTCAATCCACCGTCATGCTCTCCCGCTATGCTTCTTCCCACCCGGGAACCATGCACTTTGTTGTTGAGCCGGATTACGATTGGATAAACTTCTTCCAAAATGAATACGCCCTCTCCTACCCCACAAGAATTTTGCAGATGCCCACCGAGCTTGTCAGCTACAAGGAAAGCGACGGTATAAAGGCATTTAAGAATTTCTCGGGCGGATTTGCGGGTCAGCGGTTTGATTTCATCGTGATAGATTCTCCCTCCGATGACAAAAACGCCCGCTTTGCGAGAATAGACGTCCTTCGTCTTATGCCCGACTGTCTCAATGAGGACTTTGTCATCATAATGGACGATGCCGAGCGTGAGGGCGAAAAGAACACCGTTGCCGAAATGGAAAACTGTCTCAAAAATTCCGGCATAGAATATCAAAAAGGGCGTTTCAGCGGCGAAAAGGATTGTATCATGCTCACCTCCAAGAGCAAGCGCTATCTCGCCGATATGTGAGAACAAAATCATATTTTTCGGAGTAATTCATGTTCAAAAGGTTAGAGCCTTACCGATTCTTGTTTGAAGAACTGGTAAAACGCGATTTTAAAAAGAAATACAAGCGCACCGCCCTCGGAATGGCATGGAGCGTGCTTTCCCCGCTGATAATGCTGTTTGTTCTGCGGCTGGTGTTCACACACTTTTTCGGAATGGATATGGAGCATTACACCACCTACCTATTTTGCGGAACGCTGGTGTTCTCCTATTTCAGCGAGTCGGCGGGTCAGGGAATGACCTCCCTGCTCGAAAATGCTGCGATTTTCAGCAAGGTCAATCTGCCGAAATATATCTTTCTTCTCTCAAAAAACGTGCAGACACTGGTGAATTTCGCCCTGACTTTGGTTGTGTTTTTCATCTTCTGCCTCTTTGACGGCATCACATTCAGCCTGAGGTTTATTCTGCTTTTGTATCCGATAGTCTGCTTGATGCTCTTTAACATCGGAGTGGGGCTTATCCTCTCCGCAATGTTTTTGTTTTTCAGAGATGTGCAGTATCTGTGGTCTATCTTCATACAGATTTTGATGTATCTTTCGGCGGTGTTTTACACTATCGACAGTTACAGCTATCCTGTTCGCTGCGCGTTTTTATTGAATCCGATATATCTCTTTATCAGATATTTCCGCAAGATAATAATAGATGCCGCAATTCCCACGGTTTGGTTTCATCTGCTCATGGCGGCAGATGTGGCGATAGCTTTGGCTGTCGGCTGTTTGATTTACAAAAAGTATAACACCAAATTCTTATACTATGTTTAATCGGAGAAGCCAATGAGCGTTTTAGAAGTAAAAAATCTTTCCGTTCGCTATCTTATGGGCGATTTTAAGGACATCGGCATAAAGGAATATCTTCTGCGGAGAATCAAGCACAACTACAACGTCACCGAATTTTGGGCAGACCGTGACATCAGCTTTTCGCTGGAGGAAGGCGACCTGCTTGGAATAATCGGAAGAAACGGCGCGGGAAAATCCACCCTGCTGAAAGCGATAGCGGGAATAATGGAGCCTACCGAGGGCAGTATCACCGCAAGCGGCAAAATAGCCGCTCTGTTGGAATTGACCTCCGGCTTTGACGAGGAACTGACAGTGAGAGAAAACACCTACCTGCGCGGCGCGATGCTCGGCTACACCCGCGAGTTTATGAACTCGGCTTATGACGGCATAATCAGCTTTGCCGAACTTTGGGACTGGCAGGACCGTCCCTTTAAACAGCTTTCCTCGGGAATGAGCTCCCGCCTCGCCTTTTCGATAGCCTCACTGGTAAGACCCGATATTCTTATTCTCGATGAGGTGCTTGCGGTGGGAGACGGAGCCTTTTACAAAAAGAGTTCCGACAAGCTGAGAGAGATGATGCTGGGCGGCGCGGCTACAATACTTGTCTCTCACTCGCTCAATTCGATAAGGGAAATCTGTAGCAAGGTGCTTTGGCTTGAGGGCGGCAGGCTGATGGAGTTCGGCGATGATGTAGACGGAATTTGCGACAGATACGAGCGGTTTCTCTCCCAAAAATAAAATATCTTTTTGCGGCGGAGCATTTCCGCCGTATTTTTTTGCCTTTCTTTGCATATCGGGCAAAATTTCAGGCAGACTATCTCCCAAAAGGAGAGATGCAAAGTGAATATCTCAAAACAGGAATACGCCGAACTGGTTAAAAACTTTTCTCCAAACAGCAATATCGCCGTCACCCTGCCCTCTGCCTTTGTTTCGGGCGGGCTGATATGCGTTTTGGGGCAGATGCTCGCCGACGGATTTTCGGCTCTGGGGGTAAAGCAGAGTTTTTGCTATACCGCGGCATCATGCACGATAGTGGTTCTCACCGCGCTTCTCACGGGACTGGGTCTTTTCGACGAGCTGGCAAAACGGGCGGGAGCGGGGGCGCTGGTTCCGATAAGCGGATTTGCCAACGCTGTTTCTTCTCCGGCTGTCGAATTCAAATCCGAGGGGTTTGTTCTCGGCGTGGGAGCAAAGATGTTTGTCATAGCGGGACCTGTCATCGTCTACGGACTCGCGGCAAGCGTTCTCTACGGAATAGTAATCTGGTTCTTTGAGCTTTATTGACAAAGGAGGCAGGGCAATGGCAAAAAAGCTGGGCAGGCAAAGCTATATCATGCAAAGCTGTCCCTCGGTTCGCGGTTTTGCCGCAGTCGGCGGCAAAAAGGAATCGCAGGGTCCGCTGGCAAAGCATTTTGACATTTTGGAAACGGACACCTCCTTCGGGCAGAGCAGTTGGGAAAAAGCGGAAAGCTATATGGTTTCTCTGGCGGCAAAGCAGGCTCTGCGAAAAGCCGCCCTCACCCCAAACGACATCGACTGCGTTTTCGCGGGGGATTTGCTCAATCAATGCGTCGGCACCACCTTCGGTCTGCGCGAAACGGGAATACCCCTTTTGGGGATATACGGCGCCTGTTCCACAATGGCGGAGGGGATTTTGCTCTCCTCTCTGCTGGTGGATTCCGCTACTCTGCGCCGCGCTATGGCGCTGACCTCGTCGCATTTCTGCACGGCGGAGCGGCAATACCGTTTTCCTCTGGAATACGGCTCGATAAGACCGCCCTCCGCCCAATGGACAGCCACCGCCTCGGGCGCTGTTATTCTCGAGGAGGGCAGCCGCCCGCCGTTTGTCAGGGCTGTCTGCTCGGGAAAAACGGTGGACGCGGGAATAACCGACCAAAACAACATGGGAGCGGCTATGGCTCCCGCCGCCGCCTCAACTCTGCTCGCATTTTTTGAGGATACCGCCATGACCCCCGACCGATTCGATTTGATAGTCACCGGCGATTTGGGAGACATCGGCTCACAGCTCTTTATCGAACTGGTCGGTCGAGAGGGAGTTGACATCAAATCCAGGCACGCCGACTGCGGCTTGATGCTGTTTGAGCGGCAAAAGCAGGACGTTCATTCCGGCGGCTCGGGGTGCGGCTGTTCGGCGGCGGTGCTGTGCGGGTATCTGCTTCCCGCGATGAGAGAGGGCAGACTGAAAAATATTCTCTTTATGGCGACGGGCGCTCTGCTCTCCCCCACCACCGTTCAGCAAAAGGAATCTATCCCCTCTATCGCGCATCTGATATGGTTTTCCACCGAAAAAGGAGGTGAAAGGCTTTGACCGCTCTGCTGTTGAGCTATCTCAAGGCTTTTTTGGTGGGTGGCGGCATCTGCCTTATCGGACAGATTTTGATAGATTTCACCAAGCTCACCCCCGCGAGAATACTGGTTTCCTATGTGGTTGCAGGGGTTTTCCTCGGCGGAATGGGCTGGTATCAGCCGCTAATCGACTTCGCCGGCGCGGGAGCGACAGTTCCGCTCACGGGTTTCGGCTCGCTCCTTGCCAAAGGAGTGCGTGAGGCGATTCGGGAGGATGGCTTTGTCGGAATAATCACCGGCGGCTTAACCGAATGTTCCGCCGGAATAACCACCGCCGTATTCGCGGGACTTGTCGCCGCTTTTCTCTTTAAATCAAAGGACAAGGCATAAAAAACGCCCCCTCTGTCTTTCTCGGACAGAGAGGGCATTGATTTTCAGTCTTGATTTTCCGTTTGGGATATGAGCGCCCGCAAAAAACCGATGTTTCTGTCGGCGCTGTATATATCGGTTGTCACAGCGGATTTCGACGGATTCACCACCGCGGAAACTATCGGCTCATCAAAGCTCTCTGCGGCAATTCCGTCGGGACACTCCTGCGCCTCTCTCGGAGTGTAAATTCCCGCGGGAGAGGAGAGCGACAGCCCAAACTCATCGCCGCCGCCAAAACCAGGCAAAAGCAGACATATCCCCTGCTCCTGCGCGCGGAACCGCGCAAGCCTGTGTTCGGTGACAGCATAGGGGGAACCGCTCGCCACAACAAAGCGGCAGTTCATCGCGGCGGCTATCCAATACGGCTCATAGTGACTGAGCGTTGATCCGCCCAGCAGAGCCACATTCCCCAATCGGGTGGCACCGGGGGTGAGCCGTTTGCCGGAGCTTACGCCCAGTTCCCTCTCGGCAGAGGTCAAAAACAGCTTATCCTGAACGGCGCATACCTCCCCTTCCTCATTAAAAAGGAACTGGCGGTTATAAAGCCGATTGTTTTCTATCTGATATATCCCGCCCGCCGCTATTATCATGCGGTGACTGCGGGCAAGCTGTGAAAATGTGTTCAAAAAAATCTCGCTGACAAAGCCCTGAACCGTTTCGCAAACGGTTATCACAGCCTCTTTTTTGTCATCGGCGGGCAGGTCGGACATTTTATTCCATTCCGAGCAGATAGCGCCGAATCTCGGCATCAGCGACATGGCGGTCATTCCGCAAAGCTCGGGGAATGCCACCATAGCGCTCCCCTCGGCGGCGGCAGGTGCGACGTAGTCATTCATTTTTGAAACATAATCACGCAGATTTCTGCACGGCTCGGGGGTAAAGCAAACGGCGCTCACCTTTATGCCGCTGTCGGTAACACGCGGCTGTCTCCTCATGTGTATATCCAAGCCACGAACCGTATCTCTGACCTTTTCCTCATTGGAGATGTAGCTCATGGCAAAGGCAGAAGCCTTGAGCCTGACCTTATTCATCGCTTTTCACCTCCCGAGGTTCATCTATCAACTCGCGGTGAGCAATCAGCAGCTCATGTGCCACCCTCATCATTCGATTGCCGACAAGAGCAGAATCTGTTTCTACCTCTGCGATAAGGGGCAGTGTCTCGGTGTAGCCCGCCGTGATATTCCCGCTCGAATCGACAACCACACCGCCTGTTCCCACCGCGGCAACCACCGATACCCCGTTGGAAGCAGCGGCATTGACAACGCCGTAGCTGATTCGGTTCTCGTTAAAATCATAAAGCGGTATATGCTGGGTTGAAATGATAAGCTCCGCCCCCATTCTCACGGCGGCTCGGCAAACCTGCGGCATATTTATATCAACATCGACCAAAAGCGCCGTCTTGCCGAACGGGGTGTCAAAAACGCTCACCTCGTCACTGCGGTTGATGTTATTCTGCCTGAGGCTTAGGTTGAGATGCGTCGCCTGACCCATTCCGATAAGACTGCCGTTGGGAGCAAGCATACAGGCGCATAGGTAGTCCTCCAGAATAAACCGCTCCGTCACCAGAAATACCCGATTCTGCGCGGCATATCTTTTCGCCCTTAATATCATCTCGGGAACAGCATCTTCCGAAATGAAATGACCCGAGCCGGCGAATATCACCAGCTCTGCCTTCGGCAGTTCTTTCTCAAAGGGTGAAACTATCGCAGCTGACAACCGATGCACAAATTACCCCTCCCCAACATTTTCACTCTCGGCGTTTTCTCAGCGTCTTGAAAAAGCCTTTTAACAGCTCGGCGCACTCCTCCTGCAAAACCCCTCCGCAAAGCTGCGGCGAATGGTTGTATTTGACCTTGGACAAATCTATCAGTGAGCCGAAAGAACCGGCTTTCATGTCATAAGCGCCGAACACCACTCTCTCTATTCTCGAGTTGATGACAGCTCCCGCGCACATGGGGCAAGGCTCCAGCGTGACATACAGGGTACATTCCGGCAGACGCCAGCCTCCGAGCTTTCGGCAGGCGGCATTTATCGCCGCTATTTCGGCATGAGCCAGCGCGTGCCTGTCTGTTTCGCGCAGGTTATGCCCACGGGCGATTATCTCCCCGCGCTGTGCTATCACAGCGCCTATCGGCACTTCTCCGAGCTGTTCGGCAAGGCGTGCCTCGGCTATCGCCTCCCGCATCATCAAAATATCCGTTTCATTCACCATACCAGCATACTCCATGCGCGATAAATCACTATCAGCGTGAACAGTATAAACGGCACCGAAAGGAAAAATCTCCTTATCTTAGCCGTGCTGCGGTTTACGGTTCTGCTGCTCGCAAGCGAAAAGATATTCTCATATCTGCGGCTGAGCCATATAACCGCAAATATTCCCAAAGCGAGATAGACGGTGTCAAACCCGAGGGAAATAACATATCCGCCATCGGGATAGAACGACATTAAAACGGTGAACAGCACCGCCAGCAGATTGTTGGCTATATGCACTATTATCGAGGTGTGGAGCGAACCGGTGAACAGCACGAAATACCCCATCGCAAGTCCCATCAAAACGGCATAGAACATTGAGGGGGGAGAGGAGTGCAACATTCCGAACAGCACAGCCGAAACCACCAGCGCAAAGCTGTCTCCGAATCGGCGCAGCGACTGCATCAAAAATCCTCTGAACGCTATCTCCTCCAAAACCGGAGAGATAAGCACCGTGTTCACCAAATACAAAATCGTTTCGGCGGGAAGGGTGGGCATATCGCTCAACGAATCATAAAAATGCAGATTCATCATATCAAACAGCCAATAAACCGAATCGGCGCAATATCCGCCCAGCACCGTTACCGCAAGGCAGACAAACACCGCCGAAAGCAAAACCCCCGCCGAAACGCTTTTCATCGGCAGAGCGCAGCAAAGCGGTATCCTTACATACATCGCGTAAAGCGAAAAGGGAAGCAGCAGCGCCACCACTTCGGTTATGGCTATCACAAGCTCGTTGACGGCGCCTGCGGCATCGCCGTATATCGGCAAAGTCATTCCGAAAAAGCCGCAGAGAGTGTCGTAGATATACGACTCCAGAAAAATGTACCCTATCAGGCAAAGCACCACCGACACCGCGCTGCGGGCTATCATATCCAGCTCTACAATATACGGCGGCTTGGGCGACCAGCCGTATCCCACCGTGTAGATATTCTCACGCGGATTGACAGGCTGATACCAGTCGTTATAATTGTTGTTTTCGGGAGAAAATGACATATTCTACCTCCTGACAATAGCGAAAAACAGTTTTTTCGCCTATAAAGAATATAATATCACAAAATCGGCATAAAGAGAATCTTCGCGCAAACTTTTGAACAAGTTTGGCGATAACATTATTCACCGCTTGATTTACTCGCCGCTCGCCGCTATACTGGAAATGCGAATTTTTGAGCGAAACGAGGTAACGCTATGAGTTTATCTGTTATGGCGGCGATGAGCGGCGGAGTGGATTCTTCCGTTGCGGCACTGCTTTTAAAGCAGCAGAGGCATGAGGTCTGCGGCGCTACGCTGCTGCTCTATCCCAAGGAGGGCAATAACGATATATCCGACGCAAAGCGTGTCTGCGAAAAAATCGGGATAGCCCATCACCTTATCGACCGACAGCAGCTTTTCCAAAAGGCGGTAATAGACGAATTTGCGCGCATCTATGCCGAGGGGCAAACTCCCAATCCCTGTGTTTTGTGCAACCGCTCGGTGAAATTTCGCGAAATGCTTTCAGCCGCCGATATGCTGAATATAGATGCCATCGCGACAGGTCATTATGTCCGCCGCGAATACGATGCCGTAAACTGCCGCTGGCAGTTAAAAAGAGCGGATTATACCGAAAAGGACCAGAGTTACGTTCTCTATGTTCTCGACCAAAAGACCATTTCGAGAACCTTTTTCCCGCTCGGTCAGCTTTCCAAGGATATAGTGCGTGAAATCGCCGATGAAAACGGATTTGTAAACGCCGATAAGGGCGACAGCCAGGATATATGCTTTATTCCCGACGGTGACTACGCCGCCTTTCTCACCGAAAAGCTGGGTCTTAATTCGCCAAAGGGAAATTTTGTCGATTCGACAGGCAAAATCCTCGGCGAACACAAAGGTCTTTTGCATTACACACTCGGTCAGCGCCGCGGACTGGGCATTTCAGCCGAGAACAGGCTGTTTGTCGCCGAAAAGCGGATAGAGCAAAACGAGATAGTTTTGGGCGGCGAGGAGCTTTTGATGGAGCGTAAAATGACAGTCGGCGATATAAACTGGGTGTCGATACGCTGTCCCGAGCGCCACATCAGAGCCGAGGTGAAATCCCGCTACCGCCACACGGCGCAGTCGGCATGGATAACCCCGCTCGACTCAAAAACCGCCGTAGTGGAATTTGACAAGCCTCAGCGCGCCCTCACCCCGGGTCAGGCGGCGGTATTCTATGCCGATGACTTTGTGCTGGGCGGCGGCACCATTCTGTCAAAGGGGAGTGCTTCGATTTGAAAGAACAGTTTGACCGCACTGCGATGCTGATAGGCGAAAACGGCGTTGATCTGCTCAAAAGCTGTCATGTCGCGGTTTTCGGCGTGGGGGGAGTAGGCTCCTTTGCCGCGGAGGGGCTGGTTCGCGCGGGAATAGGCAGCATATCGCTATTTGATGCCGACTGCGTTGATATAACCAACCTTAACCGTCAGCTTATCGCCCTGCACAGCACAGTCGGCAGGGATAAGGTTTCGGTTGCCGCCGAGCGTGCGCGCGATATAAATCCCGATGTGAATGTTTTTACCCACAAAATTTTTTACAGCGCCGAAAACTGCGCCGAAACAGATTTAACCCGATTTGATTATATCATCGACGCGATTGATACCGTTTCCTCAAAGCTGCTCCTTATCGAACAGGCGCAGAAGGCGGGTGTTCCGATAATTTCCAGCATGGGAACCGGCAACAAGCTCGACCCAACGCAGTTTAAAGTCACCGATATTTACAAAACCTCGGTCTGCCCCCTGGCAAAGGTGATGCGCTATGAGCTGAAGCGGCGTGAAATCAAAAAGCTGAAGGTTCTCTATTCCGAGGAACAGCCGATAAAACCGCTCAAAAAGGCGGAAAATTCACCTCCCGGAAGAAACTCCCCGGGAAGTGTGTCATTTGTGCCGTCGGTCGCGGGGCTTATTCTCGCGGGCGAGGTGGTAAAAGAGCTGCTAAACCGCAAAGAATAACAAAATCCGCCTCCCCCGAAAATCACGGGAGGGGCGGTATCCGTAAACAGAAAAATACTATGAGCCGTTTTGCTCATAGTATTTTCTTTTTATACGCTTTCCAATGCTTTTTTGATTGCTG
>CAZNJJ010000048.1:0-14209 GCA_964573335.1 uncultured Oscillospiraceae bacterium | reverse complement strand
AAGCTCCTCTGTGCCTATGTCAGTTAATATACCCGTCACAGCGCCCCATGGCATAGTGTAGCGCTGACTGAGATAGCGCATCGCCGCCCCTATCTCGCCGTCGGGACCGCCGTATTGGCTCATAATAGCCTGCGCCAGCTTTGCGTTGGGGCGGGCTATCTTAATAGGAAATTCCAACTGCTTGCAATAGCTCCACATGGTTCATACCCTCCTTAAAGCTGCCAAGGCCACGGCTCATCGGTCCAGTTCCAGCTGCCCGACGACACATCTACCCCGAAAATGTCCAGCGGACCTATCTTGCTTTGATATTCCGCCTTAGCCTGCTCGAATTTCTGCTGCTTGCGGCGGTAGTATTCCAGCGCGGCGGCTTCCTGCGGGTGGGTATCCAAAAACATAGCGGATTCTATCACCGCAAAGCGGCTTTCTCTGAGCTGTTCGGCAATATCGTTATTGTTGCAGTTCATTTGCGGCACCCTCCTCCCAAAAACGGCAGGTCGAGCGAGGGGAATATCGTTCCCCGCTTGAGCGCCGCCGACGGTTCGTATGTCCTCTCCCACTGCTGCCACGGCGTATAGCTCATAGCCACAGCGAATCCGTTCATCTGCCCCGCGGCATTACAGCCGCCGTTCATTGACTGCATGGCGCATTGCGGAAAATACATTCGGTTTGCGTTAAACTGTTCCAACCATAAAGCTCCTCTCTTTGAAGTATATCCACATTCTATGTCGCCGAGCCGATTTTTGCTAATGGCGGTAAACTGTAATGCCTCTGCCATGCAGAATGGAAATTCCGATATAAAAAACAGAACATCGTTTTTGATAACCCTCGTATCAAAAGCGATGTTCTTATTCTGGTGCGGGTAACAGGGGTCGAACCTGCACACCGAGGTACCAGATCCTAAATCTGGCGCGTCTGCCAATTCCGCCATACCCGCGTATTTGAGCGGCAGAGTTTTTCTGCCGCTCTCTTTTGTGATTTACACTGATATTCTACCATGGAGCATCGGTTATGTCAAACCTGCCCCTTTTTCATCATTCTGTCAGCCGCGAGCAGAACTCCCGCCTTTCCGGTCGGGTAGGTGAGTCCACCCTGCATCCAAACGGCAAACGGCTCCCTCATCGGAGCGTCCGCCGAAAGCTCGATAGAAGCGCCGAGAGTAAACGCTCCCGCCGCCATTATCACTTGGCTCTCGTATCCGGGCATATCCCAAGGCTCGGGCATCGCCATGGAATCTATCGGCGAACCGGACTGTATTCCCTCGCAGAAAGAAACGAGCGCCTGCGGGGTTTTGAGCTTTATCGCCTGAATTATATCATATCTCGGCTCGTCATAGCGCGGAACCGCTTCAAATCCCATTTCCTCAAAGAGAGCGGCGGCAAAAACGGCGGTCTTTATCGCGGCGGAAACAACGGTGGGCGCCATAAACAATCCGAGATACATCGAACGCAGCTCGTCCAGCGTGCAGCCAACCTCACGGCCTGTTCCCGGGGTGGTGAGGCGGCAGGCACAGCGTTCGATAATATCATGTCTGCCGGCGAGATAGCCGCCCGTTTTGGCGATGCCGCCGCCGGGGTTCTTTATCAGCGAACCGGCTATCAGGTCAGCGCCGAAATCGGTGGGTTCCCACTTCTCCGCAAATTCGCCGTAGCAGTTATCCACCATTACGATTATCTCGGGATTTGCCGCCTTTACAGCCTTTACCGCTTCCCCAATCTCCTCACAGCAGAGGGTGGGGCGCAGGCTGTATCCGCGGGAACGCTGTATGTATGCGACCTTTGCGGTTTTTGCCGCTTCGGCGCAGGCTGCAAGGTCGATTTTGCCGTTTTTCAATTCCACCTGGGAATAGTTTACCCCCCAATCACGCAGAGAGCCTTCGTTTCTGCCGTTGTCGCGGATTCCGATTATCTCCTCGAGAGTGTCGTAGGGAGAACCTGTCAGCGAGAGCAGAGTATCGTTAGGGCGGAGCAGTCCGTAAAGACCCACCGCGAGGGTGTGTGTTCCCGAAACGAATGTGTGGCGAACTATCGCGTCCTCTGCGCCGAGCGCCTGCGCGAATACACGGTCAAGTGCGTCCCGCCCGATGTCGCCGTAGCCGTAGCCGGTGCTTCCGCAGAGGTGCGCCGCCGAAATGCCGTTGTCGATAAAGGCTTTCAGCACCTTTTGTCCGTTGTATTCTTCATTTTCCCCGATGCGCTTAAAGGCATCGGCACAGCGCCGTTCTGCTTTTTCGGCTAGAGCGGTGAGTTTTTCATCTATCGGAAATACCGAGTTCATTTTATTCTCCTTTTAAACACCGTGAGCCTTTGTTCTGAAAGCTCAAACAGATTTTTCTCATAGAATTTTATCAGTTCATCGTTTTGCGCGGCGGTGAAAAGCCGTTTTCCCCGCAGAAATTCGTCGTTGAGAATACGCTCCAAAAGCCGCGAGCCGATTTTCTCTCCTCGATTTTTTGCCGACACCGCCACCGACGAAAGATAGGCGGCTTCATCATCAACGGCTGTCACCAGCGCGCAGGCGCAGTCATCGAAAAGATAAGCCTTAGCCCTCCCGCGGTTGACGCGGCGCGTCATATCGGAGAGCCAGTGGAGATACCGCGATTCGGCGGCAAAAGCCTCATCGGAAAGTGATATTATCTCAAAACAGCGGCGCAAATCGCCGAAAGCGAGTTTTTCCCCGCCGCCGCAGTTCGCCGTGAGAATAGGATAACTTTCCCGCTCCCAACCGCTTTTCGGGGAAAAGGCACTGTCGCTCTCAAGCTCTATTCTGTTCACGCCGAGCATATCCGCAAAGCCGAACAGCTCATCGCCGTCAAGCTCTCCGCTTTGCAGAATAACATCGTCAAAGCGGCAGAAAACGCCCCCTTCCCCCGTTTTGTAAAGGTAAGGGGCGTTTTGAATATCACAATAGCAATCGAGCAGGGTTTTTATTCGACAGCAGTTTAACCCGCCAGAAAACCCGCCCTCATAAAGCGTTATCACAGCAATGCCAACGGCTCTGTCAAAGCCGCCAGCAGTTTTTCGGCGGCGAATATGTCATCAAGCGCCGCAACGCAGGAGGAGCTGTGCAGATACCGGCAGGGGACCGAAATCGCCATGGTCTTAGCGCCTGCCCCCGCTCGGGAAACCACTCTTGCCTCATTCCCACCGAAAACGCCCTCCTTGGTCTGGGCGGCGATTCCGTTTTGGGCGGCTGTCGCAAAGCCGAGCGAGTAAAGCTCACGGTCATATAGGGTGCCGCGGTCTGCAAAGGAAATGACAGGGCCTTTTTTGAGCGAGCAGACAACCTTTTCTTCCGGCGCTCCCTCAACATCGCCTGCGGTAGTCGTTTCCAGAATAACGGCAATCTCGGGCGCAAGACGATTTGCCGCCGCCTGCGCGCCGAAGAGAGAGGATTCCTCTCCGCAGGTGAAAACGCCTGTCAATTCCCATGGGCAATCGCTTTGCAAAAGGCGGATAAGCAGGGCGCAGCCGATTCTGTCATCGAGGGCGCGAGAGAGCAAAAATCCCTCTCCCATTTCCCGAAAAGGCTCATCGAATGTGATGCTGTCTCCCAACGCCACCACCGACTCGGCTTCTTCTCTGCTTGCTGCGCCGATGTCGATGTAAAGCCCGTCGGCTTTCAGCTCGGAGTCCCGCTCGGACGCTTTCAAATGGTGCCAGACCTTAGCTCCGATAACGCCCGGAATATCCCCGCCGCCTATTCTCACACGCCTGCCGTAAAGAACACGCGGGTCGATTCCGATAGGGGAGAATTTTATCAGACCGTCTCCACCTATTTGGGTCACCATCATTCCAACCTCGTCCATGTGGGCAAACAGGACTATCTTTTTGTTCGGTTTTTTGCCGCTTTTAACGGCTGTCAGATTCCCGAGCGCATCGACGGAGAGTTCGCAAAAGCCCTCCAGCCGCTTTTCTATCGCCGCGCGAACCCTGCTCTCATCGCCGGAGATTCCGCGCTCATCGCAGAGCGCCTTTATCAGCTCTTTCATAATCCACCTCCGACTGTCTCGGCTATCAAACGCGCGGTATTTTCAATATCGGCAAGAGAAGCTATCTCCCCCGCCGTGTGCATAAATCTCAGCGGAATAGAAACGGTGGCAGCCTTTACACCCTTGCCCGAAACGGCAATATAATCGGCATCGGTGCCGGTTCTCCCCGCCATAACCTCCACCTGCCACGGAATATTTTTGCGGCGGGCGGTTTCTATCAGCCGATTGGAAAGCTCACGGCTGAGTATCGGAGAAATGCCTATCATCGGGCCTTTTCCCATTTCGCCGCAATCCTCGGCACGGTCGTCGGGGGTTATCGCCATCGAAACATCAACCTCAAAGGCATAGTCCGGCGCGAGAATATTCGCCGCGGTAGAAGCACCCGCCGAGCCTGTTTCCTCCTGCGAAACCAGCGCCACAGAAATGTTAGCCTTTTTGCAGTCCCGCAAAAGCTCCGCCGCGCGGATAACGGCGGCACAGCCGCTCCTGTCATCAAGGGCGGCAGATGCCACCCTATCGGAAAGCAGAGGGGTAAAAGCGCCGTCAAAGGTTATTCTGTCACCCAGGCGAACCTTTTTCGCGGCGGAATCGGCGCAAAGACCCACATCAACCGTCAGCTCATCTGCCTTGGGAGGAGTGGTTTTCCCGTCCGAAAGGTGGGGCGGGGTGGCTGTCACAACTCCGAACAGCTTTCCGCTCTCGGTGTGAACCGTTACTCTAGCTCCGCTGAGAGAGCGCCTGTCCGCTCCGCCGCAGGGAGCCACCCGCAGAAATCCCTTATCGGTTATCTTTGTCACCATAAGACCGATTCTGTCGATATGTGCAGTCAGCATAACGTGCGGCAGTCCCTCTCCGTTTTCGGGCAGGCGGCAGATGATACTGCCGAGATTGGTGCGCTCTGTTTTTCCCAGTGGGGTGAGCAGCTTTTCGGCGGCATCGAGCGCCTCTTTCTCGTCTCCCGAAACTCCCCCCGCTTCGCAGAGGGCTTTTAGCATTTCAACCATAGAATTTTTCTCCTTAAAGCGCGTTTACAAGCTCCTTAAAGCAGCGTCCGCGCTGTTCAAAATTATCAAAAGCGTCAAAGCTGGCGCAGGCGGGACTGAGGGTAACAGTGTCTCCGAAAAAGGCGTTTTCGTTGGCTGTTTTAACCGCCTCCGCCAAATCCGCGGCGCGGAATATCCTCATTCCGCTTTTCTCAAAGCCCTCTCCGGCTCTCACAGCGGCTTCTATCTTATCGGCGGTGTCTCCTGTGAGAATAAGCACCTTTACCCGCTCGATAACAGGCTTCACCATAGGTTCAAACGGTATCTTCTTGTCGTAGCCGCCTGCTATAACGATGAGTTTTTCATCAAAACTGTAAAGTCCCGCTATCATTCTGGTGGGGGAGGTGGCGATAGAATCGTTGTACCAACGAACGCCGTTATTCTCCCGCACAAACTCTATTCTGTGTTCAACACCGGAAAACTCTCTCACAGCGGCGCAAATATCCTTTGGAGTTGCCGCGCCCCATGCGGCGCTTATCGCCGCGAGAACGTTTTCAACATTGTGCATTCCCGGGAGAAGTATCTCATCACGGTGCATCAGATAGGTGGCCTTGCCCGCAGTGCTGTGGTAAATTTTGCCGTCCTCGTCCATCCACGCGCCGTTTTCCGGCTTTTCGGCGGCGGAAAAGAACTCCAATCTGCCTCTCACATCATCGGCAAGCGCCGCCGCGCCCTCGTTATCGGCGGAAAGCACCGCCTTGGAAAACGCCCCCTGATGAAGCAGAACATTCCGCTTTGCGTCAACATATTCCCGCATATCGCGGTGAACATCGAGGTGGTTTGGCGCTATATTGGTGACTACCGCAACATCGGGCGAGGAGCGCATGGAAAGCAGCTGAAAGCTCGAAAGCTCGACAACGCATATATCATTCGGCTTGATTTTGTCGAGAATAGTCAGCAGAGGCTTGCCGATATTGCCGCCTAGGTGAACCGTCTTTCCCGCCTTTTGAAATATCGCCGCCAAAATGCTTGAGGTGGTGGTCTTTCCGTCGGAACCGGTTATTCCGTAGGTCGGGCAGGGGCAAAGCCGCATGAAAACCTCAAGCTCGCTTGTCACCACTATCCCCTTTTTGCGCGCTTCTGTCAGCTTGGGGTGGGTAAAGGGCATACCCGGTGTTCTGAATATGATGTCTCCGTCGAGGTCATCGAGATACCCCTCTCCCAGAGAAAGCGCCACGCCGGAGGCTTTGAGCCGTTCGAGCTGCTGCGGCATAAATTTATCGGCGGTGCGTTTGTCATGCAGCTTCACCACGGCGCCGTTTTCCGCCAGCTTGAAAACAAGCTGAGAATTACTCACGCCAAAGCCGATAACATCTATTCGTTTTCCGTCGAGCTTTGAGAAAAAATTATTGCAGTCAAAAAACATTATGCAGCACCTCCGATTAAGTCAAAAAATATTGTGTCTTATATCCTATCTTTATAGTATAGCGGTTTAGCGGCAAAATATCAATCTGCCGACAATTTCTTTGCATCTTTTCGCAATCAGGCGCGTATAATATGCTGTACCGTTTTTTCGGGAAGCGAAAACACCGGCAATTTCTTTTAAAGGAGCAGTTTATATGGATATTCAGCATGATATTTACATCACCGCCGATTTCTCAGACTGGTTTGAAGTAAAGGGAGATATAGACGATTTCATCTTTTATGCCGACGAACCTCAGATAAGCGAAAAATAGCAAGCGGCGAAGCTCTTAAAAAGGCTTCGCCGCTTTTTCATTTTTTGCACTGTGCTATAAATTCTGCGAATATCGGCGCGGAATCGGGTCCGTGGTGGACAAACCGCGCAGGTCCCGTCATTCTCTCGGGGTGCCACTGAACCGCCCATATCGGAAGGGTCTTGTGTTCTATCGCCTCAACAATTCCGCCCGACTCGGCGACTGTGACAAATCCATCTGCCACCCTGTCTATCGACTGATGATGATAGCTGTTGGTGAGTATCTTTTCTCCGTACATCGAATAAAGCCGAGAGCCTTCAAAAAGTCTCGTTTCATGGACGCAGTTGTGGGGGTCGTCACCGCCGCTGTGCCTGCCGCCGAGCTGTGTCGGAATATCCTGCCAAAGCGTTCCGCCGAAATAGACATTCAATATCTGCAAGCCGCGGCAGATGCCGAAAATCGGCTTTTCGCCCTTTTCAAACCGCTTGAGAAGGCGGTATTCCGTTTCATCACGGCAGGGGTCGGTTTTCCCGCATTGGGGCATCTTAGGCTGACCGTAGCGCTTTGGCTCTATATCCGGTCCTCCGGTGAAAAGAACGCCGTCGCACAGGTCAAAAAGCTCATCGGCAAGCTCGCCGTTATCGAGCGGCAAAAGCGGTATTCCGCCGGCCAGGGTTATCGCGTCGGCGTAGTTCTGATAGAGATAGCGTCGCTGCTGACCGTTTGGGGATATTTCGTAGCCGGCAGTCAAAAGTATCACAGGTTTCATAAAAATCAGCCCTCCTTTTTCAATACAGCTCTGATATAGTGGATTGACAGACCCATTTCTCTGAATTTCAATTCATGCTCGGTGATTATCGCCGAAGCCCAATGGCTCTCGGGGAGAGCGTCGTTCTGCTCGATTGTCTCAAATCCCGCCTCGTTGAAATATTCCACAGTTGCGGCATAGAGCATATCGTCATCGGTTTTGAATACGATGTCGCAGTCCTCAGCCATAAAGCTCTTATACTTTTCGAGCTGACGCGGGTGGGTGAGTCTGTGCTTAAAATCCCTCTTTTTGGGCCATGGGTTGCAGAAATTTATATAGATTCGCTTTACATCGTCGCTTTTATCCAGAATATTATCAATATATTCTATGTTCTGCGCGGTGAGACGCAGATTATCCACCTCACGGTTTCCCTCCGCGAATATCTTATCCGCCTGCCGCCTGCCGACAGCCAGCACCTCGCTTTTTATATCCACGGCGAGAAAATTTATATCGGGAGTTTCAAATGACTTTTGCGCTATAAATCCGCCCTTGCCGCAACCCAGTTCCAGATAGAGCGGCTGCTGAGGTCTGGCAAACGCCTCTTTCCATCTTCCCTTAAACTCGGCGGGAGAGTCTATTACAAACGGACTTGCCGCCAATTCGGGACGCGCCCATGGCTTTCTTCTCATTCTCATTCGGGGATACCTCCAAATCAAGTATATAAAACCGTTCGCCGCTTAATCAAGCCGCTTTGGTTATTCCTTTCGGTTTTTGCGATATGCCAGATAGCTTTCCAAAATGATAGTAGCGGCTACGGCATCTATAACAGCCTTGCGCTTTTTGCCGCGAACATCGGTCTGATTGAGTATTCCGATAGCAGAAACGGTGGTACTGCGCTCGTCCCACATCACAACCGGAATATCCACCATTTCCCGCAGGGAATCGGCTATCTCATGGCAAAGCTCGCTTCTCGCGCCCGCAGTTCCGTTCATATTGAGCGGATTGCCGACGACTATTTCCTCCGCGCCCAGCTCCTTTGCGGTTTTGACTATATCCTCAACCGCCTTTTGGCGGTTGTAGCTGGGAACAACCTTTACCGGAGAAGCCAGCATTTCCCCTTTGTCACACACAGCAAGACCTGTTCTCGCATCGCCGTAATCCACAGCGAGAATTATCATAAAATCAATCCTTTGACTTAATATATTTCGGTGTCGGAATAGTAATGATGCAGTATCTCGACAAAGTTATAGCCATCGAGCGCCATAAAATGCGCTCCGTACTGGCTCATTCCCACTCCGTGACCGTAGCCGTAAACGGTAAAGACAAACTCGTCCTCATCATCGTCATATTCCACATCAAAGCAGTGAGAACGAATGGCAAAGCTCAAAAGCTGTTCTCTGATGCTGCGCCCCGTTATCTTTTTGCCGTTTCCGTAGCTCCCGCCCCGAGAGCGTGATTCGCCGCCCAATATCACCGTTCCGACATAGCCGCCGTCGGAATCACGTTCTGCCTCTATCCAGTCCTCGGGGTCGCCGTCCAGCTCTATTCCGTAAACGGAATCCACCCTGCTTGCGAATCTGTCGGAGGAAATGCGATATTCGGTTTTGTAAACGGGGGATTTTTTGTCGTAGCTGCTGCTCACCGAAACGAGATACGGCAGAGCGCCGCCCCAAACAGCCTCGGAACTGGTGGTTTTACCGCCGCTGGTGGAATGATAAACGGTATTTGCAAACTGCCCGTTATAATAAACTCCCACGCCGAGTACATCGTCAACAGCGTCCTTAACCGCCTGCGAAACATTGTTGTTGAGCGCCACAGCGGGGGCAGTTCCCTTTTGGTTGTTGTATTTTATCATCGAATAGGTGGCTACCGCGTGAGCCTTGAGCGCCTCGGGAGCGAGATTGCCGCGAGTTTCGTTCTGCAATACGCGGCAGACCAAATCATAGGCGTTCATTCGCTTTACGCCGCTTCCGGTGGTGTAAGCCAAATTATCATCGAATACAGAGCGCTTTGCCGAAGGCAAATCATCATCGTCGTAGCGCTCAATATCATCGTCGTCATCGGATTCGGAGGTTGAAACCGGCTCGGGTTCGGGTTCCGGCTCGGGTTCGGGAGCAGGCTCCGGTTCCGGTTCGGATTCGGGTTCGGATTCGGGAACAGGCTCTGACGATGCCGCGCTCTGATTTGACGAGGCAACAGCCGAGCTGCTTTCCGCCTGCCAAATCACCACCGGCTCAGACTCGGCAGGAGTGCTTTGCGATTCCTGCTGTTCTTTCTCGGCGGAATTTTGCGATTCCCCGCTTTTATCGGCGGGATTTTCCGCGGCGGAGCTTTCGGGAGCAGAAGCGCTCTCCCCGCTCGTCTGCGGCGCGGAAGAAGTCTGCCCATCGGACTTTGATTCGGACGGCGGTGCGGATTCCGGCTTTCGGCTCTCCCCCTCGTCCTCCTCGTCCTCTATAACGACAAGGTCCTCCCAAAGCTCCTCTTCTTCATCGGGCTGAGAGCTTTCATCGGTTGGCTTGTATACGATTTTGTCGGCAGGCTCTGTCGGTTGTTCCTCGGTGGTTTGACCCAAAAAGATTCCGATAGCGGTCATTGTCAGCAGAACCGCCGCTATAACGCAGGCGATAAGTATTTTCGGCAGATTGTCGCTCTTTTGCCTTGCGGGAATGTCAACACTTTTCTCTTCCCTTTTCCTTTTGGGAAGCTCAACATCGGTCAGCTCCCCCTCGTCAAAGGGCAGCTCGGCAGCTGTTGCGGCGGCTTTTGCGGGAACAACATAGGAAACCTCGTTTAACGAGAGCAAAAGCGCCCCCAGCCGCTCTAAAAGTGCCTCATCTTCGCTGCTGTCCATCAGCACCAAAACGTTATCCCCAACAGCGCAAAAGCAGGCAGGGATTATGCTGTCTCCCGGGAGAATCGAGGCTCCCTTGGGGAGCATGGCGCATTTGAGATAGCGTGAGGGGTCTTCTCCCAGGGCGGCACAGCGCTCTTTTATGTAGCTTTCCGCCTTTTGGTTTTTGGTCAGCGGGAGAGAAAGCGCGTTTGCCGCCGCTATTCTTCCGCAGCCGTCCGGTTCCATAGCGCCTATCAGCATGACAAAGCTGCTGCTTTTTACCGCCTGCCGCAGAAAGGAGGATATGCTTTCGAGATTATTTCCGCATTTTATACAGCTCGAGGTCATTCCCGCCGAAGCTATTGTCGATTCTATCGAGAATCGCATATCATGCACGGCGCTGTTCGGCTCGATAATGACAGCCTTCAAAAGCCTTTCCTCCTTTTTGAAATAATCAGATAAATTCGGTGTTTTCGTCTATCCAAACAAACTCCGTTTCTTCCACCGCTCTCGCAATCAGCGATTCACGGTCGAGCGCTTTCTCCGCTTCCACCACAAATTTGAGCTGGGGCTTGGTTTTGGGGTGGCTGGGGGTGAATACCGTGCAGCAGTCCTCATAGGGCAGAATAGAAGTCTCGAAAGTGTCTATCTTTCGGGAAATGACAACTATCTCCTCCTTGTCCATTCCGATGAGGGGACGGAAAACAGGCAATTCGGAGGAGGCATCGGTGCAGGCTATCGCCTGCATGGTCTGGCTCGCCACCTGACCCAGACTCTCGCCCGTTATCAGCGCGCCGCAGTCGTTATTCGCCGCGATTTTGGAGGCTATCTCCATCATAAAGCGGCGCATGATTATGGTGAAATATTCCTCGGGGCAGTTTTCACCGATGAGCTGCTGTATCTCGGTGAAAGGAACCACAGCCAGCTTTACCCTGCCTGTATATGCCGACATTCTGCGGGAAAGCTCCTTCACCTTGAGCAGAGCGCGTTCGCTGGTATAAGGGGGACTTGCGAAATGTATCGCCATCACCTCAAGACCGCGCTTTGCCATCATATAGCCGGCTACCGGAGAATCAATTCCGCCCGAGAGCAGAAGTGCCGCCCTGCCGCCCGAGCCTACCGGTATTCCGCCCGCTCCCGGCTGCTGACCCGCGTGGAGATATGCCGCCTTGTCTCTCACCTCGCACCATATCACAAGGTCGGGGTTATGCACATCGACGGTAAGATGCGGGTGCCGCTCGAGAATATAATGTCCCAGCTCGGAGCATATCTCGGGAGAACCCATAGGGAAAGTCTTGTCAGAGCGCTTGGCGTTCACCTTAAAGCTCTTAACATTGGCAAGCGCGTCATCGAGATAGCCGATGTTATCCACTATCACCGACCAGTCTTTTTCCATCATCGCGCTGCGGCTTATTGCCGAAAGCCCGAAAACGCGGGTGAGGCGGTCGTAAACCTCGCTCATGTCAATATCGTCGTCATGCGGGGTAACGGTTATGGTGGACTGCGCCTTTGTAACCGAAAATTCTCCCAGAGAGGATATTCTGCGGCGGATATTTTTGATAAGGATATTCTCAAATGTGTAGCGGTTGGTGCCCTTGAGCGCCAATTCGCCGTATTTCATCAAAACAATTTCTTTCATAGCTATCTCCTGTTAATTAAAAGGGTGGTCTGCCCGACTATCTGTTTGAGCGTCTGAGCGTTTGCATAGCCGCCTGAAGCTGTTCGGCAAAAAAACGTGCCTGCTGCGGCGTGTTGTATTTGGAAAAACTGATTCTCAACGCGGAATCTATCTCTGCGGGAGATTTGCCCATGGCGGCGAGAACATGGCTCTTTGCCCCCATAGAGCAGGCAGACCCGCTCGAAACGTAAATCCCCTTAGACTCGAGAAAATGCAGCAGCGTTTCCGAGCGATAACCCAACACCGAGCAGTTTAAAACATAGGGCAGAGCGCCCTGCTCGGGGGAATTTATCTTTATTCCCTCAATGCCGCCGAGCAGCCGCAAAAGCTCCGACTTTACCTCGGCGACCTTTTCGGAATTTTTCGCAAGATTCTCCTGCGCCTTTTGGGCGGCAAAGCCGAGCGCAGCTATCAGCGGAACACTTTCCGTTCCCGGGCGGAGCTTATCCTGCTGACCGCCGCCAAACTGTCTCGGAACTATATTCACCCTATCCGCGATATAGAGAGCGCCTATTCCCTTGGGAGCGTGTATCTTATGCCCGCTCACCGTCATCAGGTCAACGCCGAGCGAGCTTGCCGAAATCGGCATCTTGCCGAAAGCCTGAACAGCGTCAACGTGCATCACCGCATTGGGCGAAAGCCTTTTGAGCGACTTTGCTATCTCTCCCACCGGCTGAACCGTTCCCACCTCGTTGTTAGCCGCCATCACCGATACGAGAACAGTATCCTCATTGCAGTATGACAGCAGCTTTTCGGCGCTGACAATTCCGTTTTGCTCGGGCGGTATCTCTATTACATCAAAACCCTGTTTTTTCAGTTCCCTCGCCGAATCTATCACCGAGGAATGTTCTATCGAGGTGGTTATTATCCTGCTGCCGCGTCTCTTTCCGGCAGAAGCGGCTCCGAAAACCGCCAGATTGTTAGCCTCTGTTCCTCCGCTTGTGAATATCACCTTTCCCCGTTTAGCGCCCAGAGCGCTCATCAGCTGCCTTTTCGCGCGCTCTGTCAAAAGCTGCGCCTCAACCCCCTTGGAATGAAGCGAGGAGGGATTTCCGTATTGCTCACACATCACCTTGCAGGCAAGCTGTGCCGTGTCCTCGTCAACGGCGGTGGTGGCGGCGTTATCGAAATATATTTCTTCCATGGTTTTAAACCACCTCAAAATTTTTCTATCTTATCAGTATATAATAAAATCGCAAAGCTTTCAACCTTGAGAAATCACGCCTTCGCCGTCAAAAACGGGAATATATTCTTCCCGCGCGGAACAGACATTTTGCAGATAACAGCGCTCTATACCCAGCTTTTCGGCATAGTTTATCAGCGCATCGTAGTGCGCGCGGCTGACTCTGCGGCAAAGCTCGGGATATTTTTTCGCAAATTCGATATTGCAAACGGCGGGCGGCGTGTATTGGCTCATCAGGCTGATGATTATATCGTCGCCGAAGCACTCATACAGCAATTCCACCGTTTTTATCGAATCCGCCAATCTCCCCGGCAGCATCAAATGCCGAACGATAACTCCGCTCACCATCATATCGTCGTCATCAAGCAGAGCGGGACCCGCGAGCTTTACCATTTCGTTTATGGCATTGAGCGCCGTTTGGGGATACAGCACCGCTCGGGAATACTTCATTCCCGCCCGATTGTCGAAATACTTGAAATCCGGCAGCCAGATGTCGATGTAGGGCGCAAGCTCACGCACCGTTTCCACCGTTTCAAATCCGCTGCAGTTATACACCGTGGGAATAGTCAGTCCCTTTGACTTTGCCGTTTTCAGCGCGGAAATGATATTCGGCAGAAAATGCGTGGGGGTGACTAAATTGATATTGTGAGCGCCCTTATCCTGCAATTCGAGAAAAATTTCGCTCAAACGCTCATCGGTTATCTCTATCCCGAATCCGTCGTGGCTTATCTGCTTATTCTGGCAGAAAAGGCAGCCGAGAGTGCAGTGAGAAAAGAACACCGTTCCCGAGCCGTTTACCCCCGAGATGCAGGGCTCTTCCCAAAAATGCAGCGCCGCGCGCGCCACCTTAGCGGTGTTCCCCGCCTTGCAAAAGCCTTTTTCGCCCTTGTTTCTGTTCACCTTGCACCCTCGCGGGCAGAGCGAACAGCTGTCATACTGACTGTGCATTATTATCTCCCCTTAAAGCGAGGCAAACCGCCGGTTTTGCGCCTCGCCGCGTTATCGAGTCTCAATTTTTCGCTGTATCTTGGAATTATATCATATTGCAAGGCAATATGATATAATTCGCCATGCTTTT
>CAZNJJ010000047.1:0-14591 GCA_964573335.1 uncultured Oscillospiraceae bacterium | reverse complement strand
GTCCCGAAATGCGCGGCGGCACCGCAAACTGCTGTGTGGTTCTTTCGGAAAAGCCGGTAGGCTCCCCCGTTGTCATCAACCCAACCGAGCTTATCGCAATGAACACCCCCTCGCTGATAAAATTCGAGGAGCAGGTTGTTTCCGGCGGAATAATCCTTATCAACAGCTCTATTGTTGACCAAATGCCCACCAGAACCGATATTAAGGCGTATAAGGTTCCCTGCGCCGAAATCGCGGCGGAAATCGGCAATCCCAAAACGGCGAATATGGCTATGCTGGGAGCTTATCTCGAGGCTACAAAGGCGCTCAAGTTTGAAACTGTTCACGAAATGCTCAAGCGCGTTTTCCACGGCCCCAAAGAAAAGCTCATCGGAATCAACATCAAAGCGCTCGAGGCGGGAGCCGCCTGCATCAAATAAACTTAAAAACCAAAAAGCAGCCGTTTCACAGCGGCTGCTTTCATTTTGCGAAAAAGTGTGTTAAAATTGCGGTAATATATTTTGCGAGGTGGTTTTATGCGAAAAAAGCTGTTTTCGCTCTGCGCCCTTATATGCAGTGCCCTCACCTTTTTCGGCGTCGGCTATCTGTTTTATTCTGGCGGAACAGTCTTTTCGGCTGTCACCGCAATTCTCCCCATGATAGGAGTTATAGTCTTTACACGGCTCAAATGACCTGTTATAGGTTCACTTGATTATATCGGAATAGAATTTCACGGCGCCGCTTATCTCATCGGCTGTGGGGTGATTCTTGTTTATGCCGCCAATCAGCTTAAAGGGACCGTAGCTGTCAAATCCGTTGCAGCCGTAGCTCCCGAGCGATTTACAGCCTTTCTTCTCCGCTATGCCGCGTATATTCTCGGAAAAATCTCTGCTGTTGTTGCCGCAGGTGTAGAGAAAGAATACATTTTTGCCGGCGGGCAGCTCCTTTTCGGCAAACGCGGTTATTCCCTTGTAGAATTTGCCAAAGGCTATTCCCGATGCCAGACCGATAAGGTCGTATTTTTCGAGCAGTTCGCCGCTCGCCTGCTCATAGCCGACGATGTCAACATCGTTGTATGCACTCTTTATCGCGTCTGCGAGCTTTTTGGTGTTTCCGTGATGAGTGGATTCGTAAACTATTATCGTTTTCATCTTTTCTCCTTTGCATCGGACAGCAAACCTTCTGAACCGCTGCTAAAACTATATTTCAATGATACCGATTATACTCGGGAATATTTCACAAAACACGCGTTTTTGTAAAATTTCTGCAAACATACCAAAACACCCGCTTTTTTGAAAAAAGCGGGTGTTTTTATCGAAAAACTTATTCTGCCGAAATGATAAAGTAGTACACCGGCTGACCGCCGTTTACCACCGCGACCTCCACATCGCCGCCGAACTTAGCGCGGACTGCGGAGGCTATCTCCTCTGCCTGCTCCTCGGTCGCGTCCTCACCGTAGATTATGGTGACAAAGGCGCAGTCGGGCTGCTTTTTGACAAGGTTCTTGGTGAGCTTAATGCCCGCCTTGATAAGATCCTTTTCCACAAAGGAGAGCTTGCCGTTATCAAGGGCGAGAATCTCGTCCTTCTTTATCTTATGCCCGTCGAAATCGCTGTCGCGTGCGGCAAAGGTAATCTGACCGGTGGAAACGTGTTCCGTCGCCTTGGTCATCTCGATAAAGTTCTTGTCGGCATCGGTGTCGGGGTCAAACGCCAGCATAGCCGAAAGTCCCTGCGGAACGGTCTTGGTCTGGAGAACCATAACCTGTCTGTCGGCGAGCTTTATCGCCTGCTCTGCCGCCATGATTATGTTCTTGTTGTTGGGGAGAACAAAAACCGTCTTTGCGGGGGTGGCGTGTATCGCCGAAAGTATGTCATCGGTGGAGGGATTCATCGTCTGTCCGCCCGAAACCACATTATCCGCGCCAAGGTCGCCAAAGAGGGTATGCAGTCCCTCGCCGGCGGCTACCGCTACAAAGCCGAATTCTCTCTCGGGGTCTACCTCAACGTATTCAAAGCCGTTTTCCGCCTTGGCAGATTCAGCCTGAGCGGTGCGCTGCGCGTTGGTAACCTCTTTCTTAAACTGCTCGCGCATATTCTCTATCTTGAGGTTCACCAGCATACCGTAGCCGAGCGCTTCCTCAAGCGCCTTGCCGGGGTGGTCGGTGTGAACATGAACCTTGATAATATCCTCGTCATCGACCACCACAACACAGTCGCCGATAGTCTCAAGGAATGCCCTCAGCGCGAGAGGGCTTTTATCGGAATCGTTTTTGTCAACGATGAACTCGGTGCAGTAGGTGAAGGTTATCTCGCCCTCAAAGCCATGCTCATCGGCAAAAAAGTTGCCTTCGGCTTTTGCGGCGGCGGTCTTTTCGGTCTTTTCGCCCTCAAGCGGAATAATAACTCCCTTTTCGATAACGGAAGCCATTCCCTCAAGCACCACAAGGAAACCCTTGCCGCCCGCATCTACAACGCCCGCCTTTTTGAGAACAGGGAGCATATCGGGGGTCTTTTCCAGCATTTCTGCGGCAGACTCGGTTATCTTGTTCCAAAGACCGGACATATCCTCGCCAAAAGCGGAAGCGGATTCCTTTGCCGCCTCTGCCGCCGCACGGGAAACGGTGAGAATTGTTCCCTCGGCAGGCTTCATTACCGCCTTATAAGCCGCGTCAACACCCAGTGCGAAAGCGTTTGCTATATCATCGGCACCCGCTGACTTTCTGCCGGAAAGTCCCTTGGAAAATCCGCGGAACAAAAGCGACAGAATAACACCGGAGTTTCCTCTTGCGCCTCTCAACAGCGCGGAAGCGGCAGTCTTGGAAACCTCCTCAACGGTAGCGTCGTCGTCCATTCTCTCAAGCTCGCGCTTTGCGGCGGAAATGGTCATCGACATATTGGTTCCGGTATCGCCGTCCGGCACGGGGAATACGTTGAGCGCGTCCACCTGCTGACGGTTGTTTGCTATGTTGTTTGCTCCCGATATGATAGCATCGCGGAGCGTTTTACCCTGCATCAAAATTATTCACTCTCCTAAAAGTTATCAAATCGGAAATTACTCCGCTTTCATCGAATCAACAAAAACATTAACTCTGTCTACCTTCAAGCCGGTAGTCTCGCTTACCGCGAATCTCACCTCGGAAACAATGCTCTTTACAACGGCGGAAATGTTCACACCGTAAGCTACCTCAATGTGAAGATCTACATTGAGCGCGCCGTCCTTTGCGCGAACCAGAACGCCCTTGTCGGCAAGCTGTGCGCCGGTCATCTGACGAAATCCCTGAGAAGCGCCGGAAGCTACCATTCCCGCAACGCCAAAGCAGCTCGAAGCCGCATGGCTGACAAGCTCTGCGAAAAAGTTGTTGGTCATTTCGATTTTGCCCAATCTATTCTCTACACGGATCATATCTATTCCTCCTTACATCTCTTTTAAAAAGGATACCCCGACGGAAAACAGCTTAAACTCCGCCGAAAGGCTCTGCACGTTAGAAAATCACCTTATATTATAAAGTGAAATCAACTTTGTTGCAAGTGTATTCACAGTTTGTTTAATTCTAATTTTTCTCGGTCTGTCGGAAAGAGCAAAACAAATCAACCCTCTCTGCCGAATTTTGCCGAATAATTGTGCTGTTTTTGCCGCTATGATATAATATCATCGTTGCCACTCCCGATATGGGCACAGGAGGGAGGGTTGCTTCATGGAGATACTTATATCGTTTTCGGTTTATGTCGCGGCAGGTATAGTTTGCCACTACATCTGCAAATGGTTGGACAGAAACGACTAAACGGCAGCCAGCCTGAGGATAGTTCCGCCTCGCCCAAACGGAACAGAAAACCCCACGAGTCAGCACCTCGTGGGGTTTTTGTTGCTCACATGGAGCACTTATATCGTTTTGCCTGAGGATATTATATCATACGTCGTTCGGCATTTCAAGTATGCTCAAATATCGAAAAGACGATTTGCTTCAGCCGCTCTGCATAGCTTCTGAAAGAAACCCCACGAGCTAGCACCTCGTGGGGTTTTTGTTGTCCTTACGGACTATTCGTTTCATTCTGCCTAAGGACATTATATCATACGCCGTTCGGCATTTCAAGTATGCTCAAATATCAAAAGGCAATTCGCGCTTTTTCGATTTTCACTCTGTTTCTCGGCAGAATCGCTCTATTTTCTTTGCGCGCCCGCTCTTTTCGTCCAATTCAACAGCTATTCCGCACACTATCTGAATTCCGGCGGGGTTTTCAAATCGGGTAGGCATAGCTGTTCGGAATCTGGCTATCACCTGCTCCGGCTTTACCCCGAGAACCGACTGCTTCGGGCCGCACATTCCCAAATCGGTGATGTAGGCGGTGCCGTTGGGCAAAATCTGCTCATCGGCTGTCGGAACATGGGTGTGCGTTCCCGCGAATACCGACACTCTGCCGTCCAGATAAAATCCCAGCGCCCGCTTTTCCGAGGTGGTTTCGGCGTGAAAATCGACTATGATATTCGGAGTGTCGATTTTTTTCAGCAGCTCATCTATCGTGTCAAAGGGATTTTTGAGCGGCTCCATTCCCGCCGTTCCCATGAGATTTATAACCGCGATTTTGCTCCTGAGCATATCGATAACATAAACTCCCCTGCCGGGATTGGCATCGGAAAAATTCGCCGGGCGGATAACGGCGCTCTCCTCCCCATCGAGAATATCATATATCTCCCGCCTGCGGAAAACGTGATTTCCCGTTGTAATAACATCGGCGCCCGAATCGAAAATATGCTTTGCGCTCGACGGCAATATGCCGTTTCCCTGCGCGGAATTTTCGCCGTTTACGATAACAGCGTCTGCCGAATAGTATTTTTTGACAGCAGGCAGAGTCTTTCTCAGGGCATCGCACCCGCCCTGACCGACAACATCGCCCAGCATAACTATATTCATAACGACACCTCGCTTATTGCATCGGCAATTTCCCGCTCGGAAAATCGCCGCAGAAGAAATTCTCTCATATCATCGGGCAGCGGCGAAATTGCCGTTATCCCGCGTTTGCTCAACGGATTTGTCAGCTTTACCCGCTCACAGTGCAGCGCCGCCCGATTTAAGCCGTCCTCACCGCCGTAGAGTCGGTCGCCTACGAGCGGCGAGCCGATATGCGCCATGTGAACTCTTATCTGATGTGTGCGCCCTGTTTCGAGTGTGAGCGAAATCAGCGATACACCGTCCCTTTCCAACAGGATTTCGCCGTTTGTCACGGCGGGCTTTCCGTCCTCCCTTACACACCGCCTTATCGAATCCGGCTGCTCCCGCTCAATGGGTGCATCTATTCTGAAAACGCTGTTTTCGGGCGGGGACGAAACGATTGCCAGATACCGCTTTTTCGGTCTGCCCGTGCCCTCAAGGGCAAAGGCACAGTGAGGATTCAGCGCGCATATCACAGCGCCGGAGGTATCCTTATCCAGCCGCCCGACAGGGCGAAAAACCATTCCCGAAAACTGAGCCGTATTCGCGAAAGCGTTTGCCAGCGTGTCATAAGGGTGACCGCGCGAGGGGTGGCAGGGTATTCCCGCAGGCTTATCCAAAACGGCTATCTCACCGTCGTTGTAGAGTATATCAGCCTTTATCGAGGAGGGCTTATATTCCCGTGAAACAACATCGGTCAAAACCTCTATCACCGCTCCCGATTCGATTGGGTCTATCGTGCGTATATGGCTGCCGTTCATCGTCAGCCCCATTTCGGTATGTCTGGCACGCTTTATGGTGGTTCCCGACAGATGATGCTCATTTCTGAGAAAATCATCCAGTTTTTTACCGTCCCATTCTTCGGGAACAACAAATCTCAAAACCGCCATTTATCCTCACCGCCTCAAAAAACGGTCTTATTCCCAAATATTGCTCGGCTATTATAGCACAAATCCGCACGCTGTTCAATTAACGCTTTCTTCTTTAATTGCAGCGTGATATGTGCTAAAATGTTATAAAGAAGTAAGTTGCCGCAGGTCTTTTTTGAGGAGCTTTTATGAACGAACAGTCTTTTTTGCAAAACGAATCTTGGATAAATCGGGTTTATTCTTATTTTCACGCCTTTATCAGCTGGCTGCTGCTCTCCTTTTGCGTAGGCGCGGTGGTGGGCAGTATCGCCGCCCTGTTCAATGTTGTGCTGATAAAGGTCACTGAATTTCGTGTTCAAAACGAATGGTCGATATGGTTTTTGCCCTTTGCGGGACTTATCATAGCGTATCTCTACCGCGACGAGGAAAAATCCCCTCTTTCCACAAATCTTGTGGTTCAGGCGGTGAGAGCCGAAAGGAGTCTCCCTGTTAAGATGGCTCCGCTGATTTTCGTTTCCACCGCTCTCACCCACGCCTTCGGCGGCTCCGCGGGACGTGAGGGCGCGGCATTGCAGCTTGGCGGCAGCTTGGGCGAACTGATAGCCGATATGCTCGACCCCGACCGCACCAAAAAGCAGATACTTGTCATGTGCGGAATGAGCGCCGCTTTTTCCGCCCTTTTCGGAACTCCGCTCGCCGCCGCGGTTTTCGCGCTGGAACTTGCCAATATCGGCATGATGAACTATTTCGCGCTCTTTCCCTGCGCCATGTCGTCGCTGATAGCCGTTTCGATAACGCGCAGCTGCGGAATAAAGGGAGAGGCGTTCGCCTTGGCGGAATATGCGCTTAGCTTTTCGCTGTCGGTAAAGGTTATTCTGCTTGCGGTTCTCTGCGGCTGTGTCAGCATAGCGTTCTGCTTTTTTCTGCACAGCTTTGAGCATATCCTGCGCCGACTGCTTCCCAACAGATATATCCGCATCTTTATCTGCGGCTGTATCGTTATTCTGTTGAGCTTTATCTTTAATACGCGCGACTATCTCGGCGCTGGCATGGATATTATCGAAAAAGCAGTCGAGGGAGAGGCTGTGCTTTGGGCATTCGCCCTGAAGCTGCTTTTCACCGCGGTGACGCTCGGCGGCGGCTACAAGGGCGGCGAAATTGTTCCCGCGCTTTTTGTGGGCGCAAGCTTTGGTTTCAGCGCGGCGGTTCTTCTCGGTATGCCGGTTTCGCTCGGGGCGGCTCTCGGCATGACGGCGCTTTTCTGCGGCGTTACAAACTGCCCTATCTCCTCGCTGCTGCTCGCCTTTGAGCTATTTTCCTTTTCCTCGCCGGAATTTTTCTTCATAGCAGTGACTGTCAGCTATATGCTCTCCGGCAATTACAGCCTATACAGCAGCCAGCGGATAATCTATGCCAAAACCGCTCCCGTTGTGGTAAACCGCACGGCGCATTGAACAAAAATTCCGATTTTACCTTTGTTTTCATTCTATTTTCAAGGAGATGTGTTATCATGCTTCACACTGTTCTCTGGTTTGGATATTTCTGGCTCTATCTTTTGGCGGCTCTGCCCGCTTTGTGGTATGTTCGCCGCCTCAAAAGCCGCGGCGATATAGAGCGGCATGATGAAATCACCCGCTCGATAATACACAACTGGTCCCGCAGACTGCTCAAAGCGGCGGGAGCCGAGGTAACGCTTTTCGGCGAAGAAAACCTCCCCGATGATGCTCTGCCCGCCGTTTATGTGGCAAATCATCAAGGGTATTTCGACATACCTATGGTATTGGGTTATCTCGGCGGCGCAAAGGCGCTGGTGGCGAAAAAGGAAATCAAAAAGATACCGCTTATCCGTTCATGGATGGAGGAGCTGGGCTGTGTCTTTATCGACAGAGAAAATCCCCGTGCCTCGATGTCGGCGCTGAACGATGCCGCCGCGCTGGTGGCAAAGGGGTATTCCGTAGTGGTATTTCCCGAGGGAACACGCAGCAAAACCGGCGAAATGGCGGAATTTAAAGCCGGTGCTTTCAGAATAGCGCAGAAAAACCATGTCCCCGTCGTTCCCTTTTTTATCGACGGAACCGCGCAGCTCTTTGAGCGAAACGGCTGGCGGATAAAGGGCGGAAAAGCCGCCGTCGGCGTTCTGCCGATGATAGACACAGCCGATTATTCTCGCGAGGACTGGAAGGCTCTGCCGCAGCTTTCCGAAAACGCGGTTCGCGATGCTCTGCAAAAATACCGCATCGAAAATTGACGGAGATGATGCTAATGAAAAAGCTGTCGGCGATTTTTATCGCTATAATGCTTTTATTATCTCTTGTCGGCTGTTCCCAAAAGGAATTTGCCGACAAAAAGGTGTCATTCAAGGGCGCTTCCACTCTGGATTTTTATGTAGGAGAGCAGAAAACGGTAACGGCACAGCTGCCCGACAACGATGTTGACACCACCCTCACCGTAAAAAGCAGCGACCCCGCGCTGAAGGTTTCCCTTTCCGACGACGGTGTTCTCACCATGACGGGTGACAAAGCCGGCAGTTACAGCCTTTCGCTCACCCTGTCGGCAAAGGGATATGCCGATTCCACTATCGACTGCCCCGTAGAGATAAAGCCGAAAAAGCCAAAGGTCAAAATAAAGGCGAACGGCGGCGCGATTGATGACGAGATAGAGCTTGTTTTCACCGAGGAGCTTGAGCTTGCGGTAAAAACCGATACCGAAAACGCCAAAATAACCGTCACCGTTTCGGACGAAAATGTACTTTTTCCCTCCGAAAGCTCTCCCCTCACCCTAAAAACCGCGTCAGCCGGAGAATGTGACATCACCATTTCGGTGACAGCTCAAGACTGCGAGCCGTATTCAAAGGTTATCCACGCCAAGGTAACGCCATTTCCGTTGGAATACTCCCTCTCCGCCGAGCAGGTCAGCGGAAATGTCGGCAGTTTTCTCACTGTGGCGGCAGATTTTCCCGAGCAGGCTCTCCTTTCGGCAAGCTGTGACAACAGCGCCGTTTCGGTAAAAACCGAGGGCGGCAAAGTCATTGTCACATCAAACACGGCGGGCAGCTATGATATAGCGGTAATATGTTCCGCCGAGAATTACTATTCCGCAGAAAAGCATTTCACCGCCGTTTTCACGGCGAGGGCGGTGGATTTCAGCGTAGCACAGTCGATTTCGATAGAATCCGGCAAGAGCGTCACCCTCAGCCTTGCCGATTTCCCTGCGGGAACCTCGTTTTCCCTGCAATCCACCCCAAAGGTGTCGGCATATCTCGACAGAAACGGCATAATAGTAATTGCAAACGCGGCGGGCAAAGCGGAGATAGGCGTCACCGCCTCCTGCGACGGCTATCAAAGCGCGACAAAAATCATTTCGGTGACGATAACCTCGCCGCAGGTCAATGTCACCTCAAAATACGATGATGTCATTCTTGATGTGATAAAATACACCAATCAGGAGCGTCAAAAGCACGGAGTAGGCAGTCTTGAATATCTGCCCGATATAGCCGCCTGCTGTCAGATAAGGGCAAAGGAGGCATCGCAGAAATGGGCGCATGAGCGGTTGGACGAACGCAGCTTTGAAACGGTTTTCTACGACATGGGCTTTTTGGACTATTATGCCGCGGGGGAAAATCTTTTGATGTGCGGCAGGCTGGACGGCAAATTCGCCGTTGATGCCTGGATGGATTCCCCGGGACACCGCGAAAATCTGCTCAGAGACAGCTACGATTCTATCTGCGTGGGAATATATTACGATTCCTCAACAGGCTATTATTACTATGCCCAGCATTTTATAGACAGGTATGAAAAATGAAAAAACATATCATATATTTCGGCACCATAATATTTTCGCTTTTATATCTCTTTGCGGGAAACAGAATAGCCTCATCGGGTATGCAGCAGTTTGAGCATATCTATCAGGATAACTGCGAAATGGCTCTGGTAACGGGGATAATCTCCCGCCAATCGGCGGCGCAGGAGATAGAGGGAGTTGTTTACGGGCGAGGGGTGAATATCATATTCGCCGCCGAGCTTTTGACGGGAGAGGAGCGCGGGAGCCTGATTTCGGTCATTCAAAACTGTGACCCCGATTCTCTCTATCAAATGCGGGAGATAAAAACCGGAGATAAAATCCTCGTCACACTCAATCCAGACGCAAGCGGCACCCACTGGATAATGGGCGAATATGTCAGAACCGACACCCTGCTTATTCTCGGAGCGGTGTTTTGCGCCCTGCTCATCATCTTCGGCAGAATGAAGGGGCTTAACACCCTTATCTCGCTCTCCTTCACCTGCGCGGCGATATTCGCGGTGTTTATTCCCGCTATACTCTCGGGAAAAAACATCTACCTGTGGTCGATAGTCACCTGCGGCTTTATCATCGGAATGACCCTGCTGATAATGAACGGTGCCGACAGAAAGAGCCTTTGCGCCATCAGCGGCTGTTTGAGCGGAGTTTTGATTTCCGGCTGGCTCACACTGTTTTCCGACAGATTTCTTATGCTCACCGGAATGGTGGACGAAGAATCTCTCTACCTAAAATATCTGATAGACGGAAAAACCATTGACCTCAAGGCGATAATATTTGCCGGAATACTGATAGGCGCGGTGGGCGCTATCATGGACGTGGCGGTTTCTCTCTCCTCGGCGCTCTTTGAGATAAAGATTTCCGCGCCCGACAGCCGCTTTGCCGACCTTGTTCGCTCGGGAATGGCTATCGGGCGGGATATGATGGGAACCATGTCTAACACTCTGGTTTTGGCATATATCGGCGGCTCTCTCTCAATGACGCTGCTGCTGATAGCATACAGCAATTCCACCTTGGCGCTTTTAAACCGTGAAATGATAGTGGTGGAGATATTGCAGGCGATAGTGGGCAGTATCGGTCTGCTGCTTACCATTCCGCTGACAACGCTTATATCGGCATTTGTCTACTGCTTTGAGAAAAAGAACACAGCCGATTTGCGATAAACGACAAAAAACGCCTCTTTCTTTGGAAAGAGGCGTTTTTTATACGGAAAAGTCATTCAAATCATTTAAGTTCAAGGCTCGGCAAAATTTTTCAGGGTATCTCCCGCCATGCGGTAGATAGTCCAATCCGACATCGGCTCTGCCCCCAGCGAAAGGTAAAAATCTATGCTCGGGCGGTTCCAGTCAAGACAGCACCATTCAAATCTGCCGCAGCCGCGTTGAACGGCGATTTTCGCCAGATGCTTCAAAACGGCTTTGCCGTAGCCTTTTTTGCGGTATTCCGGCAGAATATACAAATCCTCGAGATAAAGCCCCGCTCTGCCGAGAAAGGTGGAAAAGTTATGGAAAAAGAGCGCAAATCCTACCTCCTTTTCCCCCTCAACGGCGAATATAACCTCCGCCTTTTGCTTATCGAATATCCATTCCTCGAGGGTTTTCTCGTCGGCAACTACCAAATCGGACATTTTTTCGTATTCGGCAAGTCCTTTTATAAAGCTGAGAATGAGCGCGCAATCCTTTCGCTCTGCGGCTCTGACGGAAAACTCACTGTTCATCGCATTTTCTCCTTTAAACTGTCTGATTATTCTCAAAACGTCCGAAAATAAATCCGAGGGGAACTTTTTTCAAAAAATCCCCCTCGCTTTTTATGATTTCTTTGTGGTGTTTCTTATCGCCTGACGGGTGGTTTTCACCTCGTTGAGCAGCTTGGTGAGAGTCTCCTCCGACTGGCGAAGTATATCATCGGAAAAATCCTGCGAAGCGGCGCGCAGCTCTCTCGATTTCTGCTGTGCCTGCGAGAGAATCTCATTCGCGCGCTGCTGTGCCTGACGCACTATCTCCTCCTGCGCTATCAGCGCCCGCGCTCTGTCCTCCGCTCTGCGAACCACCGTGTCAGCCTCGCGCTTTGCCTGAACCATTATATCGGCACGTTCCGACACGATTTTTTTCGCCATTCTCAGCTCTGCGGGCAGATTGTCGCGCATCTCGTCAAGCAACGACTGCATTTTTTCAATATCTACAACGCTTCTGTTATTGGTGAGAGGGAGATTCCAGCTCTTGTCGAGCATTTCATCAAGCATATCCAGTATTTCATCAATATTCATTCTTTTCCCTCCTTAGAACTCCGTAAACGCTCATAAACCCGCTCATGCAGGCAGTGCGGAATAAGTCCCGACAGGTCTCCGCCGAAAAGTGCCAACTGGCGGACTATGCTTGAGCTTAAATACATATTGTTCACATCTGTTGTGAGAAAAACCGTTTCCGCAGTGGGGCATATCTTTTTGTTTATCAGCGCCATCTGAAATTCGTATTCAAAATCGCTCACCGCTCTCAATCCCTTGACAACGGCGCAGGCGCCCTTTTCCTTGACATAATCCATCAGCAAACCGCAGTAGCAGTCCACCTCGAGGTTGGGAACATCGCTCGTCACCTCGCGTATCATATCCATTCGCTCCTGCGGGGTAAAAAAGGGATGCTTGTCCGGATTGGTGGTCACCACCACTATCACCTTGTCAAAAAGAGTAGACGCGCGCTTGAATATGTCAAGATGACCGTAGGTTACGGGGTCAAAGCTCCCCGGGCAGATAGCTATTCTCATATCAGCGTTCCTCCCCAATGCGGTAGGTAGTCAGCTTTGCCTTACCGTAGCGGTATTCCTTAACCTTTTTAAATCTGCCTGCAAGCTCGGGGAGCTTCTCGTCTCGCTCGGTCTCGCAGATTATTATTCCGCCATCGGACATTTTCTCGCTCAACAGCGGCAGAACCTCTTCTATCAAACCCATGTTATAGGGCGGGTCGAGCAATGCTATATCAAAGGTTTCCTTAGCGGAACGGAGAAAGGAAAGCGCGTCTGTCATAAAAACCTTTGCCGAGGGCTTAAAGCCTGTCTGCTCCAGATTGATTGTAACAGCCTTTTGCGCCTCTTTGGAATTGTCAACAAAAGCGGCAGAACGCGCTCCGCGCGAAAGCGCCTCTATTCCGAGCTGACCCGAGCCTGCGAACAGGTCTAAAACGACCGCTCCCTCAACCTCAAACTGTATTATCGAAAACAAAGCCTCTTTAGCCATGTCGGAAGTAGGGCGTGTTTGCAGTCCCTCGGGGGCGACTAGCTTGCGTCCGCGCGCCGAACCGGTAATAACTCTCATATTATCTCCTCAAAGTCGGATTATCCGACCAAACAAACTGATTTAACCGCCTTTTCAAAAGGCGCATTGTGATTATTTTATTATCCCAATTTTCATACGCTTTGTCAACTGATTTCACCATTGTCAACAGCCGCCCGCAGAGATGCCGCGGCACGCCTGTTCATTCCCTTTACGGCGGCAAGTTCCTCCTCCGTTGCCGAGAGTATCGCCTTTTTGGTCTTGAAGCGGGCAAAAAGCGCCTTGGCTCTCGTCTCGCCTATTCCCTCAACCTTTGTCAGCGAAGACTCAAAAGCGGTTTTTGTATGGGATTTGCTCGCGTATGTTATCGCAAAGCGGTGGGTTTCGTCCTGTATATTGGTAACAAGCGAAAAAACTCCCCTGTTGGAATTTATCGCTATTTCGCCTCCCAGCGACGAAATGGCGCGTGTGCGGTGCTTGTCGTCCTTCACCATGCCGAATACCGGAACCGATATTCCCAGCTCGTCCAAAACCTCTTTCACCGCCGACACCTGCCCCTGACCGCCGTCTATCAGCAGCAAATCGGGCAGGCGGTTAAAGTATCCGCCGTCCGATTCCTGCAGCTTATATCTGGTGAATCTGCGGCGCAGCATCTGCGCCATGCTCGCATAGTCGTTTGGAACCAGCATATCCTTTATCGCAAAATACCTGTATGCGGCTTTCTGCGGTCTGCCGTCTTCAAAAACCACCATTCCTCCCACGATGGTTTGCCCGCCTATATTGGAAATGTCGTAAGACTCTATCCACGCGGGCGGCTTTTCCAAACCGAGCAGCTTTGCCAGCTCATCGAGAGCCGCAAGCTCCTTTCCGGTGCGGCGGGTGCTTCTCAGCGAAAGCTGTTCGGCGGCGTTCAGCCTCGCCATTTCCACCAGCTTGGTCAGCTCTCCGCGCTGCGGAAGCGCTATCTTTATCTTTTTGCCCGCCCGTTCCGACAAAAGCTGTTCCACAAGCTCCTTGTCGGGCAGTTCGCCGTCAACCGCAATCCTCGGCGGAAGCTCATGCAGCGGGTCGCTGTAATAGCGGGAGATAAATTCCGCCCGTATTTCCTCTATCGAACCCGCGGCGGCAAAGAGAAAATCGGTCTTGTCTACCAGCCGCTGACCGCGGAATTTTATCACCGAAAGCGAAACATCGTCCCCTGACTGAACCGCGCCGATAACGTCCTGATCCGCAACATTTGTGTAAACCACCCGCTGTTTATCGGCAAAACGCTCTATCGCCCTTATTCTGTCGCGGAATTTTGCCGCCTTTTCAAACTCGAGATTTTCACTAGCCTTTTCCATCTGCTCACGGAGCAGCTTTTGCGCCTGAACTGAGCCGCCGTTGATATATTCCCTTGCCTGCTTTATCACCTCGGCGTATTCCTCTTTGGAGATATTTCCGCGGCAGACACCCATGCACTGTTTGAGATGAAAATTGAGACAGGGTCTTCCCTTTTTGATGTCACGCGGAAACTGCTTGGAACAGGTCGGCAGTCCGAAAGCCTTATTCGTCTCGTCAACGGTGTTTTTCACCACCCACGATGACATATACGGTCCGATATATTCGGCGCCGTCGTCCGCTGTCTGTTTCACCTCGGAGAGTCTGGGATAAGGCTCATGGCTTATCCTCAGATAGCAGTAGCCCTTATCGTCTTTGAGCAGACTATTATATTTTGGGGAGTGCTGGTTTATCAGACTGCACTCCAAAACCA
>CAZNJJ010000046.1:0-14716 GCA_964573335.1 uncultured Oscillospiraceae bacterium | reverse complement strand
TTTGCTCGACACCTCCCCTTGTAAAAAATCACCCCCCGTCACGGCTACGCCGTGACACCTCCCCTTGCGCGGCAAGGGGAGGCTTTGCGTTACTCTTTGCAGGAAAAATCGGCTTTGCTTTTCCTTTACCTAACATCTGCAACAACAAAAAAGAGCGGCAAAGCCGCTCTTTTGTTTTGCTGTCAAACTCCCGCCGAATAGTTGGGAGCTTCCTTGGTGATGTAGATGTCGTGAGGGTGGCTTTCCTTGAGACCTGCGCCTGTGATGCGAACAAACTTCGCTCTCTCATGCAGCTCGGGAATAGTCTTACAGCCGGTGTAGCCCATACCGGAGCGCAGACCGCCCGCAAGCTGGAACACGGTATCGGCAAGCGAGCCCTTGTAGGGAACACGACCCTCAACGCCCTCGGGAACGAGCTTGCTCGCGCCTTCCTGGAAATAGCGGTCCTTAGAACCCTTTTCCATGGCGGCGAGGGAACCCATTCCGCGATATACCTTGAAGTTTCTTCCCTGATATATTTCGGTCTCACCGGGAGACTCGGCACAGCCTGCCAGCAGACTGCCGAGCATAACGCAGTTTGCGCCTGCGGCGAGAGCCTTTACAATATCGCCCGAATACTTGATGCCGCCGTCGGCAATGGTGGGAATACCGCGCTTTGCCGCCGCGCGGCTTGCGTTGTAGATAGCGGAAATCTGGGGAACACCGCAGCCCGCGACTACACGGGTGGTGCATATCGAGCCGGGGCCTATGCCTATCTTTACGCAATCCGCACCCGCGTCAATGAGCGCCTCTGCACCCTCGGCGGTAGCAATGTTGCCGGCAATGATGGCAACATCGGGGAATGCGTCACGAATCTTCTTGACGCACTCGATGATGTTCTTGCTGTGACCGTGAGCCGAGTCGAGCGCGAGAACGTCTGCCTGAGCTGCAACCAGTGCTTCCGCGCGTTCGAGAACATTTGCGGTAACACCGATAGCGGCGGCGCAGAGCAGTCTGCCGTTCTTATCTCTTGCGGAATTGGGGTATCTTACCGCCTTTTCTATATCCTTTATGGTGATAAGTCCCTTGAGCTTGTAGTCATCATCGACTATCGGGAGCTTTTCGATTTTGTGCTTGGAAAGTATCACCTGAGCCTGCTCGAGGGTGGTTCCCACAGGGGCGGTGATAAGATTTTCGCGGGTCATAACCTCTCTTATCGGAACGTTATAATCGGTCAAAAATCTCAAATCACGGTTGGTGATTATTCCCACAAGCTTCATGTTCTTGTCGCATATCGGAACACCGGAAATCTTATATCTGCCCATGAGCTTGTCAGCATCTGTGACATAGTGGTCGGGAGAGAGATAAAAGGGGTTTACGATAACGCCGTTTTCCGAGCGCTTTACCTTATCGACCTCGCTCACCTGCTCCTCCACCGTCATATTCTTGTGGATTACGCCGATGCCGCCCTCACGGGCTACGGCGATAGCCATTTCCGCTGTGGTAACAGTGTCCATGGCGGCGGTGATGATAGGTGTGTTGAGAACGATGTCACGGGCGAGAACGGTGTGCAGGTCGATTTCTCTGGGGGTTATCTCAGAATAATCGGGAATAAGAAGCACATCGTCAAAGGTCAAGCCTTCTGCCGCGAATTTGCTGTTGTAGTCACAATTTAGCATGATTCTCTCCTTTCACAAGTCACGAAAAAAGTATATTGCCTGCTATTCTATCACTTGGGGCAAACCGTTTCAAGAGCGTTTTTGAAAATTGGCAATATGCCCAATTTCATTTACCCAAACAGCCTTTATCAAAGCGGCTTGAGCGAAAAAGCACCCTCAAAGCAGCGCTTGTCACCGAGCGATGCCCCCAGTGTGAACAGCCCGCCCTCTCTGCCGAATCCGAGGGCAAGCTCATCGCCCGCTCTCGCCTGCAAATGATAGCGGATAAACATTGTATCCACCCCGTTTGATGCCAGATATTCCTCACCGAAGCAGTCGAGCAGAATATCGGCATAGACGGTGTTGTTCATGTGGAGATTGCGGTCAAGGTCGGAAAGTCTCACAGGGCGGACAGCGCTTTTCTCGCACACCGGCTTTATCCTCACTCTGCGCGGGTCGAAAAAGGGTTCCCATTCCCCTTGCAGAAGCGGCAGCTCATGCGGAAAATCGCTCGCGCGGCAAAGCCTGCCGGAATGTGAATCAATAAGCGCCCAGTTCATCTGACATTCTGCCAGACGCTCTCCCTTGTCGGAATCAATAACCGTTTCGCGCAGCATATGAGCGCCCTTGTCCGAAAGCAGCGGCGCGGTGGAAACGGTTATATCCTCGTTTGCCATGGGGCAGCGGTGTATTTTCAGCGCCGTTGCCGCCACCACAAATACAAATCCCTCTTCAAAAAGCCGCTCATAGCTTACCCCTATGCTGTTCAAATGCTCACCCGACACGGTTTGTATATACCGCAAAAGTGCCGAGGCGCGCAAACGCAGTTTGGGGTCGCAGTCATATTCGGGAACAGTCAGATTCCAAACATATCTGTATCTTTCCATCACTTGGTTATACGGTCAACGCCCATCATCGGTCTGAGCGCCTCGGGGATAGTCACCGAGCCGTCGCCGTTCTGATAGTTTTCGAGAATGGCGGCAACAGTTCTGCCAACCGCAACGCCGGAGCCGTTGAGGGTGTGAACAAGCTGCGCCTTGTCGTTCTTGTCGCGCTTAAAGCGGCAGGCAAGTCGTCTCGCCTGGAAATCCTCAAAGTTGGAGCAGGAGGAAATCTCAACATAGCGTCCGTAGGAGGGCATCCAAACCTCAATATCGTAGGTCTTTGCGGAGGAGAAGCCCAAATCACCGGAAGAAAGGGTAACTACACGGTAGGGCAGACCCAGTCCCTGAAGAACAAGCTCCGCCTCATGGGTAAGCTCCTCAAGCTCCTCGTAGCTCTTTTCGGGGTCGGCAAACTTTACAAGCTCAACCTTGTTGAACTGATGCTGACGGATAAGTCCGCGGGTATCACGTCCGGCGGAACCCGCCTCCGCTCTGAAGCAGGCGGAATAAGCGCAGTATTTGATGGGGAGCTGGTCTGCCATGAGGATTTCGTCACGATGATAGTTGGTAACAGGCACTTCCGCGGTGGGAATAAGGAAATACTCCTTGTCCTCGTCCTTAAAGTCAAGGCGGAACATATCCTCCTCAAACTTGGGCAGCTGACCTGTTCCGGTCATGGAAGCGCGGTTGGCCATAAAGGGCGGGAATATCTCGGTGTAGCCGTTGTTGGTGTGGGTGTTGAGGAAGTAGTTGATAACAGCTCTCTCAAGGCGTGCGCCCATATCCTTGTAGAAATGGAAACGCTTGCCGGTGACCTTGGCGGCGCGCTCGGGGTCGAGAATACCGAGGTCCTCGCCTATATCCCAGTGTGCCTTAGGCTCAAAGGGGAACTGTGTAGGCTCACCCCAGCGGCGAACCTCCACATTCTCGCTGTCGTCCTTGCCGATGGGAACGCTCTCATGGGGAATGTTGGGTATTGTGAGCGCCAGCTCGCGCTGTCTTGTCTCGAGAGCGGCGAGCTTTTTATCCAGCTCGCCTACCTTTGCGGAAATGTCCTTCATCTGAGCCATTATCTCAGAAACATCTCCGCCCGCCTTTTTGATAGCGGGTATCTGACGGCTTGCCTGATTCTGCTGTGCCTTGAGGTTGTCCGCCTCGGCGGTTATGCCGCGGCGCTCGGCGTCTATGGCGAGAATTTCGTCAACCACCGCGTCGAGATCCTTGTTTCTGCTGCGGCAGGCAGCCTTTACCTTGTCGGGATCCTGTCTGATAACTTTCATATCCAGCATGATGTTTCACCTGTCCAATTCATTATTTTTATCAAAATGCGGAGAATTTCGCCCCGCTCATTTTACTTAGTCAGCTTTGCGCCCAATTCACGCAGTTCCTCGTCGGAATAAAACTCCAGCACCAGCTCGCCTTTGCCTTTTCCCTTGGGAACCACCCTCACTCTGCGGGAAAGCGAGCTTTTCAGCGCAAGCTCCATCTCACGATAAAGGGTGGGGGATACTTTCGGCTTAGGCTCCGATTCCGGCTTTGAAAGCCTGCGCGCAAGCTGCTCCGCCTGCCTTGCCGAAAGTCCTTCTTCTTCTATCTGCTTTGCCGCTTTAACGGCAACAGCAGGCTCAAGCGTGAGCAGCGGTCTTGCGTGGCCTGCCGTAATGCTCCCTCTTTGCAGCATTTCCACAATCTCGGGCGGCAGTGTCAGCAACCTGAGCGAATTGGCTATCGCTGAGCGGGAGCGACCCACCCGCTCGGCGGCTCTCTCCTGCGTCATTTCAAACCGCTCGATAAGCGTTTTATAGCCCTGCGCTTCTTCTATGGGGTTCAAATCGGCTCTGACCAGGTTTTCCACCAGAGCTATCTCGTATGCTTCTTCATCTGTCAGCTCACGAACCACTACGGGAACCTCGCTCAGTCCCGCAGCTCTCGCGGCTCGCCAGCGGCGTTCACCCGCCACTATCTGATAAAGCCCGTTTGGGCGTGGGCGAACCACCAGCGGCTGCAAAACGCCGTGTTCCTTTATCGAATCGGCAAGCTGACTGAGCGCCTCGGGGGTAAACTCACGGCGGGGCTGCTCGGGATTTGGCTCTATCTCTCCCAGCGCCATTGTCGAAACAGAAGCGGCGGCGGTGTCGTTGTCGGCAAAGAGCGCTTCAAGACCCTTTCCCAAGCCGCGTTTTGGCTTTGCCATAGCTTTCACTTCCTTTTTCTAAATAAAGCGTTATCCGCCCTGTCAGCGGTGATTTTTTATTATCTCGGCGGCAAGCTCGAGATAGGCGGTACTGCCGCGTGAGGCTTTGTCATAATAAAGAACCGGCATACCGAAGCTCGGCGCTTCCGAAAGTCTCACATTTCGCGGTATCACCGTTTGGAACACCTTTTTCGGAAAGAATCTCTTTATCTCGTCCACAACCTGCAAAGTGAGGTTCAGTCTGCCGTCATACATTGTGAGCAAAACGCCCTCAATATCTATTCTGGAATTATACAGCCTTTTCACCTGTCTCACGGTAGCCATGAGCTGCGAAAGTCCCTCCAGCGCGTAGAACTCGCACTGTATCGGAATAAGTATCGTATCCGAGGCGGCAAGCGCGTTTATGGTGACAAGTCCCAATGAGGGCGGGCAGTCTATGATGATGTAGTCGTAGTTCTGCTTCACCGGCAGAACGGCGTTTCTCATGCGATAGGCACGCTCGGGAATATCCACCATTTCCATCTCTGCGGCGGCAAGGTCTATTCCCGCGGGAATAACCGAAACCCCCTTGAATTTTGTGGTGAGAATGACCTCCTCTGCCTTTTTTCCCTCAACAAGCATATCGTAGGTAGAAGCAGCAAGCTCCCGCTTGTTCACCCCAAAGCCGCTGGTGGAATTTCCCTGCGGGTCGGCATCAGCCAAAAGAACGCGCTTTCCCATTTCGCCCAACGAGGCGGCGAGATTTACGGCGGTGGTGGTTTTTCCCACTCCGCCCTTTTGATTTGTAACAGCTATCACGATGCCCATTTAAAAAATTCCCCCGTCGGCGGTTATGATAAAAGCGCCTTTAAAAGCCCAAAGCGGTTTTCCGCGTCAGCGCAGGCGCAAAATTAGTCATACTTTATGTATTATATCATATATCGGGAGCGCTTGCCACATTTCGCGGCAAAAAACTGTTTTTGTCTCCCGCCTTGAAACAGCCTGTTATGCAGGCGATTGACAAGCGGCGTTTTTCGGTATTATTATGATAAAGAAAGGAGCTGTCTGCCATGATTCTCGCGATAGATATAGGCAATTCCGATATAGTTTTCGGCGTGAGCGGCGGAGAGGGATTTATCTTTTCCTCGCGGATAAAAACCGACCCTATGCGAACCGCCACCGAACACGCGGTTTTGCTCTCGAATATAATGAAGCTGAATAAAACAGCCCCCCGCGAAATCGGTGGAGCTGTTATCTCGTCGGTTGTTCCCAATCTCACCGGAGTGATGAGCGCGGCTGTGAAGATGCTCGGTGATATTCCGACAACGATTGTCGGTCCCGGGGTGAAAACCGGCTTGAATATCAGGATAGACGACCCCGCCACCCTCGCCGCGGATCTCTGTTCCACCGCGGTGGGCGCTCTGAGCAAATATCCCCTCCCCGCGATAATAGTCGATTTGGGAACAGCCACCAAAATAACGGTGGTAAACGAAAATCGGGAATATATCGGCGGAGTGATAGCCCCCGGAGTTATTGTCTCGCTCGGAGCGCTGAGCAAAACCGCCGCTCTGCTCCCCTCGGTGGGGCTATCGGCAAAGCTCGATGTTATCGCCACCGAAACCACCTCTGCCATGCTTTCGGGCAGTATTTTGGGAACCGCCTCGATGCTCGACGGCATGATAACCCGCTTTGAAAAGGAGATAGGCAAGGCGAAAACCATCGTTGCCTGCGGCGGTCTGGCAGAACTGGTGATTCCCTATTGCGAGCATGATATTATTATAGACAAAGACCTTTTGCTCAACGGACTTGTCGAGATATACAAAAAGAACAACTGATTGCAGCCGGTCGGCGGGATTTCCCGCCGATTTTCTTTTCCCTCGGGGAAAAACGTTTGCGGCTCAATTTTCGCCGGCGTTTTCCCGCAGAGCTGTTTCGCAGATGGCATCTATCTCGTTCCAGCCGTTTATCTCTCCGCAGAGCCGGCGGAGAGCCGCCGCCCCTTTCAGTCCGGTCATATACCAAGAAACGTGCTTTCGCGCCTCTTTAAAGCCGATATATTCCCCTTTATCGGCGATGAGCAGCGATATTTCCTCACGCATCACGGCAAGCCGTTCTTCAACGGTGGGTCTTTCGGGGATAGGTTCTCCCCGCATGAGTGCGTTTATCTCCCCGAAAAGCCACGGATTTCCGAGAGCGCCGCGCCCCACCATCACAAGGTCGCAACCTGTCGATTCAAACATATTTTTCGCGTCCTGCGCGGTAAAAATATCTCCGTTTCCGATGACAGGTATCTTCACCGCGGCTTTCACCCTGCCTATACAGCCTATGTCCACCGGCGGGGAATACATCTGAGAGCGGGTTCTTCCGTGAACTGTTATCGCGGCAATGCCCTGCTGCTCGAGAATTTTCGCCGCTTCAACCGCCACATCTTCGCCCGCGTCATATCCTCGGCGTATCTTCACCGTAACGGGAATATCTCCCGCTCCCTCCACCGCCGCTTTCGCTATTTCGGCGGCGAGGCGCAGATTTTTGAGCAGGGCGCTGCCTGCCTTTCCCCCTACGATTTTCGGCGCGGGACAGCCCATATTTATATCAATAACATCGGGGCGGCGTTTTGCCGCCTCAAAAGCCGCCGTTCGCACACAGGCAGGCTCCGCCCCGAAAAGCTGAACCGCAAAAGGGCGCTCACTGTCCACAGCGAGCAGCTCGGCGCTCTTTTGGCTGCCCATGGCTATTCCCTTGGCGCTGGTCATCTCACCCACGGCATAGCAGGCACCGAACCTGCGGCTGAGTGTTCTCACGGCGAGGTCGGCAACTCCCGCCATAGGCGCCATTGCCGCAAATCCGTTTATCTCAACATTCGCTATCTTCATCAAATACCCCATAACAATTTTTAAAGTCTTATAATTTTATCAAAATGCCGAATATGATTCAACCTTTTAACCACATTCAAAACAGCGCTAAAGCAAAAAACGCCGATGATTATACCATATCCCGATGTGATATGATATAATATATAGATATATGTCTACTTTTTAAGCGGAAAATTTTGGTTTGGATAGCATTGCAATAATAAAATCGCACCAAAGCCGTTTGAAACAGCTTTCGGTTCACGGAGGATTTTCTTATGAAACTACTTGCTGTTGATTCAAACAGTATTTTAAACCGTGCTTTCTACGGTGTTCGCCCGCTCACCACAAGAGACGGTCAGTTCACCAACGGAATCTACGGATTTCTCAATATTTTTTTCAAGGTTTTCGATGAGGTAAAGCCCGATGCGGTGGTTTTCGCCTTTGACCTGCGCGCCCCAACCTTTCGCCACAAGATGTTCAGCGGCTACAAGGCACAGCGCAAGGGTATGCCGGAGGAGCTTGCTCAGCAGGTTGAGCCGCTCAAAAAGCTGCTCACCCTCTTGGGCTATCCGATAGTTTCGCTCGAGGGATATGAGGCAGATGACATTTTGGGAACTCTCGCCGCCATGAGCCGCGCCGATGGGGGAGAATGTGTCATCGCCACCGGAGACCGTGACAGCTTTCAGCTTGTCGGAAACGGCGTTACCGTTCGTCTGGCATACACCCGCGGCGGCAGTTCCGGCGCGGAAATGGTGGACGAAGCCGCCATAATGGAAAAATACGGTGTTGCCCCGCTCGAGCTGATAGACGTTAAAGCGCTTATGGGCGACAGCTCCGATAATATCCCCGGCGTTGCGGGAATAGGCGAAAAAACCGCCCTTTCCCTCATACAGAGCTTTAAATCCTTAGAGGGGGTTTATGAGAATATCGACGACCCCTCCATCAAAAAGGGAGTGCGCCAAAAGCTCATCGACGGACGTGCTTCTGCCGATATGAGCCGTGAGCTTGCCGAGATAAACTGCGCCGTTCCGCTGAATATCACCCTTTCCGAGCTTATGCCCGCCGAGCGTGACAACGACGGACTTTATCACCTGCTTGAGCGTTTGGAACTGCGCTCGGTGATAACAAGGCTTTCTCTCACCGTTCCCGAGGGAAATCCCTCTCCCGAGACTTTTGCCGAAGCTCCCGCAAAAAAGGTGGCGTTTTATCACAACGACCCCGCCGCCCTCAAATCTCAGCTTGAAAGCGAAAATATTTTCGCCGTTATCCGCTATCAAAAGGAAATTCCGATTGCAATGGCTCTGCTGGGAAATGACTGTGTTCTGCTAGACGAAAACTTTGCCGAACTGCATAAAGCCGTCGCCGAGCTTAACGAATATTCCGAGCGGCTTATCCTCACCGACAGCAAAGAGTGGTTCCGCTGGCTTTTCAACAACGAAAAAGAGCCGCAGAATATCAAATTCGACCCCGTTTTGGCAGGCTATCTCCTTTCGCCGCTTGCCCCCGCCTATGACGTTGAAGCGCTCTGCTTTGGGCGGGAGATAACCCCCTACGGCATCGAGCTGCCCGAGAATATCGGCGAGGAGGAAAAATCGCTGATAAAGGAAATTCTTCTCCTGCCGCCGCTTGTTGAGGAGCAAAAGCGGGAGCTTGCCCAAAAGGATATGGAAAAACTGCTCTGCGAGATAGAACAACCCCTTGCGCGGGTGCTTGCCTCAATGGAAACTATCGGCTTTGCGCTGGACGAAAAGGGACTGCGCGAGTTCGGGGAGGAGCTTTCGGCTCGGGCGCAGGAGCTTAAAGAGAGAATATGGTATCTCGCGGGGGAGGAGTTTAACATAAATTCCCCCAAGCAGCTCGGCGTAGTGTTGTTTGAGCATCTCGGTCTCCCCGCGGGGAAAAAGACCCAAAAGGGGTATTCCACAAATGTTGACACACTCGAGTCGCTGAGGAACAAGCACCCCGTCATCGAGGATATAATCGCCTACCGCAAGCTGGCAAAGCTCATTTCCACCTATGTTGACGGACTTTTGGACGAGATAGAGCCGGACGGCAGAATCCACTCGAGATTCCGCCAGACCGAAACAAGAACAGGTCGTATCAGTTCTTCCGAGCCGAATTTGCAGAATATACCGGTGAGAACCGAGCTGGGCAGCCGAATGAGGAGATTTTTCAAAGCGCCCGACGGATTTAAGCTGGTAGACGCGGATTATTCTCAGATAGAACTGCGTGTTCTGGCGCATATCTCGGGCGACCCCGCCATGACCGCCGCATTTGAAAACGGTGAGGATATTCACACCAAAACCGCCGCGCAGGTGTTTGATATGCCGGAGGCGTTTGTCACACCGCAGATGCGCTCCTCCGCAAAGGCGGTCAATTTCGGAATTGTTTACGGAATAGGCGCTTTTTCACTGGCGAGAGACATCGGCGTTTCGATGGCGGAAGCGGACAGATATATCAAAAGCTATCTCGACACCTACAAAGGCGTTGAAAATTATATGCGGGAAACGATAGAGTTCGGCAAGCGGCACGGCTATGTCAAAACGCTGTTCGGCAGGCGCAGACCGGTATCCGAGCTGACCGCCTCAAACCACATCACCCGCGCGGCAGGGGAGAGGATTGCGATGAACACCCCCATTCAGGGAACTGCCGCCGATATAATCAAGCTCGCCATGGTAAAGGTTTTCGACAGACTGAAAAGGGAAAAGCTGAAATCCCGCCTTATCCTTCAGGTGCATGACGAGCTTATCGTAGAAGCTCCCAAGCAGGAAGCGGAAAAGGTAGCCGCCATTCTTGCCGAGGAGATGGAAAGCGCCGTTTCCTTTAACGTCAAGCTGCCTGCCGATGCCAATATCGGCAATAACTGGTTGGAGGCAAAGTGATATGAATATCGTCATTCTCCCTTTTCGCGAGGAATTTGCCCTATCCGCCGCCGAGATAGAAAAGCTCTGCTTTTCCGAGCCCTGGAGCGAACAGAGTCTGCTGTCGGAGCTGAAAAGAGCCGATTCGGTGATGATGGCGGCGCTGTCGGGCGAGAAAGTAATCGGCTGGGCGGGGCTGGAATATGTCTGCGGCGAGGGGAGCGTGACCAATATCGCCGTTTCGCCCGAGTTCCGCCGAATGGGAGCGGGAGAGGCGCTCACCCGTTCGCTTATATCCGAGTGCCGAAAGCGCTCGCTGTTCAGCTTGACGCTGGAGGTTCGCCCCTCAAATCGGGCGGCGATTTCCCTCTATAAAAAGCTGGGCTTTGGCGAAATAGGCATTCGCCCCAATTTTTACTCATTCCCGAGAGAAGATGCGCTGATGATGCGCCTTGAATTTACAAAACAGTGACCTTTAAGGAGCGAAAGACCATGAAAATACTGGCAATAGACACCTCCTGCGACGAAACCGCCGCCGCAGTGGTTGAAAACGGCAGAAATGTTATCACCTCGGCGATACATACCCAAATAGCGGAACACAGTCTCTATGGCGGAGTTGTGCCGGAGATAGCCTCCCGCCGCCATATCGAAAAGATAGACGAGGTTGTTGCCCACGCGCTTTCCGACGGCGGCTTAACACTCGATGACATCGACGCTGTGGCAGTCACGGCAGGGCCAGGACTTATCGGCGCGCTGCTTGTCGGCTTGAATTTTGCCAAGGGTCTTTCGCTCGCCTGCGGCAAGCCTCTTATCCCTGTTCACCATATAAGAGGACATATCGCGGCAAACTATATCGCAGACCATGAGCTGAAACCGCCTTTTCTCTGCCTTGTAGCTTCGGGCGGACACAGCATCATCGCCGATGTGCGCGACTACACCGATATTCGGGTGCTGGGGCGTTCCCGCGATGACGCGGCGGGAGAAGCGTTTGACAAGGCGGCTCGCTCTATGGGATTGGGCTATCCCGGCGGCGTTAAGCTGGATAATCTTGCCCGAGAGGGAGACGAGACAAAATACAAATTCCCCAAGCCGCAGGTTGAGGGCGCTCCGCTTGATATGAGCTTTTCGGGGGTGAAAACCTCGGTGGTGAATCTTATTCACAACGCTTCTCAAAAGGGGCAGGAGCTTGATATTCCCTCGCTTTGCGCCTGCTTTGAAAAAACCGTGTGCGACGCGCTCATTTCCCGCCTGATGCTCGCCGCCGAGCAGACGGGATATAAAACCCTTTCGATAGCGGGCGGCGTTTCGGCTAATACCCGACTCCGCACCGAAATTGCGCGGCAGGCAAAATCGCGCGGCTTGAAGCTGGTTATGCCGCCGCTTTCACTCACAGGCGACAACGCTGCCATGATAGGGGCGCAGGCGTATTTTGAATACCTTGTCGGGCATACGGCAACAGCGGCACTCAATGCCGTTGCCACTCTGCCGGTGGAAAAAGGCGCACCGGAGGATTTTACCGTTTGAGCGTTTCTCCTTGAACAGCGCAGAGTTGACTTTTTCCAAACCTCAAAGACACCCCTTTTTAAGGGGTGGTTAAGTGAGCGCCCAAGAGCGCAATACGCGCGATTGGCTGCGCGAAGTTATACACAGTAGTCAGCGCCGGCTGACAAAGGGGTTTCCCTCTGAAAGCCTCCCCCTTTTTACAAGGGGCGGCAAATAACCACCCCTCCGCCCCTGTCGGGGCACCTCCCCTTGCGCGGCAAGGGGAGGCTTTGCGTTATCTTTTGCGGGAGAAAGTCGGCTTTTAAATCCTCCCCCTCACTCCGTTCGCTATACCGATTCAAATACAAAATTCCGACAGAAAGGAGCTGTTATCATGGATTCCGAAAGACTGAAAAACGCCAAGGTGCTTTGGCGCTCCATCACCGCCATTGTGATGATAACGGCGGGCTGTGCCTGCTTCGTTTTGAGCTGTGTCGCCGCAATGGTGCTTTCCTCCCGCGAAAATTGATTTCCTTTTCCGCCTGAAAAACCGGTCTTTCTGCCTTTATCGGCGGGAAAATGCCGGTTTTTTCATTTTATTCCCGCTATTTTTGCGGTTTTCCTTGACGGCGGATATTTTTTCGCTGTATAATTTTTAGGTTAAAGTACAGAAACTAATATGAATGTTTAATCTGCACGGAAAAGGTGAATTGCTTTGAAAAGAACTGATTTGAGAAACATTGCCATCATCGCCCACGTTGACCACGGCAAGACTACCCTTGTTGACGGTCTTTTGGCGCAGGGTGGAACATTTCGCGAAAACCAGCAGGTAGACACCTGCGTTATGGATTCCGGCGCTCTCGAGCGCGAGAGAGGAATCACCATTCTTTCCAAAAACGCCTCGGTGAACTACAAGGGCGTTAAAATCAACATTGTTGACACCCCCGGACACGCCGATTTCGGCGGCGAGGTAGAACGTGTTCTCGGCATGGTATCGGGCGTTCTGCTGCTGGTAGATGCCGCCGAGGGTCCCATGCCGCAGACCCGTTTTGTGCTTTCCAAGGCGCTCGAAATGGGACTTGCCGTTGTTCCCGTTATCAATAAGGTAGACAAGCCAGATGCCCGCGTGCTTGAGGTCATCGACGAGGTGCTTGAGCTGATGCTCGAGCTTGACGCTTCCGATGAGCAGCTTGATGCTCCCATGGTGTTCTGCTCCGGTCGTTCGGGAACTTCTTCTTTCTCTCCCGATGCTCAGGGTGAGGATCTCACCGCGCTGTTTGATACCATTGTTGACTACATTCCCTGCCCCGACCTCGACACCGAGGGTCCCCTTCAGGTTCTTGTTTCCACCGTTGATTACAACGATTTCGTCGGCAGAACCGCTGTCGGCAGAATTGAACGCGGCGTGATGAAGGTAAACCAGGCGGTTGAGGTGTGCGATTTCCACAATCCCGACACCGACCTGCGCGGAAAGATAACCGCCATCTACCAGTTTGAGGGAATCAGCAAGCGCCCTGTTCAGGATGCTAAGGCGGGAGACATTGTAATGTTCTCCGGCATAGACGCTATCACCATCGGCAACACCCTCTGCGACCCCGCCAAGGTGGAGCCTATCGAGTTTGTAAAGATTTCCGAGCCTACCGTTGAAATGACCTTTGCGGTAAACGACAGTCCTTTCGCCGGTCGTGAGGGCAAGTTTGTCACCTCCCGCCAGATAAGAGACAGACTGATGCGTGAGCTGTTAAAGGACGTTTCTCTCAAGGTTGAGGAGGGCGCTAACACTGACAGCTTCCGTGTTCTCGGCAGAGGTGAGATGCATCTGTCTGTTCTTATCGAGACTATGCGCCGTGAGGGATATGAGTTTTCGGTAGGCGCTCCCCGCGCGCTCATGCATGAGGAAAACGGCGTTTTGATGGAGCCGTTTGAAACCGCAATGATAGATGTTCCCGCCGATGCTGTGGGAAGTGTTATGGAAAAGCTCGGCGCAAGAAAGGGCGACCTTGTCAGCATGAATCCCGTCGGCGAGCGCATGAAGCTCGAATTTTCCATTCCCTCCCGCGGTCTTTTCGGATACAGGAGCGAATTTCTCACCGACACCAAGGGCGAGGGCATAATCGCCACCATATTCAAGGGCTATGAGCCTTTCCGCGGCGAAATTGTCAGCCGCCAGAGCGGTTCGCTTATCGCTCACGAAACCGGCGAAGCCGTAACCTACGGTCTTTACAACGCGCAGGAGCGCGGCGAGCTGTTCATCGGCGCGGGCACTCCCGTTTATGAGGGAATGGTAGTCGGCGCTTCTCCCAAGCTGGAAGATTTGGTTGTAAACGTCTGCAAGAAGAAGCACGTTTCCAATATGCGTGCTTCCGGTTCCGACGAGGCACTCCGCCTTGTTCCCCCCAGAAAGCTCTCGCTTGAAGCCTGCATAGAGTTCATCTCCGATGACGAGCTGCTGGAAGTAACCCCCAAGAGCCTGCGAATCAGAAAGCGCGTGCTTTCGCACGACCAGCGCATGAAGCAGCTCAAGGGCGGCAAATAAATATTGATATATTTTACCAAGCAAAAAGGAGCGGAAAACCGCTCCTTTTTTGTTGTTGCAGATTTTAGGGGATTTTTTAGGCAAAGGATAGGTAAAAGCCTCCCCTTTTTACAAGGGAGGTGGCACGGCGTTTGCCGTGACGGAGGGGTGGTTTTAGCCGCCCCTTTTCAAGGGAATGTGGATTTTGCGTAAGCAAAAGACGAAGGGGTTTTTCCACTAAATTTTCATTTCTAATATGAACACTTGCGGCTGCGCGCCGCAGGCGCTCCATTTCGGCTTGTCCCGAAATGG